>JBFGLJ010000163.1:0-6233 GCA_041576235.1 Gemmatimonadales bacterium | reverse complement strand
GCCGGAACCGCGTTCCGGCGCCCCCCGTGTCTCACCCCTACGCGCGGGGTTAGGCCCGAGGCAAGACCAGTTTGTTGTAGACCATTCCCACCAAGCGGCCCAGGCCATAGCCAACCACGAAGGCGTACACGAACCCAATGAGGCTCCCGACGAAGGTCACCGTGTAGCCTGGGAAGAACGCGGCGAGAAGCCGGAGGTGCTGCCCGACATTCTGCCCGCCCCGGATCACCAGCACATTGGTGGCGACGAAGAGGCCGAGGCCGCAGAGGAGGCCGAAAGCGATTCCCCACGCGCGGGCATTCAACCGCGCGATGGTGTGTTGTAGCGATTCGCGTTCAGACTGTTCCATGGGTACCATCCGCTCCGGTCCAGGCTGGACCTAGATGTGGTCGAGAAAATCCCGGGTTTGTGCCAGCTCCGAGCGGGCCTTGAAATAGAAGACCGCGATGGCAATGGCGAGATTCCGGCAAAAGGCGAAGAACCATCCCGCGACAAAGCCGGCGACGATCCCCCAGGCGAATCCAACGAGGGCTCCTGACCAGGTCACCGAGTATCCGACGAAGTACTGGCGCAAGAGCCCCAGGTTGACCTGCGGGTCGGCCGTAGGCCCCCGGAGCAAGACTATCACCGTGGCGACGAAGATCGTCAAGCCAAGTGCAATCCCAATCGCAAAGCCAAACGCCCGCTTGTGCAACGGAGCGAAGGCCATGGCCAAGGCCGGAGGAATTGCTTCGTCGTCGTTCTGCGGCGTTAGATCGTGTTCCATTCTATACCTACCGTTGTGTCGCCCGGGCAGAGCGCGATCCGACAGCGATATTCTCCGGCCCAACGGCTACGCATCTCGACCAGTACCCGAGGGCGGTGGCTTCCCCTCACCGTCGGGGCGGACATGCTCCTCCGCCGGGGTGGTTTCCGGAGCCTTCCGGGGCACCGGCGGCCACTGCTCGACCCCGAGCTCGGAGAAGGCTTCGACGGCGGCCGCCGGTTGGGGGTCGCCTACGGCATGGTGGGCGGTCCAGCCCCAGGCAACCGATATTCCATTTAGCACGTAATAGAGCATGTGTAGCGGCAGCGTGCCGAGCATGAACCAGAAGCCACGCTGCTTCCAGAAGAATCGGTACAGTCGGCGGTTGAGCCAGACCACCGGCAGATAGAGGGCCAGCGCCAGCATGAGCAGCCGGGCATCCGTGGCGGCGAGAGCCACCGTAAGGACCACAAGGCAGAGCCATACGAGCGCGGTGCTGACCTTCTCGGCCCGGCGGAGATTCAGGGTGTTTTCTTTGGTGACGCTTCCCCGCCGGATGAGGAGGCGCGCCCACGGCACCCCGCGGTCATTGAGGTCCGTCCAGATGACGTTCCGCAGCGTCCAACGCTTCAAGTGGGTGGCCTGAATGTCCGGCCGCAGCAGGATCCGGTGTCCCATGTCGGTAATGCGGTGGCCGAGCTCGATGTCTTCGATTTGCGGACGCGAGAAATGCCACTCGTTGTACATACCGGCATCCACGAACACCTGACGACGGATGGCGCCGCACCCGGCCCAAAAGGTCTCTGCGTCACCGGCATTCAGCTGATGCACATAGTGATGGAGCAGGTTGCGGTATTGCGAGACCAGGCCCGGCGCGGGCGGTGCCGCGTCGTACGAGCCGAAGACCGCGCTGATCCCAGGGTTCTCGCGGAATACGTTCGCAAACCTCCCCAACGTCTCGCGATGGACACACACATCGGCATCGACGAACACAACCACTTCGCCCCGGGCGGCTTCGACACCGCGGTTGCGGGCATAGGAGGGGCCATTGGGCTTGAGCCCAAGTTGAATCACCCGATCGGCGAACCGCTCCGCCACGCTCACGGTCCCATCCGTACTCGCATCGTCGACAATAATCAACTCCCACTGGTCCCGGGGCAAATCGCTTTCCATGAGCGCACCGAGGGAGCGCGGGAGCACCCGCTCGCCCTGCCGCACCGGCATGACAATCGAGAGCTGCGGAACCGCCGTCATCCGAACCGCCTCGAGATCATCACGGTCTCTTTGAACTGGCGTGCCGTGCGGCGCGCCCAGAGCCGCCGCCGGAACCCAGCTGTTCCCCAGGCCCTGAGCTTCGCCGCGTCGTTGAAATAGTACATGTCCAAGCGAGGAAGGAGCAGCGGGACATCATCCGGCCTCAACACGCGGAGCTCGGTGGTGCACGCTATCGTGAAGACCCTTCCTACCGCCGCCGCTACCTCAGGATCGGTAGCCCCATATGGGTACGCAAACGCCCGGGGCCTGTAACCGGTGTTGGCTACGATCTGCTGGCGACATCCCTCGAGTTCCTCGTGGAGGTCCCCAGTAGCCACTTGGGTGAGCCGGGCGTGGGTGTGGCTATGCCCGCCCAGGGCAACCCCTGACTCGGCCAAGCGCCCGAGGGCGTCCCAATCGAGGAGCGGCATCGTGGGGATTCGTAGGTCCGCGGAGCCACCCCAGGCGTTGCTCCCCCCTACATGGCCGCTGACGACAAACAGGGTCGCCGGCAAGCCGTGCTCGGCCAGACGCGGGGCGGCTTCAGAGGAAAAATTCTGGAAGCCATCATCAAAGGTCAGCGCAACCGCATTTCGTTCATCCGGGAGCCTGGGCAGGGTCTCGAGCGGCACGACGTCGACCTCACCCCCTGTCAACCAGGCGACATGCCGGTGGAACACCTGTGGATCGACTGAAATCGGGGACCCCGATCCATCGATGGAGTGGTAGGTGAGGATTGCCCGCATCGTGTCTCTCAGATGGCCGATAGCCGCGCCCGTTGGTCGGCTACCACATCCTGGATGATCTCCTCGAGGGAGGTTGTCGGCCGGAACCCGATGACGCGTTCGAGTTTGCTTACATCGGGCACACGGCGCTGCATGTCTTCGAATCCCTTTGCGTACACGTCCGCATAGGGCAGGAGGACGATCTCGGAGTCGCTCTCGGCGACCGCACGGACCCGCTCGGCGAGATCTCGGATACGGATCTCCTCCCTGGATCCAATATTGAAGACCTGGCCCACGGCCTCAGGGGTTTCGATCAGTTTGAGCACGGCCGCGACCACGTCGCTCACGTGTCCGAAGCAACGGGACTGCCTACCGTCCCCATAGACAGTCAGTGGTTCGCCCTGCAGGGCCTGAGCGGCGAAGGTGGGAACCACCATCCCGTAGCGGCCGGTTTGGCGGGGTCCGACGGTGTTGAAGAAGCGGGGAAGGATGACCGGCACTCCCTTCTCCCGCCAATACGCGAGGGCCAACCACTCATCGAGTGCCTTCGAGCAGGCATACGCCCACCGCGAATGGCTGGTCGGGCCCAACTGAAGGTCGTCATCCTCGCTAAAGGGGATCTTGACCCCCTTGCCGTACACCTCCGAACTCGATGCCACCACGACGAGTTTCTTCTTCTTGGCTGCGGCGGTGAGAACGACCTCCGTCGAGCGTACGTTGGTTTCAATCGTGTGGACCGGCCGTTCCACAATCAACTTCACCCCCACAGCCGCGGCCAGGTGGATTGTCACATCACATCGATCGACCAACTCGGCCACCAGGGGTGCATCGAGCGCCGAGCCGATCCGGTATTCGAATCGCGGTTGGCCAATCAAGCCGTCGAGGTTTTCCATCCGCCCGGTCGACAGGTCATCCAGCACTATTACCGCGTCACCCCGAGCGAGAAGGTGCTCCGCCATATGGGAGCCGATGAACCCCGCACCCCCGGTGATAAACACCTTCATGCAACCTCCACGGGGCTGAGTGCCGCCACGACGTCCTCCCGTCCTTTGCGTTCCGCGGCCTGCCGGACTAAGTCCAGGTATCGAGGAATCACCGCCTCTTCGGACCACTGCGCGGTGAACGCGTGGCGTCCGGACGTGCCGAGGCGGTCGCGGTAGGCCCGGTCGCTGAGCAGGCGGGTCATGGCGCCACGGAGTTCCACGGGTGTTTCAAACAGCTCGCCCCCACCGGCCTGATCCACAATCTCGGGAAACGGACCGAGCCGGCGAGCGATCACCGGCGTGCCATGGCGGAAGGCCTCGATGAGAATGATCCCGAAGGTCTCATAGCACACCGACGGAACAATGAGCGCAACCGCGTTCCGGTAATACGCCGGCAACGCGTCCATGGGGATGCGGCCGAGGAACCGTACAGACGGGATCCCGTCGGCCTGAGTCTTCAACGCTTCGCGGTATTCTCCGTCCCCAGCCACGAGCAGGTCTGCGCCGGGGAAGTCGCGAAAAAGGGGAATCACGTCGTCCAGTCCCTTGATCTTCTCCAGCCGACCAACGAACAGGAAATATGGACGGCCGTGTGGTGGCGTATCGGCACCCTCGGGGGCAGGCTCGGCCTTCGGCAGGAAGTAGGGGAGGGTCTCCATCCGGGGGCGGAAGCCGAATTCATGATGTTTCTTGCGGCTGAAGTCGCTCATGGCGATGAAGGTATCGACATGGCCGAGCTGGCGCTCCAAGAGACCGGTGAACCGCCAGGCTTGGGGAGGGCGCCGGTGGTGAAGGACGCAGCGTACGCATTGGCGCCCGGTGCACACTTCGCGGCCGTGCCGCCACAGAACATGGGTCGGGCAGACCAGCCAATGTTCGTGGGCCATGTAGAACCGGATGGCATCGCCGCCGTAAGACAGGAGGCCGGGGCCTCCGACAAGGGAGATGTTGTGGAAATTGAGGACATCGAAGCGGCCGTCCGAGATGACGCGGCGGATGCGCCTGGCGTGGACCACAGGCCGGCCGAGTTGATGTGTCAACAGAGGGGACAGAGGGCCGAGTCCGCTCTTGAGGGCCACCACCTGGACGCCGTCGTCCGCGCGTTCCTCCGAGGGAGGCTGTTGTGCCAGGGTGGTATACGCATCGGCGTCGTGCACGACGGTCACGTGGTGGCCGCGCCGAACGAGTCCGCGGGCTAGACGTTGCACGCCAATCGCATCGCCGCCGAAGTGGTAGGGCGGATAGAAGGTCGTGAGGAAACAGAAGCGGAGCGGTCTCACGCCGCCGCCTCATGGAGCGTCTGGAGGGCGATCTGCGCGGTATGGTCCCACGACAGAGCCATTGCCCGCATCCGGGCCCGCCGGCCCATGGCGGTTCTCAAGTCCACATCGTGGAGCAAGGTCTCCATGGCCTCGGTTAGGGCACTGACGTCGCCGGGCGGGACGAAGATCCCGCCTCCTTCGAGGATCTCAGGGAGCGGACTGGCCGTGGTCGCGATGACCGGCGTCGCGCACGCGGCCGCCTCGACGGCGGGCAACCCGAACCCTTCGCATTCCGAGGCAAGAATCGACGCGATCGCACCGGCTTGTAACGGGGACAGCTCATCGTCGGGAACATACCCTGTCCATCGGATCAGGGCCTTCGTGCCCAGGGACGCGATCAGCTGATCCAGAGCCTCCAGTTGACGATGGAAAACATCGCCGGTACGGGTGCCCACCAGCAGTAGGTAGGGTGCGCGGTCGCCGGCGTGCTGACCCAGTTTCGCGTGAGCCCGGAGCAGCGCGTCGACCCGTTTGTGAGGGTTGAATCCCCCAACATACGTAAACCACTGCGCGCCGGGGGGAAGCCCGACGCGCGAGGCGGCCGCGGCTACATGCTCAAGCGACGGGCTAGGGTGAAAGGCCCGTGCCGGGGCCGCCGGCGCGACCCGAATCCGCTCAGCGGGGACCCGAAGCACGGCGGTGAGGTCGCGGGCAGCGTATTCGGAAGCGGTGAGCACGAGTCGCGCTTGTTTGAGCGCCAATGTCACTTTGAGTTTCCAAAACAGCCTGGCGCGCCGAGTGGGCAAGGTCAGGTCGGGATAGCGTTCAGCGATTGTGTCGAAGATGGTCACCACGGCGCGTGTGCGGAGAGGGAGCGGAAAATAAGTGTAGACGGTAGGGCTGAGAAAGACATCCACAGAGGCCCGCGCGACGGCACGGGTCAACCGCAGCATGTCGACCGGAGACCGGTAGCTGTCCGCTGCGGCCGCTGTGGTGGGCGATTGGCGCAAGGCCACTTCCACCAACTCGACGTTCGGGGCCGTGAACTTGAACCCCTCCGCGGCACGCCGGTCGGCGAAACAGACGAACTGTTCATCGGGCGCGGCGGCGACCATGGCGGGGACCAGCTCCCGCGTGAAGCGTCCGTAGCCGCGGGTATTCGCCCAGCAGGTTACATCGACGCCAATACGCACCCCTATCCACCTGCGGCCACGGGCTCGCGCTCGGCACCGTCCAGACGCTGCTCCTCGTGGTACTCGAAATC
>JBFGLJ010000162.1:0-6254 GCA_041576235.1 Gemmatimonadales bacterium | reverse complement strand
CCCGCCTCGTGATTCCCAGCCCCGGCAGGGAAACCGCTACGGTCCTTCCTGGAGCACCGCCATCCCCTGCTCGAATACGATGTCCACCGGGATGCCCGCCGTGGCCAGGCGGTCCAGATCCTCCTGGAGCTGGGGCTCGATCACCGCGTAGCGCTCCATGAAGGCATTGACACCGTCGTAGTCCCCGTCCCCCTGGAAGCGAAGGATCTTCTCGGAGAGCGCGTTCATCGCCTCGCCCATCTCGACGAAGTCCACCCGATAGGTCCCCGTCGCCGGGTCGCGGGTGAAGGCGCCCATCTCGTGGAAGAAATTGAACCGCGCCACATTGGCCCGGCCGTGGGCGCTCGAGGCCCCGAAGCGAATCGACCGGAACACACTGGCAATGAAGGTGACGTAGTTGTCCTCCAGCTGCTCGCCTTCGGGCAACTCCCCGCGTTCATGGAGCTTGGTGACCATGTAGAGTCCCAGCACGTCGGCCTTGCCCTCCTCTAGCGCCGAGGCGCGGTCCTTGAGCGCCTGCCTGACCGTGCTCGACCCGTCCAGGGTGGTCTTGATGCCGAGTCCGTGGGCCACCTCATGGAACATGGTGTTGCCGAAGAAGGCATCGAAGGTGACATGCTGTCGCTGGTCTTCGGCGATCAACACGCTGGCGATAGGAACAAGGATGCGGTCGAACTTGGCCCGCATCGCGTTCTTGAGCTGGAGCCGGCGGGTGCCCTTGGCGAGCTGCACCTGCTCATCGTTGGGCAGATTGATGGCGATGGTCTTGCTCCCGGCGTTGGCCTGGCCGGCGTAGTACACGACGTCATACGCGTTCAACTCCGAGTTTCGCCCCGGCGTTTCGCGCTTGTACTCCGCGGGCACCGGCAGCCCGCGTTGAAGGTCGGGCAAGAACCTGGCGTAGCGCGACAGCCGCCGGCTCCACTCCCTGTCCTTGACCAGCACGACGCCTTCGTGGGCCGCCTTGTACCCGAAGAGCTGGTCCTCGTAGGTCTCGATGGGGCCGATCACGATCTCGATGCCGTTGTCTTTCATGTCCATCCAGGCAAGGTCACTGGGCTGGTAGTCATCCGTCAGTAGCGCCTCGGCCCGCATCGCCAAGTAGCGCTTGAGCCCGGGATCCTCAGCCAGCTCGGCCGCGGCCTGGAGATTCTTCGCGGCCCGCCCGTGTTCTTCGGCGTAGGCCTCGGCATAGGGCACGGTGGTGAGCGCGCCCGACGCGTCCCGGCGCACCAGGGTGTAGAGGCTCTTGAGCGCGTTCACCCGCTCAGCCGGCGCGTCGAGCGCCGCCTCGAATTCAGCCTTGGTCATGTCGGCGGGATAGAAGCGCGCGCCGAGCGGCTTCGGACCCACGCCGGGCAGGAAGGGGGCATCGCCGTCGAGCCGGTCCCACGGCCCATAGTTGATTTGGGCGAACCGGCGCAGGTCGGGGTCGTCGATCGAGCTGGTCAAGCTGTCCCGGCTTCCATAGGCCTGTTTCCAGTAGGCCCGATCCATGTCCCGCGAGGCCTCGATCAAGAGGGGGAGCATCTTGCGCTCGTTCTCGCTCAGCTGGCTCATGTCGGTGGTGAGCCGCACCGGCGTGTACTTGGCCATGAGCGCGGCGGGATCGACGGCGTTGTCGTCGGCAGCCCGACGATCCACGCCGCATCCAGAGACGAGGAGAAGGCCCAGGCCGGCGGCGCCAAGGCGGGTGACGAGCGGCGGATGAGTGGCACGAAAGCACGTCCTCGGCATGACCTGCTCCGGAAAGAGAGGGGCGGCCTCCGAAAATAGACGCCGCGTCGGAGATTGGGGAGGGAGGGTCGGACGGGCCGAACGAGGGGGAAGGACTGCCGTCAATCGCCGAACAGCCGAAACCGCGGCTTGCCGTCGACTCGGAAGATGATATCGCCTACCACGCCGGCCGCGATGCTGGCCGCCACCAGCGGAACGAGTATGAGAACGAGGCCGCCGCCGGCCATCACCCCATCGTGTCCCAGGAGAGCATACACCGCCCCGCCCGTTCCCAGCAGAACGCCCAGGAACGTGGTCACCACGAGAGCGACAGACGGCCAGAATCCAAGCCGGCTGAGCCTGGCTCGGAATCGCGTGGGGGCTTGGAGACTCATGGTCGCGCGTACCTCACGGATTCGCAGAGGGGCGGCCCGCAGGCCGCCCCCCTCCCGGTTGCGCCTCAGCTTACGGCACGGTGCGCGGATTACTGCGTCGGCGTCTCCGCCATCGGGGCGGGGCCCATCGCGGCCAGGTCGGGTCGGGTGCTGCCCTCAAGGGTCTCGTGCTTCCGGGTAAAGGCGAACGCCTTCTGGAACAGGGCGTCGTCCTTGTCGCCCAGCATGGCGTCGATCTTCTCGCCGTTGGCGTCGTACTCCGCCGGGCTCATGCCCGAGTTCACCACGACGTAGAGCGGAAGCTCGGCGCCGGTCACCGCCTGGTACACCCGCCAGCCGGAGTCGATGTTGTTGGCCTTGTAGAGGGCCACGAACTCGCGGGCTACCGCTTCCAAGTCCTGGGCCTTCCCGGGGATGGCGTACCAGTAATCGTAACGGCGGTACTGGCCCTCCGTCTCGGCCGTGCGCGGATTGGCTGGAGTGTACGACATGTCCGGCCGGTAGGCGGCGATCAACGCCGCCGAGTGATCCACCAACGCCGCCGAAGCGGTCATGATGCCCGGACCGCCGGCCGCCTCGACCGCGGCCATCCACTGCGCGTCGATCTTGGCCATATCCGCCAACGTCTGCATGGGGAAGGCGTAGACGTACCAGGACCCCATGCCCGACGCCGCGAGCCACCTGAGCTTGGCCCCGGGTGCCGTCGCCCTGACCTTCTTGATCAGGTCCTTGCTGGCCGCCTCGTAGGCCATGGTGTTGGCCGGCGCCACGTGATCGGTGTACACGAACATCATGGGCGGCGGGGTCCAGGCCTCCTGTGCTGCGGCCACGCCGGCGTGGGCCAGCGCCGCCAGTCCCAGCCCAGCGATCGTCACAAACCTCTTCATAACGGCCTCCTCAACACGGTGCACCGGTGCATCAATCTGGTGGAGTGGATCAAACGGGTGGTCTTGACCGGCAATATACCCGGTGTCCGCTCCGGCGTAAGAGTAGATTGGTCAGTGCAGCGCATACCCGAGCCCGATGGCGAAGCGAGTCCGTCCCCGGTCGGTCTGGTCCCGCCCGAAGGCCACGTCCAGTCCAACTCCTCCACTCGACAGCCCGGCACCCAGACTCCACACGAACCTGCCGCCGGTCAAGCCCATGCCCCCACGAACCCGGACCTGCCGAGCCAGCGCGAACTCTGCACCGCCCACAAACCGGGTTGCATCGATGCTGCGGAGGTTGGCGGGCCTTCCCCCGGGAACCATGAGGTCGGCGGAGAACACCCAACGCGGCAGGCCACTCCAGGCCACGGACGCACGATAGGTCGGCGCCGGGGTGGCATCGGTGGCCACGGCCCTGGCGGCGGTGCGAATGGAGTCGGTGAGCCCCGGGTCGTCGAGCCGCCGCTCATCGCCGTCGGTCGAGGTGGTGGCGTCCTTGGTAATGAAGAGCCGGGCATCCCGTACCCGCACATCGTTCATGGGGAAACCGAAACTGTTGGCCAAGTCGATCACGCTAACCCCCGCGCTCCACGCACCATCGCGCGCTCGCCACGCGAGCCCGAGGTCCAGGCCAACGCCGCTGCCGCTGAACACCGATCCATCCCGGTAGATCACCACCCCCGGGAAGGTGAAGTCCACCGACAACGGATCGGCCACGACCGCGCCACTCAGATTCTTGGCATCGACGAACCCATGGCCGAAGACGACCTTGCCGGTGGCGCCCACCGCGAGGTGTCCGCCCGCCACCGGCACGGTCGCGATGCCGACAGCGGCGCCGAGGGACGACAGGCCCCACCCGCGGAGGGTACCCTCGGCGAAGCCGAGATCACGCGGCTGGCCTGCGCTGTCGACGTTTCCCTGCAGCAGGATCTCGGCGGCCGCCTCCGGCAGGTCGACACCCGCCGCCGCCACCGTTTGCCAATTCACCGCCACCCGACCGAAGGACACCCCGAGGAGGACGCCATCGCCGTCGATGCTCCCGACCTGTGAGCCTCGAAAGCGTATCCGTTCGAGCCACTCCGCCTTGATGGCCTCGGGTACGACCCGGTTGCCGAACCGGCGAACGTCGCCCAGGCTCACGGGGCTGGTACCGTATTCCATGCTGAGATTGGTGACGGCCAGGGAGAGCGCCGGATTGTCTGCCCAGGCCAAGAGGGCGGGGTTGAAGAGGCCGGCCTCGGAGCCCCGCGCCATGAGCGTCCCGCTCCCGGCCATGCCGGCAACCCGCGGGCTGTTTCGAATGGCTTGCGCCGCGACCGGCAGCGGAACGATGGCCGCTGCGCCCACGAGCAGCACCCAACGGTGGTGGCCGCGTGCGGTCATCCTCCCAGCCTCACGAACAGCACCACCACCGTACCGATGCCAATGACATCGCGGGGACGGAGCGTCACCACCCGGTTGGATGCGGCATCGCCGTCCACCACGCCGGTGACCCGGGCCGAGACGTTGCGCGCCGTGAGCAGCGCACGCGTCTCATCGGTTCCCAGGCGGAACGATCGGGTCTGGGATCCGGGATCGAGGTCCACCCGGTGTTCCCCGGTGACGGGACTCCCCGACGAATCGAAGGTCACGGCGAACTGTCCGGCAACCGCAAACGGATTGAGTATGGCGATGTGGACGTCTGCGCTGTCCACCCGGTTGGCGGCATCGTCACCGGCATCGGTAAACGACACGGCAGCCGTGGCCGACGCGACCGGCTTCATGTCGACCTCGACCCCGGCAGCCGTCGCCAAGAGAACCACAGGAGCACCGGTCAGGGCGACGGTCTGGGTCGTGTCGATGATGACCGGGTCGCCCGGGGGCACCTGCAGCTCCATGAGGATCTCAATCGGATCGGCGACGGTGCGGCCCTGCGACAGCGGCAACGTACGGCGGAGGCTTCCGCCGGGAGGCAACCCCGTGGTCATGCCGGCCACCCGGTCAACGGCCACGGTGTCGCCCAGGGGACCGCCCCCGCGCACGACCAGGGTGAGGGTCCCGAATTGCCCGGCCGATGGTCGCAGCGGATCGAATCCCAGCCCGTTGGCGATCTCGAGGGTCGCCGTGCTGCCGGTGCCGAGCGTCAGCCGCGCGAGGCCGGCGGGCAGGCCGGTGGACACGGTGAAGCGCATCGTGGTCATCGGGACCGGGGCCAGGGTGCCATGGAGCGGGCGGCAGGGGGGGCAGAGATCGGCCAGCGAAGCAACGGCGCGAATGCTGTCGGGCACGATTCGGAATTGCCCGCCTCGGATGCCCACCTGTTGTGGGAGGAGTTCCTGCACCCCGACGCTATCGTCCGCGACCGGCACCGCGAGGCGGGAGACGATGATCGGCGCGTCAGTCGGGAGGTCGCAGGCTGTGATCAGGACCCCGAGCACCATGCCCGTAACGCGAGCGCCTCGCATGGATCGACTTGGGGACAGGTGCGCGTGCGCGGGACCGGTGCTCATCGCGATGACCCATCGAGCAGCCCGCTCAGTGTGAGCGCGTGGTGCGGGTTGACACCGTCGTCGTGCTTGAGGAACACATAGGCCTCCTCCCAGGGCGCTCCCGCTATCCGCTCAGCCCAGCCAGTCAGCGCTCGGTCATCGTACCGTTCGCGGCGGAGCCTGGCATAGCCGAACGCGGCGGTGGGAACGAGGGGGGTCGTGCCTTCATCCGTGTCGGCGACGCAGAGGGCTGCCTGTTTGGCTTCGAGGGCGTGGTAGACCTCGTCGTCGAACCAGCTCTCGTGGCGAAACTCAAAGGCCGCCGCCCATCGCGCCGGCAGGAGATCCAAGAAGTCCACCAATCTCGGCAGATCTTTCTTCATGGTGGGCGGGAGCTGGAAGAAGGTCGGACCCCGCTTCTCTCCCAGGGACGAGGACACCTGGAACAGATACCCGGTCTCGCTCTCGGCGTCCTTCAACCGCTTGAAGTGGGTGATCCGTCGTGAGGCCTTGAGCACGAAGGTGAAGTGCTCGGGGACCTGCGCCGCCCAGCCGACAACCACCGATTCCTTGGGCAGGCGGTAAAAGGTGTTGTTGATCTCGACGGCGGGAAACCGCTCGGCATAGTAGCCGAGCATGGCAGCGGCCTTGAGATCCTTTGGGTAGAAACCCCCCTTCCACTCCTTATAGGCATACCCGCTCATGCCGACCCGGTGGCGCATCTCATATCCTCGCGTTGGGGCTGGGGT
>JBFGLJ010000161.1:0-6259 GCA_041576235.1 Gemmatimonadales bacterium | reverse complement strand
GGATGCCGCGAGTTCGCCTCCGATGCCGCCGTGGACAACGCCGCGAGCGCGGCCGCTCACCGGGCCGTCGGGTTCGCCGACGCCGGCGTGGTCCTATGCTTCCGGAAGGATCTGTAGCATGGCCTGGCTCATCGCGAAGGTGGCGGCGTTCACCTTGATCGTTCCCGGCACGGTGATGGTGCTGGTGCCGGCGATGCTCGTGGACGACTTCTCGCTCGCTGCCGTCGACGTCTACGGTTTGTCCTTTCTTGGAATCGTTCCTCTCGTTCTAGGAACCGCGCTCTACCTCCGTTGTGCGTACGACTTCATCGTATCGGGACGAGGGACCCCCGCGCCCATCGATCCGCCTGAATCACTGGTGGTGAGCGGCCCCTACCACGTCACTCGGAATCCCATGTATGTGGCGGTGCTCTTGGTCCTCGCTGGCGAGGCCCTGCTTCTTCGCTCGCCGCCGCTCGCGGCCTACCTGCTCGTCATGGGCATCGCCTTTCATCTCGTGATCACCGCGTATGAAGAACTGGTGCTTGGCCAGAAGTTTGGCGACGCCTACGATCGCTATCGGGAGCAGGTGCCCCGCTGGATCCCGCGGTGGCGGGACCTCGTGGCTCTCTACCGAAAGTCCTTTCTCCCGATCGGCGCGCTCGTTCTGGTCGCGGGCGTGATCGCGCACACCCTGCGCCTCACGGTGGGCCTCCCGGTGGTCGAGACCCCGGCATCCATCCATGGCCTCCTGGTGATTCTGCCGGCGTATGCGGCGATCGGTTGCATCGTCTTCGTCCGCCACATCGCCCTGCCGGGGGCGGGCCACAGGGTCGTCCTCGGGCTCGTGGTCCTCCTGCTTTCGATTACCGCCATCATGCACCTCTACTCCATCGTCGCCGGCGACAGCCGCTGGCTCGGGGTCTTTCCCCAGTGGTATAGCGTCGTCGCGGCCGTGCTCTACGCCGGGTTCGCCCTTTTCCTCGAGACGCGATCCATGGCCCCGGACTAGGGCGGCTCGGATCCGGCCTTGTGCGCGTTGGGGAGATGTGGAATGGTTCCCAAAGACCACCCCACGCCAAGGAACGACCATGGTATCCCGTGCGCTCATGTTGCTGTCCGGTGCGCTGCTGGCCGCCGGTCCCACGATGGCCCAGGGCTCGGCCTCCGATTATCGCGATGAATTCCTCGAGCATTTCGAGCGATCGACGCGGAAGCTCACTCTCCTCTCGGCGGCCATCCCCGACAGTCTCTACCGCTGGAGTCCGGGCGCAGGGACGATGTCCGTTGCCCGGGTCTATGCCCATATCGCGCGCTACAATTATTTGTACCTGGACGGATCGCTGGGAATCCCGGCCGCTCCCGGGGTCGATTGGCAGAACTTCGAATCGATCACCGAGAAAGCTCAGGTACAGGAGGTCTTGGCCGAGTCCATCGCCCATGTGAGGACCGTGGTCCCCGCCATGCGCGAGACCGACCTCACCCGTCCCACCATGCTCTATGGCCGGCGGGTGCCGGGCTGGGCGGTGCTGTTCCAACTCTTGGCCCACATGAACGAGCATGTCGGCCAATCGGTGGCCTACGCCAGAATGAACAGCATCGTGCCACCCTGGTCTCGATAGGCGCGGCCTCGACTGTACAGGGTCGAGCCGATTCTCAGGTTGAACAAGAGGCAGCGGTCACACCGCTCACTCCGCGCGGCGATCCTCCTAACGCTGCTCCTCGCCTGCACGGCCCAGCCCCGGGCCGTCGACCGGCAGCTGCTCGAGGGCGCCTGGACCGATAACGGGCCGAGCTTCGCCTTCGTGATCGGCGACTCGACGGTGCTCTACGAGTTCGACATGCGGGAACGCCCCTACTCCCTCGCCGGGGACACCCTGGTGGTCGACCTGGGTCCGGACCTCGGGGTCCAACGGAAGCGCATCGTCGCCCTGACCCCCGATTCCCTGGTGCTCCAGGACGGGGCCGCCGCTCAGCCGACGACCTTCCGGCGCATGGAGTGACCCACCGGGCCACCTCCGACCTCCTTCTCCCCACTCCGGGGGTTCCAGTACCTTTCCGCCATGGAGCTCTCGGTCTTCGATCTGTTCAAGGTCGGCATCGGCCCGTCCAGCTCGCACACCGTGGGGCCGATGCGGGCGGCCCGGCGCTTCGGCGAGGAGCTGGACCGCCGGCAGCTGCTCGACCGAACGGCCCGCCTCCAAGCCGACCTCTACGGCTCGCTCGCGCTCACGGGCAAGGGACACCAGACCGACAAGGCCCTCATACTCGGCTTGAGTGGCGAGCGCCCCGAAGCGGTCGACCCCGCCCGGGTGGACCCGCTCTGCGCGGCCGTCCGCGCAGAGCGCGAGATCCGTCTCCTCGACCGGCATCGGGTCGCGTTCGACGAGGAGCGGGACGTGCGCTGGCATCAGGACAAGGTCCTCCCGCTCCACCCCAACGGTCTCCGGCTCACCGCATTCGATGACCGAGGCGAGACGCTGGCGGTCGAGGAGTTCTATTCGGTCGGTGGCGGGTTCGTGGTCACCCGGGAGGAAGCGTCCTCCGGGATCACCGGCGCGTCCGAGCCGGCCGGCGAGATCCCGTACCGGTTCGGATCGGCGCGTGCACTACTCGAACTCGGCGCCCGGCACGGACTCTCGATCGCGGACATGGTCCGCGCCAACGAAGCCGCGTGGCGGCCGGCGGCCGAGACCGATCGCCGGCTCGACGAAACCTGGGCGGTGATGGAGGCGTCGATTGAGCGGGGCTGCCGCGCCGACGGCGAGCTGCCCGGCGGGCTCCGGATCAAACGCCGCGCGGGCCGGCTCTTCCGGACCCTCGAGGCGAGGAGAGACGCGGCCGATCCGCTCACCGCGCTCGACTGGGTGAGCCTCTTCGCCCTCGCGGTGAACGAGGAGAACGCCGCCGGTGGCCGGGTGGTGACGGCTCCGACCAACGGGGCGGCCGGGGTCATTCCCGCCGTGCTGGCCTACTATCTCCGATTCATGCCGGGTGCCGACGCCGGGGTCCGGACCTTCCTACTCACCGCCGGCGCGATCGGAATGCTGTACAAGCGGAACGCCTCCTTGTCGGCGGCCGAGATGGGGTGCCAGGGGGAGGTCGGGGTGGCGTGCTCTATGGCCGCCGCCGGACTGGCCGCCTTGCTCGGCGGTACCAATGCCCAGATCGAAGAGGCCGCGGAGATCGGTATGGAGCACAATCTCGGGTTGACCTGCGATCCGATCGCAGGCCTGGTGCAGGTGCCCTGCATCGAGCGCAACACCATGGGGGCCGTCAAGGCGGTGAACGCGGCCCGGCTCGCCGTCTTCTATGGCGACGGGACCCATCATGTCTCGCTCGATCGGGTGATCGCCACCATGCGGCAGACAGGCAAGGACATGCAGGATCGGTACAAGGAAACGTCGCGGGGCGGACTGGCCGTCAACGTGACCGATTGCTGAGCGGGTGCGCGTGATGGTCTCCGACATTCGTCAACCCGTGAGAAACCATCTCAATCGTCGGTGGGGTTGGGCCTGGGTGTTGCTCACTCTTGCCCTGGCCGTGCATGTCCTCGACGAGGCCGTGACCGATTTCCTGCCGTTCTATAATTCGTTGGTCACCACCTTGCGGCGGTCGTATGCGTGGGTTCCTCTTCCGACCTTCGAGTTCTCCGTCTGGCTCGGAGGCTTAATCATCGCCGTGGTGAGCCTTCTCGCCCTCGCCCCCCTGGTCTTCGCCGGCCGCCCCGCGATGAGGACCGTTTCCTATCTCTTTGCCATCGTCATGGTGGTCAACGCGCTTGGCCACGCCGGCGCCTCGGTCTACTTGTCGGAATTCGCCCCGGGGGTCTATTCATCACCGCTCCTGTTCGGGGCGGCCGTCTACCTGCTGCACTGGACCAGGCGCTCCGCCAGGGAACGGCCGGCGCTGTCCTGAGAGGACCGCGGTCTCCCGGTCGAGACTTGCCGAGGTCGGCGGAAATCATTGATTACAGTTGTCGGGGGCGCTGACCGGCCGTGTGAGCGCCTCGACCTCCACCCGCTCGAGCTCGCCCCGATTGGAGTCCATCGATGGGTCTGCCCCTGCTCCTCGTCTTGGTCGCTCTCGCCGCCTTGATCATCGTGACGTACAACGGGCTAGCCCGACTCCGCCTCTTGGCCGACAACGCCTGGGCCGATATCGATGTCCAGCTCAAGCGCCGCCACGATCTGATCCCGAGCCTGGTCGCCGCGGTCAAGGGGCACGCCGGGTACGAAAGGGGGACGCTCGAGGACATCGTGAACGCCCGGAACCGGGCGGTCCAGGCGAAGGGGCCCGCCGAGAGCGGCACCGCCGAGGGGGCGCTCAGTGGATCGGTCCGGCAGATCTTCGCGCTGGCCGAAGCCTATCCCGATCTCCAGGCCGCGGAGAGCTTTCTCTCGCTGCAGCGCAACCTGTCGGACCTCGAGGACCACATACAGAACGCCCGCCGCTACTACAACGCCGTGGTCCGGGATCTCAACACCAAGATCGCCCAGTTCCCGTCGAACCTCGTGGCCGGGGCCTTCCGCTTCACCCCGCACGAGTTCTTCGGCCTGGAGGACCGGACCGAGGGAGCGGCGCCGGACGTCGACCTGGAGCAGGGCTCGTGAGACCCTCTTGGAGGCTGCTGCTCGGCGGCCTCGCGGCCATCACTACCGTCCCGGCGGCCCCCGCCCCGGCAGCGGCGCAGCGGTCGCTGGTCATCGAGCGCTTCGACGGTGCCATCACGGTCAACCGGGACGGGTCGATCGACGTGACCGAGACCATCCGCCCTCGGTTCATCGGGAAGTGGAACGGGATCTATCGGACCATTCCGGTCAAGTACCACACCCCCCAAGGGTTCAACTGGACGCTGCGGATCTCCCAGGTGCGCGCTACCGACGGGACCGGCACGCCGCTGCGCCTCGAGGCCAGCCGAGAGCGGCACTACCTCAAGTACCGTATTTGGGTGCCCGGCGCCGAGGACGCGACCCGTGACGTCGTGCTCAGCTACCGGGCCGACAACGGCCTCCGATTCTTCGACGACCACGACGAACTCTACTGGAACGTGACCGGTGACGAATGGGACGTTCCCATCGAGGCCGCCACGGCCGTGATCACTCTGCCTCCTGGTGCCGAGGGGGTCCGCGCCATTGCGTTCAACGGAGTCTATGGCTCGACCGCGCAAGAAGCATCGGTCGAGCCGTCGGGCTCGACCATCCGCATTGTGATGCCACGTCGGCTCGAATTCCACGAGGGGCTCACGGCCGTGGTCGGCTGGAACAAGGGTCTGGTCGCGGAGCCGACCAGCACGGACCGGGCGATCGGATTTCTCCAAAGCAACTGGCCGCTCGGCCTTCCGATCGTGGCGTTCTTCGGCATGCTCGGCCTCTGGCGCCGCCACGGTCGTGACCCTGAGCCCCGGCCGATCCCGGTTCAATACGAGCCGCCCGAGAATCTGACCCCGGCGGAAGCGGGTACCCTCATGGACAACTCCGCGGACATGCGGGACGTCACGGCCACCCTGGTGGACCTCGCGGTCCAAGGATATCTGCGAATCGAGGAGCGCGAAGAAAGCAAATTCCTCGGACTCTTCAAGGACAGGGAGTTCGTGTTCCACCGGCTCGACGTCCCGGCGGGTGCCCGGACCCTTCACCCGCACGAGCGACGCGTGTTGAATGGGGTCTTCGATGGACAGACGACCGTCGAGCTCTCGGACCTCGAGAACGAGTTCTACAGCCACCTGCCCGACATCAAGCGCGGCATCTTCGATCGGCTCATCGGCCATGGCTACTATCGGAAGCGTCCCCAGTCGGTTCAGGCGGCCTGGACCATCGGCGGGGTTGCCCTCGGGGTGTTGATCGCCGTTGGGGGTAGTGTTCTCGCGGCCGGCGTGAGCATGACCCAAGTGCCGTTTGTGGTGGCAGGGATGCTGGTAGGGCTCATTGTGGTGGGGTTCGGGTTCGTGATGCCGGCCAGGACTGTGGCCGGCGCCCGCGCACGGGAGCGGGTGATGGGATTCGAGGACTTCCTGCACCGGGTCGAATCGGATAAGTACCGGCGCATCGTTCGTACACCCGAGATGTTCGAGCGGTTCTTGCCGTTTGCCATGGCCTTCGGGGTCGAGAAGCAGTGGGCCAAGGCCTTTCAGGACATTTTCACCGAGCCGCCCAGGTGGTACTCCGGCGATATCTCACACTTCAACGCCGGGACTTTCTCGAGTCGCATGAGTGTGCTGTCCAGCCGCGCCGGGAGCACCATGGCGTCCTCGCCCAGGAGCTCGGGCGGATCGGGGTTC
>JBFGLJ010000160.1:0-6313 GCA_041576235.1 Gemmatimonadales bacterium | reverse complement strand
TGGCTGCGGGTATCTTGGCGCTCCTGTGCGGAGCGGCCTGCGCCTCATCGGGTGCCGCTCCCGCCCCCGCCCCCCCAGGCGCCCCCTCGGAGGCCATCGCTGCGGCGGGGACATCGGGCCTGGTCGATCTCCAGGCTCTGGATTCGAGCATCGTCGTCGAGGCCAAATACGCGGGATCGGACAACTTCACGGGGGCGCCTCTCCCGGGCTACCTTGCACCCCGGGTGTGGCTCCGGCGGGACGTCGCCGAAGCACTGGCACGGGTTGAGGCGCGTTTCCGTGCCACCCCCTACGCGCTCAAAGTGTTCGATGGGTACCGCCCGGTGCGGGCCACGCTGGCGATGGTAGCCTGGGCCGAGAGGACGGGACGGGAGGACTTGCTCCAGGATGGGTACATCGCGCGGCGGAGTCGGCATAACCTGGGGACCGCCGTCGATCTCACCCTGATCGATCGCGCCACCGGCCGAGAGGCCGACATGGGCACGCCCTACGACACGTTTTCCGAAGCGGCGCATACGGCAAATGCGGTGGGCAAGGTTCTCGAAACCCGCCTGATCTTGGTCCGGGCAATGGAGGCTGAGGGATTTCAGTCCTATGAGAAAGAGTGGTGGCACTTCAGTTATCCCGTCCCCGGCGCAGTTCCGCTCGACGTTCCCATCCGTAGGGCCTCTGCTCCATAGCATCCGCTGCGCCCTCTTGTTGGGCGCCATGTGGCCGGGCGTCGCCGCGGCCCAGGCGGGCTCACCGGCGGGCCCTGTTCCGGTGGAGCATCTGCAGACTCGCCGGGCGGCACTGCTCGAGCGATTGGGTCAGGGGATCGTGATCGTGCGGTCGGCTGACCTCCGGAGCATAGAGGATGAGGGCCCGCCTCCGCAGGACAGCGATTTCCGGCAGGACAATGATTTCTTCTACCTCACCGGCCTCGAGACTTCGGGGTCCTGGCTGGTGCTCATCGCGCGGGACTCCGCACCCGATGAGGAAATCCTCTACGTCCCGCCCCGCGACACGTTGACCGAGCGCTGGACCGGCCCGTCCCTCGGCCCGGGTCCCGAAGTTCGGGCCCTGAGTGGCATCGACGACGTTCGCTCGAGCGCCGGTGCCGAGGAGCACATCCGCGCCCGGGTACGCAGCATGCAAGCCTCCGGCAGTGCGGGAGTGTACTTCCGCCGCGGGAGCCGCGAGGGCCACATGGGGTTCTTCCGCGACCTGGTCTTCGACGAGCGGACATCGCGGGTGCCGGTCACCGTGCATGACTTGCGGCCGTTTCTCGCCTCCAGTCGCCTGGTCAAGGACGCTGACGAGCTCACCCGGCTGCGCCGCGCCATCGCGATCACCGTCGAGGCGCAACGGGAGGCGATGCGGATTGCCAAGCCGGGGATGTGGGAGTACGAAATCGAGGCGGCCATCGAGTACACGTTTCGCCGCCTCGGGGCCGAGCGGGTGGGGTTCCCCAGCATCGTCGGCGCAGGACTCAACGCCACCATCCTTCATTACGACAAGAGCCGGGGGCAGACGGCTCCGGACGATCTGATCGTCATGGATGTGGGCGCGGAGTTCGGTTACTACACGGCTGACGTGACCAGGACGATCCCGGTCTCGGGCCGGTTCACCGAGCGCCAGCGGGCGCTCTACACGCTGGTGTTGGAGACGCAACAGGCGGCTATCGACTCGGTCCGCCCTGGCATCACGGTGCGCGACCTCAACCGTATCGCCCGCGCTCATCTGAGGCGCCACAGCGGCACGCTGTGTGCCGGCGGGTCCTGTGAGCGTTTCTTCGTCCACGGGTTGTCGCACTGGCTCGGCATGGATGTTCACGATGTTGGCGACTATGCGACTCCGCTTGCGCCGGGGATGGTTCTGACGATCGAGCCGGGTCTCTATCTTCCCGCCGAGCGGATCGGGATTCGGATCGAGGACGACATCCTGGTCACGGCTACGGGCGCGGAGATCCTCTCCGAGGGTGCACCGCGGACGCCGGATGCGATCGAAGCGCTCATGCGTGGTCCTTGAATGGCCCGAGAATTCCTTGACGCGGAGGGGGGCCACCCGCTAACGTGCGGGCTGCCGTTGTTCCGGCTTTTCCACCAATTGTGACAGGATCTCCAGCGTCTATGCGCGTTCGTAGCGCTCGATGGCAGCGCCTCGTCGGTCTCGCCCCGCTGCTCGGCCTCGTGCTCCTCGCGGTGGCGGGGTGCGCCGAGAATTACCCCCAAACCACCCTCGATCCCAAGGGCGACTTCGCTCGTGAAGTGGACACGTTGTTCATGTCCACGGTATGGTGGGCGGTGGGGGTCTTCGTGCTGGTCGAAGGACTGCTCCTCTATGCCATCGTTCGCTACCGCAGCCGCCCGGGCGGCCCCGAGCCCGCCCAATTCCACGGCAACGCCCTCCTCGAGGTCATTTGGACCATCATACCGGCCTCGGTGCTGGTGTTCATCGCGGTGCCCACCATCCGAACCATCTTCCGCACCTCCGAGCCGCCGCCCGGGGAGCCGTTGATCATCGAGGTGATCGGGCACCAGTGGTGGTGGGAATTCCGGTATCCGGAGTTCGGAGTCACCACTGCCAGCGAGATGTATGTACCGGTGGGGCGGCCGGTGGATCTCAGGATGCGCACCGCCGACGTGCTGCACAGTTTTTGGGTTCCACAATTAGCGGCCAAGCGGGACGTGTTCTTTGGGCGCGACAACCGCTTGTGGTTTACGGCCGAGGAGCCGGGGGTCTATCCCGGGCAATGCGCCGAATTCTGCGGCATCCAACATGGGCGCATGGCCCACAAGGTCATCGTTGCGGCGCCGGCCGATTTCGCCCGATGGGTCGACGGCATGACCGGACTGACGGCGCCGGTGCCGGTCGCGGAAGCGGACAGCCTGGCGCGCGAGGGCGAGGCCCTGTTCAGGACCCGCGCGTGTCTGGGGTGCCACGCGTTGCAGGCGGTCAACCCGCCCCAAGGACTCATCGGCCCCAATCTGGCGAACATCGGAGCCCGGCTCACGATCGCCGCCGGCAGCTTGGAGAATACCGATGCGAACTTGGCGCAATGGCTCCGCAATCCTCAGGACTACAAGCAGGGTTCGAAGATGCCGAACCTGGGCCTGAGTGAGCCCGACATCCGCGCCTTGGTGGCGTACTTGCGAACCCAACGCGTGGCGGCGATCCCGCCCGCCTTCCCCGCGGGCCGCTAGCCTCCGGGTCGCATGAGTCCAACGGAATCGATATGGCGACGACCGCGGTAGAACACGCCGACGTTACCGCAGCACACTCTTCGGAGCCGACCGGCCTCTGGAGCTGGGTCACGACCGTCGATCACAAGCGGATCGGGATCATGTACGGCGTGACCGCGTTCTTCTTCTTTCTCTTGGGGGGCGTCGAAGCGCTGCTGATGCGCTGGCAGCTGGGCGCGCCGGATCAGACGTTCTTGTCGCCGGAAGCCTACAATCAGTTGTTCACCATGCACGGCACCACGATGATCTTCCTCGGCGTGATGCCGCTGTCGGCGATGTTCTTCAACTTCATGATTCCGCTCCAGATCGGGGCCCGGGACGTGGCCTTCCCCCGGCTCAACGCGTTCAGTTACTGGGTGTTCTTGATCGGCGGACTGGTCTTGAACGCGAGTTTTCTCTTGAATGCGGCCCCGAATGCCGGGTGGTTCGGGTACGCGAACCTCACCTCCAAGGAATTCAGCCCAGGGCTCAACATTGATTTCTGGGTCATCGGGCTCCAGATCCTGGGCATCGCCTCGCTGGCGGCCGCGGTCAACTTTTTCGTCACCATCATGAACCTGCGCTGTAAGGGTATGCGCATGATGCGCATGCCGATGTTCGTCTGGATGAGCTTCATCACCCAGATGCTCCTCATGTTGGCGTTCCCGGTGATCACCGTGGCCCTCATCTTCCTGATGGTCGACCGCTACTTCGGCACCAGTTTCTACGTGCCGGCCGGCGGTGGCGATCCCATCCTCTGGCAGCATCTGTTCTGGATCTTCGGCCACCCCGAGGTGTACATCTTGATCCTGCCGGCCTTCGGGATCGTGTCGGAAATCCTGCCGGTCTTCTCGCGGAAGCCCCTCTTCGGGTATGCCGCCATGGTGTTCTCCGGATCCTTCATCGCGTTTCTCGGATTCGGGGTCTGGAGCCATCACATGTTCGCCACCGGCATGGGGCCGATCGCGGACACCGTCTTCGGCCTCACGACCATGCTGATCGCCATTCCCACGGGGGTGAAAATCTTCAACTGGCTGGGAACGATCTGGCGCGGCTCACTCAGGCTGACCACGGCCATGTACTTCGCGCTCGGCTTCATTGCCATGTTTGTGATCGGTGGATTATCGGGTGTCATGCACTCGGTACCCCCGGCCGACCTGCAGCAGACCGATACCTACTTCGTCGTGGCGCACTTCCACTATGTCCTATTTGGCGGAACGGTGCTCGCGTTTCTCGGCGGCGCCTACTACTGGTTCCCCAAGCTGTTCGGCCGGATGCTCGACGAGCGGATCGGGAAGGTCCACTTCTGGCTCACCTTCATCAGCATGAATCTGACCTTCTTTCCCATGCACTTCCTGGGGCTGAACGGCATGCCGCGGCGGGTGTATACCTACCCCGAAGGATTGGGGTTCGAACTCTGGAACCGGGTGGAGACCATCGGTTCCTTGCTGCTCGGCGTGTCCTTCTTGGTCTTCATCTACAACATGCTCAAGGCCTGGCGGGCCAAGGTCCCGGCGCCGGCCGATCCTTGGGAGGGCGCCACCCTGGAGTGGTCGATCCCCTCGCCGCCGCAGGAATTCAACTTCCCCGAGACGCCGACCGTCTACTCGCGCGACCCCTTGTGGGAACACCGCCGGGCCCACGGCCCGCTGCCCGAGCCACAGCGCGTGAGCGGGGCGGAGATCCATCTCCCCAATCCGTCCTACTGGCCCCTGGTCACGGCAATCGGCATTGGGGTGTTTTTCCTTGGATTCCTGTTCGGGGTCACGCTGCCCGTCATCCTGGCCGGAGGTGCCCTGACCGCGGTTGGGATCTATGCCTGGGCCTTTGAGCCGCCCCACTAACCGGGACGAGGAACGACACTGGTGATGCACGACGCGCATGCCCTGCCGATGGACGACACGGCCACCGGACTCGACACCCGGAAACTGGCCATTTGGACATTCATTGGATCGGAATGTCTGTTTTTCGCCTCGCTCATCTCGACGTATTTGGTGTACCGCGGCAAGAGCCTGGTCGGGCCTTTCCCGCACGATTCCTGGACCTCACCCAGCGGCGAGCACTTCGAGCCGATCCTCGAGATTCCACTGGTGACGGTCGGTACGGCGCTCCTGCTGTTCAGCTCGTTCTTCGTGGTGATGGCGCTGGCGGGCGCGCAGCGCGGCGACCGCAAGGCCCTGCTGACCTGGTTGGGGCTCACCATCGTGTGTGGCGCGTTCTTCGTGGGCATGCAGGTGTACGAGTTCTATCACTTTGTTCACAAGGGACTCGGCTACACCACCAATTTGTTTGGCTCGACCTTCTATACCCTGACAGGCTTCCACGGCACCCACGTGACTATCGGGGTGATTTGGTTGGTTACGCTTTGGATCCTGGCTGCCCGCGGCAAACTACCGCCCGAGAAAGCCCTGAATCTCGAGATCGCGGCGCTCTATTGGCACTTTGTCGACGTGGTGTGGATCGTGATCTTCCCCGTCGTGTACCTGATGCGTTGAGGCTCCGATGGACGACCGCCCACTAACCGCGTTTGAAAAACCCCATCCCGGTACCGCGATTTACGTCAAGATCGCGGTGATCCTCTTTGTACTGACCGCGCTCGAGGTGGCCGCCTACGAAGTCGCTCGCCGGGGCTCACCCGCGGGACTCGCCGTCCTGGTTGCCCCCCTCATCATCCAGATCCTCATTGTGCTCTCGGCCGCTAAGTTTGCCCTAGTCGCCATGTTCTATATGCATCTCAAGCAGGACAGCAAGCTCTTCAGCTCGGTCTTCATCTTCCCGCTCATCATTGCCGGGACCCTGATTCTGGCGCTGATCGCCCTCTTCTGGTACCTCGGCATCCAACATCCTGGGGGCTGAGGCCTCGACCCCAACCTTGCAGGTCCTCCATCTCGCGCTAGCTTGGGTCTCAGAACCTGATGGAGGCCTTTCGATGCATATCCCCAGCGGTACCGTGCTGATCCTCGTGCTCTGCGGCCTCATGGCTGCTCCCACCACCGCCACTGCCCAATTCGATCGCATCAAGAAGAAGGTGGAGCGGAAAATCGACCGGGCAGCGGACCGCGAGGTGGACGAGGCCCTCGATAAGACCGAGAACGCGATCCGCTGCCAGG
>JBFGLJ010000159.1:0-6316 GCA_041576235.1 Gemmatimonadales bacterium | reverse complement strand
ATGGACATGGGCGAGGCCGGCATCTACCAGATGTATGGGCAAAAAGGCAGCGGCACGCCGCTGGGCGGCATGTTCAACCGGCCCAGGGAGGTACAAGCCCCGCCGCACTGGCTGTTCTACGTCAAGGTCGACGACGTCGACAAGCGTGCCGAGGAGGTCAAGAAACTCGGCGGCAAGATCCTGAACGGGCCCATGGAGGTGCCCGGCGGCGACCGCGTGGTCCAATGCATGGATCCCCAGGGGGCCGCGTTCGCGATGCACTCGAGTAAGTAGACGACATCGGGCGTAGAACGGACGGGGCGGGCGCGAGGCGCCCGCCCCCTTTGTTTCTATTGACTACTCCCTACGCCCTTGCCCCATCACCACCGCCACCACCTCCCGCCGCCGGTCGCGATTGTCCAGGTTGATCACCACCACCTGCTGCCAGGTGCCGAGCGCCAGGCGGCCGTCGACGATCGGAATGGCGAGGCTGGTCTTGAGGAGCGCCGAGCGCACGTGGGAGAAGCCGTTGCCGTCGCCCCAGCGAGCGTTGTGGGCGTAGTCTTCGTTGGCGGGTGCGAGACTGTCGAGGGCGCGGCGGAGGTCCTGGAGGGCCCCCGGTTCGTACTCGATGGTGGTGATGGCTCCGGTTGACCCCACCAACTGTACCACTAGTACCCCGGTCTCGACCGCCGACTCCGCCACGAAATCACCCAGCCCGCCCGTCACATCCCGATGCCCAAACTCGGCCGCCAGGGAGAACGACCAGGAGCGCGACGTGGCAAGGAGAGGCTGCGGCATGAACAAAGAATGGTGGAGGGGTGGAAGGGACGTAAGAAGGAAGGCGGGAGGCCAACTGGCTTCCCGCCCTCCTCTCAACACCTTACGTGCGACTTCCTCCGTCGCGTCCCTACTTGGTGGCCGCTTCCATCCGCGCCAGCGGATAGAGCGGATCCTGTAGACTGAACTGCCGGTCATTCAGGACTTCGTCCCGCAACGCCATGGCCTGTGCCTTCTGGCCCATCTTCTTGTAGCAGGAGGCCAGCATGGCCTTCACCATGTAGTCGCTGGGATCGGCTTGCGCCAACTCGGCGAGTGCCTTGTCCAGCTGGTTGCTCCGCAGGTACACCATACCATTTACGGCATGGGACATCTGCTTCAGGTTCTGGCCGCCGTCGTACGCGGCCTTGGCGAGCTTCTCCGAGGCCTGGGTCGCCGCGTCGGCGTGACCGAGGCTGGCGTGGGCCATTGCCGTGTAGGCAAGTTGGCCCGGGTTATCCGCGCCGCCCAACTCGGCCGCCTTGGCGAGATGGGCCTCGACGGTCTTGCCCTTGCCGGTCATGGCCAGGATGGCGGCCATCTGCTGGTGGGCCAACGCCGCTACGTTGTTGTTTCCTTCCTTCTCGGCCATGGCCGCGACCGATTCCAGCTGTGCGAGTGCGGCCTTGGGGTTGCCGTCGATCAGGTGGCTTGCCGCTATGGCGCGCAGCCTATGGAGCCGCGCCCCATCGGTCGCCGCATGCTCGGAGGCCTGGGTCAGGTACTGCCGCGCCTGCTTCCCGTTGCCGGTGAGCTGGGCGATTTCGGCCATGCCCATGTAGGCCTGATCAAATGAAGGATCCAGTTCAGCCGCCCGGCGATAGTGTTTCATCGCCTCATCGTAGCGCCCGGTCCACTGCAGCAGCTCGGCGTACGAGTCGTGCGGGTTGGGATGATCCGGTGCCAGCGCGGCGTACTTCTTGATGGCCGCGAGCCCGCCCGCACGGTCGCCGGATTGCCATAACTGGTAGCCCAGGATGTTCCACGCGGCCGCGAACTCGGGGAACCGCTCCGTCACATCGCGCACCGCCGCGATCCCCATCTCCGGATTGGTGGCGGCACCGGTCACAAAGGCCTTGTACAAGGCGAGGTGAGGGTCACCCGGCATCATCTTGCTGGCCGTCCCAAAGAGCGCCTTGGCTTCCTTGGGGTTGCCGGCAGTCCACTCACGCATGCCGAGCGCGGTCAAGAGTTCACCGGTCGAAGCCTCGCTCAGCTCGGCGATGCCCTTGTTGATCTTAGCGATCCGGTCGGCTTGGCTGAGCCCCGGGGCGTTGCGGGCATGGAGCACCCGCGCCATCCCAAACGTGGCATCGAGTTCGAGGGCCTTCTCGAAGTGCGTGGCCGCGCGAGTAAAGAAGATGTTGTCGGCATCATGAACGCCGGCCCAGAAGTGCCGGCTCGCTTCCTCGGAGGTCGAGGTGACCTCCAGCTTGGCCGCCGCAGGCGATTCAAACGCCTGCTGGGCCAGTGCAATCGCGGGACTGAACGCCACCGCCAGAGCCGTCGCAGCCCCGAATCGCACTGTCCTTGAGAGTCCTAGCATGCCTACCTCCTTAAGTGAAAAGAGACGCCGACCCTGAAGACCGGAGCCGGCGTCGAAGAGCTCGAAACCCCTCGATCACTGTTGCTGGTAGCGTGGTGCGCATTCCGCCCTGAGACTCGATTCCCAATACCGAGCCCAACGCGTACCCAGCACGCACCTGACTGCAACAAGAGAGCGACTAACCTCCACGTCGGACCGGCGCCCTCACACAGAGGCACGCTCGATGCCGCCACCAATATACGGTTTGACGGGGAGGTCGGCTAGGAAAGACCCTTGGCGCCGGGGGAACGGGGCGGGCCGGGCGCCCAGTGTGCTTGGCCCGGGACCGGGCGGCCGACAGCCAAGCGCTTGCGGGCGAACTCCTTGACCTGATCCAGGCTCCACCAACACCAGGTGTCGGCATCGACCGAGACCACGATGAAGGCATAGGCGTTCCGGACCGTGGTGTCGATGTCGCGTCGCGACAGGAGACACAGTTCGCGGGGAGTCACAGGCTCCCGCCAGCGTCGCGGTGTGCTCCCCCGTGATGCGACGGTCGTGGAGTTGTTCGGGAGTGGATGATTGTGCCACACCGCAGACGTGCCGTCCGGACACGCTCCGACGAGCGTCCGGTCACGGCCAGTCATGTGTGGTTCAGGCATGGTGAAATCGGTCAGGTGCACCCCCTCGGCCTCCACGTCGCCGTTCAGGCAGAGCACCAACTCGAGGTGAAGCCCGGCCGCCAGACTTTGGAGCTTGGTCAAGAGTGGAGCCGCGATGCTCAACCGCGTCGGAGGATCAGGCGGGTCCGCCTGGCCGGGTGCGAACGGGATGGCGAGGAGACCGAGGGCGACACCGCACGACCGCGCGAGCGCCCAACGGCCCATCGCCGTTCGAACGCGCTCCCGGCCAGGCCGGAATCGTCTTGAGGGGGATCCACTGCGCTCCATGTCCATGCCCTCGTTCGGTCATCCATCACATCCCGAGACATCCGCACCTCAAGAGGGGCAAGCAACGTGCCAATCGGAGCGCTCCTCGAGACCGTCCAGAAACGGCCCCTGGTCTCGTTCAATGCCCCGTGCCGGCCACCGGTTCCTGAAACCGCTATGCAACTCCTAGCACTCCAGCGGGTCCCCCGCCCCCGCCCGATTCCGGGGCTAGGAGAGGAAGGCCGAGGGGCCTCACCCATCGTGCTGGTTCCACGATGCGCGCGAGCCCTCAAGCGATGGTCAAGTGGGTGAATGAATGTCCCGCGCCTGCTACTCCCGGCTCTCTACTCGCAGGATCAGGGATTCCACCAATACGACACCTTGATGGCAAACACGTTGTCGGCCTTGGCGTCGAACAGCCGGCCCAAGGAGTGGCCGAAGCGGAAGTCGCCGATGGTCTCGTCGTCGGTCCGGCTCTGGGTCCAGACCAGGAACAGGGTCGACCCCGGCATGTACTCCCAGCGGAGCACCGCGTTCCCCCGGAGCGAGCGGAAGTTGAAATTCTGGTTCCCGATGTCGAGCGGGTCGGCCGGGCCGGTTGGGCCGTCGGGGTCGGCGGTGAAGGTCGACGGATCGAAGGTCGAGCTCCCATCCTGCCCATAAACGGTGAAGTCGTAGGATCGGGGCCGCGCCAGCTCCTTGTAGTTGGTGTAGTCGCCGGAGGCGACCAACGGCTGGGCATAGACCTGGAGGCTCAGTTTGGGCGTGAACACCCAGTTGAGGCGGAAGCCGGCGGAAAGGGTGGTGCGCTGGAGATCGGCGAAGACGTATCGCCGGCCGAAAGTCGAGGCGGCGGTGGCATCATCGAACGTGTCGACGTATTGGGCCGAGGTGAAGCTCCTGCTGAACGATGGCTCGAAGGAGAGCGAGAGTGAGCTCGACGGCTTCCACTCGATTTCGGTGTCGAGGCTCCAGCCGCGATCCGAATCCTCTTGGTAGTCCGACCGGTGGAAGCCTACGCCGAAGACCAGCGACTTCCGATCGTCGGAGCGCAGGAACATGTTGCCTTCCCATCCCGCTGGGTTGATGGTGAGCGGCCCGCCCCGTGTGCGCCGAAAACTCACCGTCTGGGGGTTATAGGCCACGAAGTACCGGACGCTGTAGTAGTTCAGGAACTGCAGGAAGTTGCTGTGGAACAGGCCGGTCCAGGTGACGTCACCGCCGAAGTTCCAGCTTCGGAACACCGCTGCATTGGCAAACATCGACCGGAACACCTTCCCAGGCTGAGTCCACCGGCGCGAGAGAACGAAGTGGCCGTTCAGCACATCCGAGGTCCACTGGAAGCCCAGGTCGTTCACATCGAACCCGGGACTGATCAAGCCAAATGCCGTGTTGATGCGCCAGTCGCCCCGCTGCTTGTTGAGGGCGAGCCGTCCGCCGTAGCCTTCTAGCGAAGTCCGGCTCGAATCGAGCCTCACATGATCCGCGTCGGGGCGCTGGTAGTAGTGGAGAAAGTTCTGTTGGAGGTCGAGCAATCGTTCTCTGGTCCCCGCCACCCGGGTGGCGCCGGCCCACCCGGTGATCACCCACACCTTGTCTTGATCGAGGAAGGTCCAGCCATCGATGCCGGCGGCGAAGGACGAGCTGTTGACCTCATCTCTGAGCCGAGGGTCGTCGAAGCTGCGATTGGCAAGGGTGGTGATGACACCAACTGCATGTCGTCCGCCATCCATTTCCTTCTGCGCCCGGGCCACGCCATAGTACGTTCGGGGCTCCACCTCCACCCGCGATCGTGCACCGGCAAGGTCGATGTCGGCCATCTCGCGCGCGGTGAGCGCGTGCATCATCCCGATGTTCCAGCTGCCCGCGAGCTTGCCCGAAATCTTGGCCGCGCCGACGATGCTGGTCCCTTGCGGGACATCGGAATAGTCGGCGTCGGGCAGGCTGCCCTGCGGCGAGCGTCCTACCCGCCGGCTGTAGAAGAAATCCGGGGTGCCGAAATTGAAGCCCCAGTTGTTGTTGGCTCCGCCGAACCCGAAATCGAAGATGGTGGAGCCCTCGATGAAGAACGGCCGCTTCTCGGGGAAGAAGGTCTCGAAGTCGCTCAGGTTGACCACCGCAGGGTCGACTTCGACCTGGCCGAAATCGGGATTGATGGTGCCGTCGACGGTGAGATTGCTGCCCAACCCGAGCTTGAAGTCGGCTCCCACGTTGCCGGAGAATTGCGACCCGTCATTGAACGGATCGCCGGCATCATGGTCCAGCAGGGCCGCCTTGGAGGTCACATACGGCAGGATCTCGAGACGGCGGGGAGGACTGATCCCGTCGAGCCCTACCAGTTCGGGAAACCGGGAGACGAACCCGCTCTCGTTCTTCGGCGTGTAGACGAGGTAGTCGGCCTCGTTGTTGCGGGCGATCTCGCGCTTGAAGTTGATCCCCCAGACCTGGGTTGCCCCGGGCTTGAAGCGAAGCTGTGAATAGGGGATCCGCATCTCCACCGTCCATCCGCCATCGTGACGCTCGACCTTCCCTTGCCACACCCCGTCCCAGTTGTCGTTGTCCCAGTCGTCGTTGTACAGCACGCCGTCGTATTGGGTCCCGGCAGCGTTCAAGCCGAAGTAGAATCCGCTACGCTTGTCACGATAGGGGTCCAAGAACACCGCGAACCAATCCGAGTTGGTCCAGACGTCCCGCCGGCCCAGCCGGGCCACGATGGCGTCGGGATGGGTATCGAACAAGTGGGCCCCAACGTAGAGCGCCCCATCATCGTAGAGAATGCGAACGGCCGTCCGCTGCGAGGCAGGCTGGCCTTCATCCGGATCGCGCTGGGTGAACTGGGTAAACGGGGTGGCGGTGCTCCACTGCGCTTCGTCGAGCACGCCATCGATCACGATCGGTTGGGCGATGCGGAAGGCCTGAACCCGAGCAGGCGGTGAATCCGGGGCAGGAGCGGTGACAGCGCCCGCGGAGGTGAGCGACGTGGCCTGTGTCAGGAGAAGCCCTGCTAGGATCGCATGCATACCGGGCCCAACGGTGAGAGGATAGAAACAGCGTTCTCCCAGTT
>JBFGLJ010000158.1:0-6319 GCA_041576235.1 Gemmatimonadales bacterium | reverse complement strand
GACCGCCCCCGCCCCCGCCCGAGAGCGTGCGGCGCTCCACCTCTCCGTCCACACGTTCACGCCGGTCCTCAACGGGAAGGCTCGGCGGGCCGACGCCGGCGTGCTCTACGACCCCAAGCGGGCTCGTGAGCGCCATCTTGCTCTTGCTCTTCGGGAGGAGCTCAAGACCGGAGCATCCGGCCTCGCCTCCGCGTGCGCTCGGCCGCCTCTCCGGGTGTGGTTGAACTATCCCTACCGTGGGTACACCGACGGCCTCACCACCACCCTGCGCCGCCGCTTCCCGGCCCGTCGCTACTTCGGCATCGAATTGGAAGTCCTGGACTCCCTGCTCGCGCCGACCCGGCCGGAACGGAGGGCGACCATTCGCGCCGTGGGGGAAGCCGTCGAGGCGGTACTCGACACGCTGGCTCGCTGACGCAGCTTGGCTGCGTGACCGGAGCCGATTGAATCTCCCTCCTCCCCAATGGGGATTGGACGGATAGATTAGACCCCAGGCCTGCTCAGCCTCGTTTTCACCACGACCCTGGACGCTCGTGACAACGCCACTGATCATCGATACCGACCCCGGGATCGACGACTGCCTTGCCCTGTTCTTGGCCCTGAACAGCTCCGAGCTCGACATCAAGGCAATCGTCACCGTGTTCGGGAACACCTCCCTGGAGAACGCCACCCGTAACGCGCACGAAATCGTTCGGCGTGCGGGCGCGTCCGTCAGAATCATTCCTGGTGCCGCCGCCCCGCTGAGCCGTGCGTTGGTGACCGCCCATGACACCCACGGCGAATCGGGCTTGGGCTATGCTGCGGTGCCGCCCGCGAAGAAGGTCGAGCCGAATTCCGAGGCCCTGCTCGCCCTGCTCGCTCACCTCGAGGAGCCGATCACGCTGGTCACCCTTGGACCGCTGACCAACCTCGCGGTTGCTCTTGCCCGGGACCCGACCCTTGTGAGGACGCGGATTCGGCGCCATTTGGCCATGGCGGGGAACCTTGCCGCGCGAGGAAACACCACAACCCACAGCGAGTTCAATGCTTGGTGCGACCCCGAGGCGGCCGACCAGGTGCTTCGGGCCCATTTGGGCACGCAATGGGTGGGGCTCGACGTCACCCGTCAGCTGTTTCTCGGCGCCGATGACGTGGAGGCCCTCGAGGAAACGGAGCACGACAAGTGGCTCCGGGACGCGCTCCGATTCTATGTCGAGTTTCATCGAGACTTCGAGGAGCTCGAGGGGTGCGTCGTCAACGACCCCTTGGTCATTGCGCACCTCTTGAAACCCGGCACGTTGGTATTCGAAGAAGTTGCGGTCGCCGTTGACCTCGGCGATGGAGACGATCGCGGCCGCACGGCCGCGGTGCCTGACGGCATTCCCACCACCTTTGCGACGAGCGTTCGGCCCGAATTCGCAATCGATCTGCTCAGGGCACGGGTGTTCAGTCCCCGGGCGAAGCGGCGCGTGCGGTGACGGGAGTTCGAACGACTTAGGGCAGGAGCATCGCCGGTCTCAGGCCAGCAGCCGCCACACCTGCGCCACGAGGAAGGTGACCACGAAGCCCATGACCAAGGGCAACACCGTCGCCACCGTGGTCCACTTGGCGCTGCCCGTTTCCTTATAGATCGTGTAGATGGTCGTGGAGCACGGATTATGGAGTAGGCTGAAGAGCATGAGATTGAGCCCGGTGAGCACCGTCCACCCACCGGCTCGCAGGAGATCGCCGACCTCGGCCATCGAGTCTAACTCGAACATCACCCCTGCACCGCTGCCGACTCCGCTCAGCCCAACGGTGGCCACGGTCAACATGAGAATGGTGGGGATCACGATTTCGTTGGCTGGGATGGCTACGATGTAGGCCAAGAGAATAACGCCGTTCAAGCCAATCAGGATGCCGAAGGGGTTCGTCCACGACACGAAATGCTGCGCCAGGCTGGCCCCGTCGAAGGAGATGTTCGAGACGAGCCAGATCACCGCGCCGGCCGGGAGCGCAAAGAGCACGGCCCGCCAGAGCACGATGATCGTCCGGTCGATGATCGAGGTATAGAGCGTCTGGAGAATGCGTGGGGGCCGGTAGGGTGGCAGCTCCAGGCTGAAGGTGGTGGCTTCTCCGCGAAGGACGGTGCGGGAGAGCAGCCACGAGGCGAAGAACATGGCCGCGATCCCCAGGACCGCGATCGCCACCACGGCCGCCGCGGAAAGCAGCCCGGCCAGATGCGCAGGGGCCAGGGTACCCAGGAAAATCGAGGCGATCAGAATCTGGGTAGGCCAGCGCCCATTGCAGAGGGAGAAGTTGTTGGTGATGATCGCCACCAAGCGCTCCCGCGGACTGTCGATCACCCGGGTTGCCACGACACCGGCGGCATTGCAGCCGAACCCCATACACATGGTAAGCGCCTGCTTGCCGTGGGCTCCCGCCTTTTGGAACAGCTTGTCGAGGTTGAACGCCACCCGCGGCAGGTATCCGAAGTCTTCCAACAACGTGAAGAGGGGGAAGAAGATGGCCATGGGTGGCAGCATCACACTCACCACCCAGGCCGTGGCGAGGTACATGCCGTCGAACAGGAAACCGCTCAACCACCAAGGCATCCCGATCGACGATGCTGCACCTTTCAGCACCGGGTGCAGGTTGTCGATCAGGACTGTGGCCAGCATCGAGGAGGGGACGTTGGCCCCCGAGATGGTAATCCAGAAGACGACGGCCAAGATGGCCAGCATGAGGGGGAACCCGAGGATCCGGCTCGTCAGGACCGCGTCCAGCTTCCGGTCGAAGTCGAACTTGGCTCTGCGGAGCCCCGTGATCATCGACCGGCCGGCAATGGCCTGGGCTTCGTCGTAGATGTGCTTGGTCAGGGCATCGTGGAACGTCGGGCTGAGACGCCACCTGAGCGACGCCGCTGCATCGAGGACTTCCCGATGATTGCCCTCGAAGGTCGCGACGGCGGACTCCGCGACCGGGACCTCACGACCTGCTGCCTCGTTCGAGAGCACCCCGATCTCTCCCGTGCGAACCGCCGAGATGATGCGCTCGTCTGCATTGAGCAACCGGAGGGCCACCCAGCGCGCGTTGGGAAGCTCCGGGAACGACTCTCGAATGACTGGCTCCAGCTCGGCAACGGCCACCTCCACCTCGGCGGGCAGATCGGCCAGGCGGAACGGGCGGAGTTCCACGGCTCCCATCGCCACCCGGTCGATGGCCTCGAGGAGGGCCGGAATGCCCTCGCGGCTCCGCGCCGCGGTCGGGACCACCGGCACACCGAGCTCCTGGGCGAGGCGGTTGGCATCGACCCCGATACCGCGTCGCCGCGCTTCGTCCATGAGGTTGAGGCACACGACCACGCGATCGGTGATTTCGAGGACTTGGAGCACGAGGTTGAGATTGCGCTCGAGCCGGGTGGCGTCGACCACGATGACGGTGACGTCGGGCCGGCCGAAGAGTAGGAAGTCCCGCGCGACCTCCTCATCGGTGCTTCCAGCCTGGAGCGAATAGGTTCCCGGAAGATCGACGAGTTTGACCCGCTTCCCCTCGTTCGAGAACGTGCCCTCGGCCCGCGCCACCGTCTTCCCCGGCCAATTCCCGGTGTGTTGCCGCAACCCGGTGAGCGCATTGAAGACGGTGCTCTTTCCGGTGTTCGGGTTGCCCGCAAGGGCGACGAAGTAGTCCCACTTGTCCGGCTGGACACCGAGCTGAACCAGACTCTCGGCGCGATTGGCGGCGCACCCGCGGCAAGGGGCGGGACTAGTGATCGCCATCTGCCGCTCCCGCTCGAGCCGCCGGTTGAGACTCCAGTTGAATCCACTCCGCCTGCTGCCGCCGGAGCGCTACCAGCGCCCCACGAATGCGGTACGCCACGGGATCGCCGGCGGCGCTCACCAGCTCGGCCCGGATGACGGTTCCCGGTACTACGCCCAGATCGAGCAACCGGCGCCGCTGCGCGCCCTGACACGCCTGGGCGATGCCAACCACCCCTCCCTCTTCGCCCCGCGCGAGATCCGCCAGGGAACGGGGGGGGACGACCGCGACTTCCAGCGCCGGTTCGGGAACGACCGTGACGTTGGCGGCAACCACCGGCTTGAGCTCGTGTTCGCGCCCATCGGTCTTGAACCGGATGCGGGTCGGCTCGGCCGACACCATCTCGACCGGCATCGCCAACGCGAGCCCCTCGGCCACCAAACGGTCGTAGACCTCCGGCGGCTCGTCTTCGAGATGCACGATGGTCGCAGTGAGCCCGGGCTCGAGCGCGGTCAGGGGAATCCCGGCGGGAGCCGGCAACTCGCCGGTTGCCGTCGGAATCGGATCGCCGTGCGGGTCGTAGAGCGGCTGCCCCATTCTGGCAGCCAGGTCTTCGGTCTCCTGTTCAGAGAGCCGGTGCTCTTGGATCTCGGCGTCTTCATGCCAATCGGCCGGCGCCACCCCGGTCCGGTCGGCCAGGTACCGCTCCCAGAGGCGGTGGGTCCGGACGATGCGAAGGGCGTAGGCACGGCCGGCATCGGTCAGACGCGGCCCGTCCTTGTCGAACTGGGCGAAGCCGCGTTCCTCGAGCCGCGCCAGCACCTTGAGGGCCTTGGTGGCCGACACCTGGAGGGCGCCTGCGAGGCTGTTCGACGTGGCCGGGCGGCGGCTGCGTTCCGATTTGTAGAGGTGCTTGAGCGCGTCCTCCACCTGTACGCGCTCGGTCATGCGCCAGAGCTTGACGAGTCGGGCGGCGAGGCCCCGGCGCGGCCAGGCCACCAACGCGGTGGCAAAGGCCAGGGCGAAGAACACGACCAGGGCTTGTGCGGGATCGACCATCAGAGCAGCCCTCTCGGCGTGCCCGCGCCGGTCCATGCGCAAACGAGAATCATGATTCTAGAAATAGGTGGCGACCGAGAACAGGAGCCCGGCCTCCTCGGTCGGATTGTTGAACCGGTCGCGCGATGTGCCGCGGAAGTAGTTGAGCTTGAGCACGGTGTCATTGGTGGGGCGAAAATTGACCCCCGCCGTGTAGCGGTGCCGAGTGTCTCCATCGACATCGCCATCGAAATCGACGACATCGACCCGGGCGCCGGCCGAGAAGAACGAGCGCGGCATGGTGCCGACCCACCCATGACCGAAGTCTCGAAGTGCCTCGAGATAGAATCCGCGCTGGCTCGTGGCGAAGATCCCGATCAAACCCGGCGTGACGTCGATGTCGGTCGTCGATGCCTCACCCATGAACCGAAATCCGGCTACCTCGAACTCCGTATCGAACACCCAGATGGTGAGCGTGCGCTTTTGGTCGACCGGCGTGCCGTCGGATTCAAAGACGTTGTACGCGCCGTGATGTGCCGAGACGCCGAACTCGAACCCCAGCCGCGGGCTGTAGGCCACCCGGCCAACGACGGCAGGCGAGTTGTTGTTGTCTTCGAAGTTGCCGCGTCCCAACGGGATTCGGGTTCCGTCGGACGACGCGTTGATGAGTCCGTCGTGGAACCCGTTGACGGCGTAGAGTTCGTACGTGATCCGCCCCTGCCCCTCCCGCCCGACCGGGAAGAGCCCCAGAATGCCGAGCCCGGGTTCGGAAAGCGCCACACCCAAGAGCTCGGTGGCCACGAGGGGTCGGTCGGTGAACTCGTTTCGGGGACTGTCATGAGACAGGTTGAATCTTCCAAGCGGCGAAAGCAGCATGCCCGCACGAAGGGTCAGGGCGCGGTTGATGCTCACATCGATGGCCGCGAACTCGAGCTTGATCTCCTCCCCGCCCTCTTCGAACTCCACTTCGGCGGCGATCCGCACGAAATCACTCACCTGAGTCGAGGTGAAGATGTTCCACCGCTTGGCCTCGAATCCAAAGTCCTCCGTCGCGCCGTCGGCGCGCTCGAGTCTGGCGTGGGCTTCGGCATAGCCGCCAAGCGCTGTCCGCCCCAGGAGCCGGGTCAGGTAGGGCTTGTCGTACACCCCACCGGCAACGAACGGCCGTTCCGGCGTCGCCGTGGTGTCCTGTGCCTCGAGTCCCTGTGCCACGAGGAGAAGGGCGCCGGCCACCAAGGTGAGCGCGCGCATCATCCGGACCGTCCCAGGTCGATCTCGAGCACGCCGTCCACGAACTCGGTCCGGTACCGGCGAAGCGGTCGTTCGGCGGGCCCCTTGAGCACCCGGCCCTCGCGGTCGTAGGTCGAGCCGTGGCACGGGCAGAGCAGCGTGGTGCCTTCGACATCGACGGTACAGCCCAGGTGCGTGCAGACGGGCGACAAGACGGCGTAGTGCCCGTCTGCGTTGGCCAGGACGTAGAGGGGGATCTCGTGGCCGTCGGGGAGGATCTTGAGCACCCCGCCCCCGCCCCCGCCCCCGCCCGGCTGGGCGAGCGCCGGGAAGT
>JBFGLJ010000157.1:0-6373 GCA_041576235.1 Gemmatimonadales bacterium | reverse complement strand
GGCCTCGCCGGTGAACATCGGGCTCCGGATCAATCCCGGGGTGTTCACCGCAACCCATCCGTACATCGCGACTGGTGATCGATCGGCCAAGTTCGGCGTCCCCCAAGAGGATCTGGCGGCGGCGGCCGACCTCATTCGGCAGACCCCCACCTTGCGGCTGTCGAGTCTGGCCGTGCATCTGGGCAGTCAAGTCGCGGATATCGAGCCGTACGTCCGGAGCGCGACCACCCTCCTGGCGCTCTTGGAGACCCTTCGGCGCCAGGGCATCGACACGGTCGAGTCGATCGATCTTGGTGGCGGCTTCGCCGTCCGGTACGACGAGCGCCCCGCGCTCGACATCGATGCGCTCGGACGCGCCATCGCGGCACTCCTCGGGCCCACCGGACTGACCGTTATTCTCGAGCCCGGACGGTTTCTCGTCGGCAGTGCCGGGGTCTTGGTGACCGAGGTGCAGTATCGGAAGGGAACCGGGGGGAAGACGTTCTTGATTGTCGACGGCGGGATGAGTGACCTCCTCCGACCGGCGTTGTACCAGGCCTACCACCACATGGTCGAAGTGGAGGCGCAGGGCCGGTCAGCGGAGGTCGTGGACGTGGTGGGGCCTGCTTGCGAAACGGGCGACTTCCTGGCCCTCGCCAGGCGATTGCCGGAGATGCGCTCTGGGGAGCGGCTGGCGATCCTGGGGGCCGGGGCCTACGGGTTCGTCATGAGTTCCAACTACAACAGCCGGCCCCGCGCGCCCGAGGTGGTGGTGGACGGCGACCGATTCGCGGTGGCGCGGCGCCGCGAAGCACTCGACGATCTGATTCGGGGCGAGACCCCGGATCCGCGTCCTGTTGCCGACTGACACCGCCTCATGTCCGCACCCCACCACACCGGCATCCTCATCATCGACTTTGGATCCCAGTACACCCAGCTGATCGCCAGACGGGTGCGCGAAGCGCACGTCTATTGCGAAATTCATCCACCGACGCACGACCTCGACTGGATCCGCCAGTGGAATCCGAAGGGCATCATTTTCTCGGGCGGCCCGAGGTCTGTGTATGGCGATGCGGTGCCCAGCGCGGACCCAAGGTTGCTCGACCTGGGCATCCCGATGCTTGGCGTCTGCTACGGCATGCAGCTCATCGCGCACTTGGCCGGCGGCTCCGTGGTCCGCGCCGAGAAACGAGAGTATGGCCGCGCGTCGATTGGCGTGAGCGGGACGGGACTGTTTCTGGGCTTCGATCGGGACGAGGAGACCCCGGTCTGGATGAGTCACGGCGATCATGTCGATGAGGCGCCCGCTGGCTTTCGCGTGACTGCCTCGAGCGACAACTCACCGGTCGCGGCCTTCGAGCATACGGAGAAGCCGATCTACGGGGTCCAGTTCCACCCGGAGGTGGCCCACACCCCGCGCGGCACGGAGATGCTCGGCACCTTTCTCTTTGAGATCTGTCGGTGCACACCGGACTGGACTCCAGGGCATTTCATCGATGTGGAGGTCGAGCGGATTCGGCGGGTGGTGGGACCCGATGATCTCGTTATCTGCGGGCTCTCGGGCGGGGTGGATTCCTCGGTGGCCGCGGTGCTGGTCCATCGGGCCATCGGCGACCGCCTGACCTGCATTTTCGTCGACCACGGCCTGCTCCGGCTCCACGAACGGGACCAGGTGGTCACCACCTTTCAACGACATCTAGGGATAGACCTGCGGGTCGTCGATGCCGCTGGCGTGTACCTCGAGCGCCTGGCAGGCATCGTCGATCCAGAAGAAAAGCGAACCCGGATCGGCCACACGTTCATCGAGCTGTTTGAGCGTGAGGCCCGCGAGGTGGGACCGAGGGTCAAGTGGCTGGTCCAGGGGACGCTCTACCCCGATGTCATCGAGTCCGTCTCGCCGCTAGGGGGGCCGTCCGCGACCATCAAGACCCATCACAACGTGGGCGGGTTGCCCGAACGGTTGCCGTTTGGCCTCATCGAGCCCCTGCGCGAATTGTTCAAGGACGAGGTTCGCCAGGTTGGGCGCGAACTCGGGCTCCCCGAGGAAGTGGTCGGGCGCCACCCGTTCCCGGGTCCAGGGCTCGCCATCCGCATTGTCGGCGAGGTCACGCACGAGAACTTGGCCATTCTCCGCCGCGCTGATCATATCTACCTGGAGGAGATCCGGGCGGCGGGATTGTACGAAGAGATCTGGCAGGCATTCGCCGTGCTGCTGCCCATCCGCACCGTGGGCGTCCAAGGCGACGAGCGGAGCTACGACCGCGTCATCGGGCTCCGGGCGGTGACCAGCCGCGATGGCATGACCGCGGATTGGTACACGTTCCCGCCGGAGGTCATGGCGCGGATCTCCAACCGCATCGCCAACGAGGTGGACGGCGTGAACCGGGTGGTATACGACGTGAGTTCCAAGCCGCCGGCCACGATCGAATGGGAATAGAGCGGATCGAGGCCGGAGGGATGCCGTGCGTAGTGTCGTGAGAGCGTTAACCAGCGTACGCATCCAGTCGTCCGGCCGCTTGACGATAGCGAGCTTCGAGCACTGGATGTTCTCCGAGGGGGGGACGCGTCGATGGCAGGCACGGCATCGAAGGTGCTGTTCGCGAGAGCGGAGCACCGGCCTCCCAGCGGCGGGTTCTTCCAGTGGTCAACGTCGTGGTCGGTTACGGGTTCCTTGATCCATCTCCTTGGGACTCCTAGTTTTGTAGGATGCGCCTGCCCCATTTTGCCACCACCGACTTCCCCCTGATCCTGGCTCCCATGGCGGGGGTATCCGAGCCTCCGTTCAGGCAGATCTGCCGTGAACTCGGTGCCGACGTGGTCATGTCGGAATTCCTTTCGTCGGAGGCCATCCGGCGCCGGATCCGGACCACCTTGGAGGGGGCGGAGTTCGAGGAGTGCGAGCGGCCCATCGGCATCCAGATCTACGGGGCCGATCCGGCGGCGATGGCCGAGGCCACTGCTCTGATCACCGAGCACTATGGGCCCGAGTTCGTCGACATCAACTTCGGCTGCCCGGTCAAGAAGGTGGTCAAGCGCAACGGTGGATCGGGGTGCCTCCGCGATCTCGATAACGTCGAGCGGATCATCGGGGCCTGCGTCGCGGCCACCCACCTCCCGGTCACCGCTAAGACCAGGAGCGGCTGGGACGAGCCCACCCGCGATCCGGTCGGCATAGCGCTCCGCATGCAGGACGCCGGCGCCAAGGCCTTCACCCTCCATGCCCGGACCCGCACCCAGATGTTTACCGGCGATGCCAACTGGGACGAGATCGCCCAGGTGGTCGAGGCGCTCGACATCCCCGTGTTCGGGAACGGGGATATCGAGACGCCCGCTGACATTCTCCGCATGCGAGAGCACACCGGCTGTGCCGGGGTCATGGTCGGCCGTGGGTCGTTCGGGAATCCATGGCTGTTCCGAGACGCCAAGGCACTGATGGCCGGCGGGCCGGTGCCGGCCGAACCAGGTGCCGAAGAGCGTTTTTCGCTTGCGCTCGAACACGCCCGGCTGGCCTTACGCCTCCAGGGAGATTCCAGGCGGACCATGATTGAATTCCGCAAGCACTTCGGCTGGTACACTAAGGGGCTCGCCCACGCCAGCGACCTCCGAAAGCGCCTCTTTCAGATCGAGTCGATCTCGGAAGCGGAGGCGATCTTCCTGGATTACCTCGAGCCCGCTGCCGTGGCGCGCGTGGCGTGACCCCCGACCAACTCGAGTCCCTTCTCGCCCAGGTCGCCCGCGGGCAGCTGAGTCCAAGCGCCGCGCTCGAACGCCTCAAGCACTTCCCCAACGAGTCGGTCGACGTGGCCACCATCGACCACCACCGGCACCTCCGCATGGGGCAGCCCGAGGTCGTCTTCTGCGAAGGGAAAACGGTGGAGCAGGCCGCTACCGTCTGCCGCCGCCTGGCCAAGAATGCGGGCACCTTCCTCGGGACCCGCGCTTCGGAGGCCCTCGCCACCACGCTCGGCGCCGAGTTCGAGGGCGTGCAGTGGAATGCGCTCGGACGAACCGTGTTCCTCCCGCCGTCCCCGCGCCCACCCCCCTCCGGGAAGGGAACCATCCTCGTCGTCTGTGCGGGAACGAGCGACCTTCCGGTGGCCGAAGAGGCCGCGGCGGTGGCGGACGCTCTCGGGAACCCGGTCGACCGGTTGGTCGATGTGGGAGTCGCCGGAATCCACCGGCTCCTCACCGCCTCGGATCGCCTGCGCGCCGCACGTGTCATCATTGTGGTTGCCGGGATGGAAGGAGCGCTACCCAGTGTGGTCGGCGGACTCGTCGGAGCGCCTGTCATCGCCGTGCCCACCAGCGTGGGCTACGGGGCGTCGCTCGGCGGATGGGCCGCACTCCTGGGCATGCTCAATTCCTGCGCCGCCGGCGTGACGGTGGTCAACATCGATAACGGTTTCGGGGCCGCGGCGGCCGCCCACCGTATCAACCATGCGTTCGACCCGTCGAACTCGGGAGCGACCCCGTGAGCATCCTCATGATCGTCCTCGGCCTTGCGCTGGTCGCGCTAGCGGGGTGGGACCGAGGGCTCATGGCCGTGTTGACCGCTGCCGGGGGATTCCTCGTGGCCTGGGGCCTGCTCCGTCGGACCCGCGCCAGCGCCCCGCCACCGGCCCTGCCCCATCTCGTGCCCGACCCGGCCCTCACCTGGATCCGAAGAGCCCACAACGCCATCGGGGTCTGGGCGCTGCCGGCGGCGAGGAAGGGCAAGGGCATCACGTACTACCAGAGCGTCGACCCTGCCGCCGGGCTCAACCCCGGAGCCATTGACCAACTGCGCGCCCGTCTCCGCGCGGCGCCAAGCGACATGGCCAGTGGGGTCGAGCGACTCGATACGGGAACGCTGGTGTCGGAGTCCAATGGCACCCTGACCGTTGCGCTGTTGTTGCCGCCCGGACAGCCCACCGCCGCCTTGGACCAGGCGCGAGAGGACCTGCGGCACCTGCTCGAGGGCCTGAGCCGGCGCACCGTGATTCGTTCACTCGAGGGTGCCCATGTCACCCCCGTCGAGAGTGTCCAGAGCATCGCGCTACGATTGGCGTATCAAGTCGAGCACGCCGTCGGGGTGCAGGCGGTCGTGGCCCTGGCCGAGCCAGGCGGCGTGCGGGTCGTTGCGGCATCACCGGGGGCCGATCAGCGGCTGGTGGGGCAGGTGGTTCCTCCCGACAGTCCCGTGGCGCACGTCGCGCTCGGGGAAAAAGAAGCGCTCGCCGCCAAGGGCGATGTGTTTGGAGGAGCGAGCCGCGACCGGCGGCGGGGCCATCTCGCTCGAGTGGCCGTGCAGGGAATCCGCACCAGGGAAGGGGTGGTGGTCGGGGCGTTGGCATATTGGCGCCCGCGGGGCGGCGCTGTCCATCTGGCGGCGACCGCGGAGATCAGCGAGCACATCCGCCACGCGGCGCCGCGGCTCAGGGCGTCACAGGAGCACGACGCCCTGGGTCTTCAGGCGACGCTCGATCCTTTGACTCGATTGCGCAACCGGCGCGGGTTCGAAACCGTCACCCGCCGCGTCGGCGAGGCAGAGGGCGCGCTGATCTATGCCGACGTGGACCGGTTTAAGGCGCTGAACGAGAGCCTCGGTAAGACCGCCGGTGACGCCGCCTTGGTGTATCTGGCCGAGATCATCCGAAAGGAGATCCGCCTGGGCGACGTGGCAGGGCGCATTGGCGGGGAGGAGTTCGCCGTGTGGCTCCCCGATGCCTCCTTGGCCGAAGCCATGCGGGTCGCCGACCGAATCCGCTTGTCCCTTGGAACGGCACCCTGGACGTGGAAGGGCCGTTCGTGGGCTCTCACCGCATCGTTTGGGGTTGCGGCGTGTCCGGAAACGGCGCGCAACCGAGAGAACCTCGCGGCACAGGCCGCAGCGGCCCTCGACGCGGCCAAGGCCGCCGGTCGCGATCGGGTCGAGGCTGCCCGCGGGCCGGTGCGCCGGTAGCGGCGCGTGGCCAGTGGCCCCATCCTTGCACCTCAAGGAGCCCGCGCTTACGATTCAGCACCCGGGGGCGACTGGCTTCGACGGGTATGAAGAAGGGATTGCTGCGTGCCCAGGTCCAAGTCCCTGGTAAAACCGCTTGGAAATGAGTACTTGCCAACTCTGAACTGGCACTGGCTGCGTAAGCTGAGCTCAGCTCGCTTCATGCGCCTTCGATGACGGGAGCCCGCCCGGGGCGCCCCCATCGAATCGACAATCTGGGCTAGCCGAATCCGATCCTCCGGCGGACGAGGCGAATGCTCGAGGAGGTAGTCTCCCAGCCGGTCGGCTCCTCACCGGTGGGCGATGATGTAGGAAGAAGAGCCTACGCACGTAGACGCGATTCTGGAGCCATATTCGGACCAGGGTTCGATTCCCTGCGCCTCCATAATACCGGCGGGGGGGGGGGGGGGGGGG
>JBFGLJ010000156.1:0-6383 GCA_041576235.1 Gemmatimonadales bacterium | reverse complement strand
TGGCTCACGTCGCTTCCCGTCGGACTGCCTGCCGCTGCGGTCCTCGGCAACCACGACTATTCGACGGGCACCACCGTGGGAAAGGCGGTGGCGCTGCATGAACGTGGTGGGGCGGACCTCCTGGTGAATCGGGCCGGCACCCATGCGCTCAACGGCGCGGCGCTCACCATCGTGGGACTCGATGACCTCCGGCACGGGCGGCCCGATGCCCAGGCCGCGGCCGCCACCGCGCCAGATGGCGTTCCCCAGATCTGGCTCGTCCACGAGCCGGCTCATGTGGATCTGCTCGACTGGCCGGACCAGGCCCGTCCGGCGCTCATTCTCTCGGGCCACACCCATGGGGGCCAGATCCGCCTGCCGGGCATGCCCCCGGTCATGCCTCGAGGGGCAGGCCGCTACGTGGCGGGCTGGTACCACACCGCCGGCGGGCCCATGTATGTCTCCCGCGGGGTGGGCTCGGTGTGGATCCGCTCGCGGTTCCGCTGCCCCCCGGAGCTTCCGGTCTTCACCTTGAGGACGGCCTAGGAGGGAAAAGGAGGTTGTGGTCAAGGTGTCGGGAGGCGCCGGCGCCGTTGGACTCATGACCGACGACTCACGACTCAGGACTCAGGACTCCCCACTGCCTTCTCACAGTAGACTCACGACGTAGAACCCATACGCCAGGAGCAACAGCACGCCCTCGGTCTTGGCGACCTTGTGCCGCCGCTGCATCAGCGGGAACAAGAGCAGCGATGTGCCAAGCATCCACCACATGTCGGTCGAGAGGATCGCTTCCGTCACCGGAATGGGCCGGGCCAGTGCCACCACCCCGAGCACGCCAAGGACGTTGAAGATGTTCGAGCCGATGACGTTGGCCAGAGCCATTTCAGCCTGGCCGCGACGCGCGGCCACAATAGTGGTCGCGAGCTCGGGCAGGCTCGTCCCGACGGCCACCACAGTGAGCCCGATGATCCGCTCACTGACGCCGGCGGCGGTTGCAAGATCGATGGCGCCGACGACGAGCACTCTGCCGCCGAGGGTCAAGAGCCCGATGCCGACGACCACGAACAGGATCGGTCGCCACGGCTGCCGGGCGGCCGCGGAGCCAGGAGCCGCCTCCGCTCCGGTTCCTGGGGAATCGAGGAACGGGGACGTGCTGTCGGTCTGGGCCAGGTGGACGATGTACCAATTGAACAGCAGCAGGGACAGCAACAGAAACCCGCCTTCCAGGCGGTCGATGTTTCCGTCCCGAGCCAACAGGAACCCTACCCAACTGGCGAGAAACATGAACGGCCATTCCAGCCGGATGGCCTTGGCGTAGACGGGGAGCGGTTGCAACAGGGCGGCGGCCGACGCAATGACGGCCACGTTGATGATGTTGCTGCCCACCACATTGCCCACCGCGACGTCGGGATGCCCGCGGAGGGCCGCGGCCAAGCTGGCGGCCAGTTCGGGAAGTGACGTACCCATGGCGACGATCGTCAGGCCGATGACGGCTGGGCTGACCTTGGCGCGCCGGGCGATGATCGACGCGCCGCGCACCAGCAGTTCGCCGCCTGCGGTGAGGAGCGCGATCCCCACGGCGACGAGGAGGAGGGCGAGCGCCGTCATGAGGAAGAGGGTAGCATGGTGCCCCAAGATAGCACCGGTATACGACGAAGGGCGGGCCGTCTGGGCCCGCCCTTCGTCGATGGATGTTGCAGTCGGCGCTTACGGCGCGACCTTGATCCGTTCCACCCGCCGGAGCACGCTCCCGTCTTCGAGCGGCGTGACCACGCCCAGCGACACGATGCCGCCGGGTCCTGGCCGTTCGAGCGCGCTGCGCAGGTCCTGCTGGGTCTTCACGGGTTGGTCTTCCACCGAGACGATGATATCCCGGCCGAGGTTCGTCGGACCGCGCAGGAGCCTCCACGACGGGCCTCCTGGGGTGACGCTGGTGACCAGCACCCCCTGATCGGCGCTCCGAAGATTCCAGGCTCTGGCCTGATCGGCAGTGATGGGTGCCACCCGGATGCCCAGGCGCTCGAGGACCGTGCCTCCGCTTCCGTCGCGGGAGGGATTCTCGTCGTTGTCGGCGAGGGTGACTTCGGACTCCTCGTCCAGACTGTCGAGCCGTACCTTATAGGTCTTCCGCTCGCCGGCCTTCCGTGCCACCTCGACCGAGACCACGTCGCCCGGCCGCCGGAAACCGATCTCCTGCTGCAACTGGCCCACGTAGTCGACCTGCTTGCCGTCGATCGACAGGATGATGTCCCCGGGGCGGATGCCGGCTTTCTTGGCCGGCGAGGTATCGTCCGAGAATGACTCGACCTTCACCCCGCGGATCTCTCGCAACCCGACGTATGCGGCGTCATTGGGATCGACCTCGCTGATCCGGACCCGGAGAGCGGCACGGCTGACCCGCCCTTCGGTAATCAACTGGTTCATCACGTTGCGAACGAGGTTGATCGGAATGGCGAACCCATAGCCGACATTGAAGCCGGTCTCGCTTGCGATGGCGGTGTTGATTCCGATCACCTGGCCGCGCGTGTTCATCAGCGGACCGCCCGAGTTGCCGGGGTTGATCGCCGCGTCCGTTTGGATGAAGTCCTGAATCCCGTAGCCGCTCTGACTGTTGGGCAGGTTGAGTTGTCCGCGTCCCTTCGCGCTGACGATTCCGCTGGTGACCGTGAACGTGAGGGTCTCTCCCAGCGGATTGCCGATGGCGAGCACCCACTCGCCGACCCGGGCCTCGTCGCTATTGCCCAGCGCTGCGGGGGCCAAGTCGTTCGCGTCGATCCGGAGGACTGCCACGTCGGTATTGGGGTCACTGCCCACGATCTCGGCCACGAACTCCCGGCGATCGGTCAATCGGACCGTGACCTTCTCTGCCCCGTCGATCACGTGATGGTTGGTCAAGATGTAGCCGTCTTTCGACACGACGAAGCCCGACCCGCGGCCCTCCTCGATACCCGGTTCGTTCTCACGCGGCTGCCCGAAGAATCGCTCGAAACCAGGCGGGACGACCCGGGTGACATTGCGCTCGGACCGCTGGGACTTGACCAGCACGACAGCTGGTCGCACGGCCTCCGCGACGGCTGCGAACGCGTCGCTGAGTGACGTGAGGGTGCTGTTGACCGGCAGCCGCGGCGCCTTGACTTCGGCGATCGGGGCCCGGCCGGTCGAACCGCCTTGTTGGGCGATGGAGGGCGCGGGAAGGTCGAGAATCCCGGCCATGAAGAGGCCGAGAATGAAGGCAAGCGCAATCAGGGAGCCGAATGTGAGCCAGTTGAGCGAACGCGCTGACATACCTGTCTATCCGTGAAGTAGTTAGTCTCTTGAACGGGGGCGGGGACCTCGGCACGCCGACGCGGCGTTGGTGGCTCGCCCGGCCTTCTCCTAATGTAACGTAGATTCGCGGCCAAAGGTTTTGGTCGCGTGTTCCCTCTCCCGTGGAGGCCAAGCCGGCCGGAGAGCGGTGCTGTCTCCCCGGCCGGCCGCGGCTTCCCCTAGGGAGGCTTACTTCTTGTCGTCTACGATCTCGTAGTCGGCCTCCACCACATCGTCCTGGGCCGTTGCCTCGGCTTCTGCCCCGCCCTCGGCGGTCGCACCCGGCTCCTCGGTGGTGGTCTGGGCCTGGGTCTGGTACAGCGAGGCGCCCGCGGCCGAATAGGCGGCATTGAGTTCCTCCAAGGCCTTGGTAATGGCCTCGGTCTCACCGGTCTTGAGCGCCTGCTTTCCGTCCTCGACCGCCTGATCGAGCCGCGACTTCACGTCCTCAGAAAGACGATCGATCCATTCCTTGCTGTCCTTCTCCACCTTGTACACCAATCCATCGAGCTGGTTCCGGGCCTCGATCGACTCGCGCCGGACCTTGTCATCGGCGGCGTGGGACTCGGCATCGTGAACCATCTTGTCGATGTCGCTGTCGCTGAGCCCGCTCGACGCCTCGATCCGGATCTTCTGCTCCTTGTTGGTCGCCTTGTCCTTGGCGGAGACATGCAGAATCCCGTTGGCATCGATGTCGAATGCCACCTCGATCTGCGGCATCCCGCGAGGGGCCGGTGGGATGCCGGTAAGCTGGAATTTCCCGATGGTGCGGTTGTCCACGGCCATTTGCCGCTCGCCCTGGAGTACATGAATCTCGACGGTGGTCTGGTTGTCTTCGGCTGTCGAGAACACTTCGGACTTTTTGGTCGGGATTGTGGTGTTCCGTTGGATCAATGCGGTGCTCACGCCACCGAGCGTCTCGATGCCGAGGGACAGCGGGGTCACGTCCAGCAGGAGCACGTCCTTCACTTCACCACCGAGGACACCGCCCTGAATCGCGGCACCGATCCCAACGACCTCGTCCGGGTTGACCGAGCGATTGGGTTCGCGTCCGAAGAAGTCCTTGACGATCTCTTGGATCTTGGGAATCCGGGTGGAACCACCGACGAGAATGACCTCGTCGACTTGATTCGGCTCGAGCCCGGCATCCGCCAGCGCCTTCTTCATCGGTGGAATCGTCCGCTGGAGCAGGTCGTCTACCAGCTGCTCGAACTTCGCCCGCGTCAGGGAGTAGTTGAGGTGCTTGGGCCCCGCCTGGTCCGCGGTGATGAACGGCAGGTTGATGTCCGTCTGCTGGGTACTGGAGAGCTCCATCTTGGCCTTCTCGGCGGCTTCCTTCAGCCGCTGCAGCGCCATTGGATCCTTCGACAAGTCGATGGCTTGATCCTTCTTGAATTCCGCCACCATCCAGTTGATCACCCGCTGGTCGAAGTCGTCCCCGCCCAGATGGGTGTCGCCGTTGGTGCTCTTGACCTCGAAGACACCCTCGGCCAACTCCAGGATCGAGATGTCGTACGTGCCACCGCCCAGATCGAAAACCGCGATCTTCTCGTCCTTCTTCTTCTCGAGGCCGTATGCCAACGCGGCCGCGGTGGGCTCGTTGATGATGCGCTTGACATCGAGCCCCGCGATCTTGCCCGCGTCCTTCGTGGCTTGCCGCTGCGAGTCGTTGAAGTAGGCGGGTACGGTAATCACCGCCGCGGTGACCGTCGTGCCCAGATAATCCTCGGCCGTCTGCTTCATCTTCTGAAGGATCATCGCCGAGATCTCGGGCGGGGTGTACTTCTTGCCCTGAATCTCGACCGTGGCCAAGCCGTTCTTCCCCTCGATCACCCCGTAGGGAACGAGCTTCTTCTCCTCGCTGATCTCATTCATCCGGCGGCCCATGAACCGCTTGATGGAAAAGACGGTTTGCTTGGGGTTGGTCACGGCCTGCCGCTTGGCGACCTGGCCCACCAGACGCTCGCCGTCCTTGGTGAACGCCACCACCGACGGGGTCGTGCGCCCTCCCTCGGCGTTGGGGATGACCACCGGATCGCCGCCCTCCATCACTGCCACCACGGAATTGGTGGTGCCCAGGTCGATGCCGATAATCTTGCTCGCTGCCATGCCGTCTCCTTTACCCGGAACCGCGGTAACTAATTGCCAAAATACAAGATAGATGGTTTTGCCAAGGGCGAGCACCCTCGCCCCGGCAGGAACATCCAGACGTGCCACCAGCCCCAAGTGCAAGCCATATACCGGGATTCTCTGCCTTTTTGGCAGATACGGGTGGCCCGGGTGCCCTAGCCAAGCGGGGGAGGGCGCCGACTATCTTGATGGATGTTCCCATACAAGGACGAGAACGACACCATTCTCACCCCGTTCGTCACGGTAGGGATCATCGGGGCGAACGTGCTGGTGTGGATCTTCATTCAGGGGCTGGGCAGCGAACCCGGTCTGACTCGCTCGGTCTGCGAACTCGGCCTCATCCCGGGCGAGCTCCTGGGCCACGTGCCCGCCGGCACCCGGGTTCCCCTCGGGCCGCGCGCCAGTTGTGTGCTAGGAGGGAGCGACACCTGGCTGACGCCGGTGTCCTCCATGTTCCTCCACGGCGGTTGGTTTCACCTGATCGGCAACATGTGGTTTCTCTGGGTCTTCGGAAACAACGTCGAGGACTCGATGGGACACATCCGATTCGTCGTCTTCTACGTCCTCTGCGGTTTGGCCGCCGCTGCCCTTCAAGTTGCGGTGAACCCCGCGAGCCGGATCCCGATGGTCGGCGCGTCCGGCGCCATCGGCGGCGTGATGGGCGCGTACATTGTGCTTTATCCCCGGGTCCGGGTTCACATGCTGGTGTTTCTTGGGTTCTTCGTGACCACGATCGCCGTGCCCGCCTTCGTGATGCTGGGCTATTGGTTCCTGCTGCAACTCCTCGGGGGCATTCCCTCGCTGGCGGGCGATGGTGGTGGGGTCGCATTCTGGGCCCATGTGGGCGGGTTCGCAGCCGGCGCGGGGCTCATCGTGATGTTCCGAAACCCCACCTTGATCGCGCAGCACACCCACCAGAGACGCCCGCGTCGGCGGCGGCGCCGCCGGTGGTGACGCGGGGCAGG
>JBFGLJ010000155.1:0-6394 GCA_041576235.1 Gemmatimonadales bacterium | reverse complement strand
GGGCGGAAGGACGAAACCAGTGACCGTTCGAATGGTGCTGGACCGGTTCGAACAAAGCCCAGGTGTCGAGGCAGCACTCGAGCGCCTGCCGGACCGAGGCGAGACGATGACCGTTGGCGGCCTCCCCGGCTCCAGTGCCGCCGTATTGGTGGCGTGGCTCGCCACACGGTTGCCGCAGCGGCTGCTGGTTGTGACGACGTCGACGCCGGCCAGGGCGGAGCGGTGGGTGAAGGATCTCGAGACCCTGGTGGACCTCCCGATGGCGCTCTATCCGCAGCGCGAGAGCCTCGGCGAGGATGAACCGCACTATGAAATCGCCGGTGAACGAGTGGAGGCGCTGGAAGCGCTTCTCAATGGCTCCTTGCGAATCCTCGTCACCACCGCCCGGGCCACCGCGGAGCGCACCGCCATTCCGGAGGCGCTGTCCGCGAGGACGCTGCGTTTGACGGTCGACCGCGCCGACGAGGCAGGGGTGACGCTGTCGGAGGCGGTCCAGTCGCTCGAGCACATGGGATACGCGCGCGTTCCCATGGTGACCGAGGTTGCCCAGTTCAGCGTGCGGGGCGGCATTCTCGACATCTATGGATTCGGGATGGCGGCGCCGGCACGCTGCGAATGGTGGGGCGATGCCCTCGCGTCGCTCCGGCGGTTCGATCTCACCACCCAGCGTTCCGAGGGCGCCATCGAGGAGATCACCGTCCTCCCGATCACGGGCCGCAGCGCCTCGCCCCCGGATGCTGGCATGGCAGCCGGCCCCGCCCGGCAGACGCTCTTGGACCTGTTACCCTCCGATACCTGCCTCGTCGAGGACCGCGCCGACAGGAATGCCCACGAGGTCGCGCGGACATGGGAGGAGGCGGAGCACCATCTCGAGGTCGCCCGGCGGCTCGGCGAGGACGTCGGGGGCCGCGCGGAGTTGTTCGAGGCGCCGGACCGGTGGGATCACGCCCGGCAGGTCTTTCCCCGGTTGGACCTGGTCGGCGCCGAGGAAGACGCTCGTATCCAGCTGGGGTTCTTTCCGCCGGAGCCCGTCAACCGAAACCTGAACCGGTTGCGCGCCCTGCTGACGCAACCGCCGGAGACCGTCATCCTCTGTGACAACGAAGGCCAGCTCGAACGCCTCGAGGACTTGCTCGAGGTGCGGGGCCGGCAGCCACAGGGAACTACCCTGGCCATTGGGTCCCTCGACGGCGGCTTCGTGATGCCGACGCTCCGGGTGCTCACCGATCATGAAATTTTTCGCCGGGCCCGGCGCCTGCGCCGGCCACGGCGCTACCGCGAGGCGGCACCGTCTGGGGTGACAGGGGCGCTCAAGTCCGGGGACTACGTGGTCCACCTGGATCACGGGATAGGGGTGTACCGCGGGATTGATGTCATCACCCTCGACGGGGGCACGCTCGATGTGGCGGTTGTCGAGTATCACGGGGGCGATCGGCTGAATGTGCCGCTCTACCAACTCCACCACCTGGAGCCGTACCGTGCCGCGGGAGACGGAGATGATCAGCCGCCTCCCCGGGTTCACAAGCTGGGTGGGACCCGGTGGAAACGAACTCGTGAGAAGACACGCCGCGCGATCCGGCAGATGGCGACCGAGCTGCTCGACCTGTACGCCCGGCGCCGAGTGGCGCCGGGATTCGCCTTTCCCCCGGACACCCGATGGCAGCGGGAGCTCGAGTCCAGCTTTCTCTACGAGGACACCCCCGACCAGCGGACCGCCACCTCCGAGGTCAAAGGGGACATGCAGCGCCCGCTACCGATGGACCGACTCTTGGTTGGGGACGTGGGATACGGGAAGACCGAAGTCGGCGTGCGGGCCGCGTTCAAGGCGGTCCAAGCGGGGAAGCAGGTGGTGGTCTTGGTGCCGACCACGATTCTCGCGGAGCAGCACCATCGGACCTTCAGTGAGCGGCTCGCGGATTTTCCGGTTCATGTCGAAGTCTTGTCGCGCTTTCGGACGGCCAAGGAGCAACGCGACATCCAGCGCAGGCTCAAGACGGGAACCATCGACATCGTCATCGGCACGCACCGCGTACTCTCCAAGAGCGTCGAATTCAAGGACCTGGGTCTGTTGGTCGTTGACGAGGAGCACCGGTTCGGCGTTCGCCAGAAGGAGCGACTCAAGGGCATGCGCCTGAGCGTGGACGTGCTGACGCTCACGGCGACCCCCATTCCCCGGACCCTGCACCTGTCGCTGGCCGGCCTTCGCGACATCAGCATGATCGAGACGCCGCCGCGCGACCGATCGCCGATCCTGACGTTCGTCGAGCCGTGGGACGACGGCTTACTGGACGAAGCCATGGCGCGCGAACTCGATCGAGGCGGACAGGTCTTCGTCGTCCACAACCGGATCCAGACGATCGAGACCATCGCAGCCCGCATCCGGGCCCTCGCCCCCCGCGCCGAGGTCGGCGTGGCTCATGGGCAGCTGCCGACCGACATGCTGGAGTCGGTCATGCGCCGATTCGTGGATGGGGACATCCAGATCCTGGTCTCCACCATGATCGTCGAATCCGGCCTGGATGTCCCCAATGCCAACACGATGATCGTTCACGAGGCCCACCGACTGGGGTTAGCCCAGTTGTATCAGTTGCGCGGGCGGGTGGGCCGGAGCCACCGACGAGCGTATTGCTACTTGATCGTCCCCGATGTGGTGGACCTGGCCGCGGAAGAGCGACTCAAGATCCTCGAACACCACACCGACCTGGGCTCCGGGTACCGGATCGCGCTCAAGGATCTCGAGCTTCGGGGCGCGGGCAACTTGCTCGGAGGTGAACAGTCCGGGCATGCGCACGCCGTCGGCTTCGACTTGTACCTGCGCTGGCTCGAAGAGACCGTCCGCGCCCTCAGGGGACAGGGGGTCGAGGAACTGATGGTCCCACCCGAGGTGGTCATCGATTTGGTGGCCCATCTTCCCGACGCCTATGTGCCGGACGATCACGTCAAACTCGACCTCTACCGGCGGGTGGCCCGGGCCAGCATCCCCGAGACCCTGGACGATCTGCAGGCCGAACTTCGCGAGCGCTTTGGTCCTCTGCCGGCGGAAGCGGTGACCCTGCTCGACGTGGCCAGGATCCGGGCCATCGGTGCCGCCCTGGGGCTGCAGCACGTGCTGGTGCGAGGCGACGAGGCCCGGCTTACTTTTCGGGCCGGCGCCAGCCCTCGAATGGCGGGGCTCACTGCGGCGCTGGATGACGTCCAACTCGCTGCGGACGTCCGGCGAACCGTTCCCCTGTCGCTGCGGCTGCACCGGTTGGGCGGCGAGCCACTGGTCCCGACCCTGGTCCGCGCCCTCCGGGCGGTCGAGACCGAGGGTCGAGGGACGGGACCGGGGCCAGCGTCCGGCACGCAGGCGGGGGCAGGGGCAGGGGCACCGTCTTAGATTTAGAGGTTCACGCCTTCTCTCGGATTTGGAGCGGTTCATGCGTAGGGTTTTCCTGGCGGTCGGGCTGATCAGTGCGGCGGGCTGTGCCGAGATTCGCGATGTGTTCACGGCGCATTCCGACATGGCCGCGGAAGCCGGGAATCAACAGTTGCCCGCTGAGCGCGTGGCCGAACTCCTGGTGCGCACGAAGGGCGTGCAGGTATCGCCGGAGGCGGCGGAGTTCATCTCCAATGTGTGGGTGGACTACACCCTCTTCGCCGAGGCTGTGGCTTCCGGGACCCTGCCCGATGATTCCGCGAGCATCGCCGAGGTCATGTGGTCCAACTTGGCCGAACTCAAGGCGACGCATTGGTACGACACCTTGCTGGCCCGGCGCGCCCCCGCCAACCCGTCGCTGGCCGACAGCGTCTACGCCGCCGACAGCGTCCGGGTCTTTCAGCACATTCTCTTCCGGGTCTCGCCGGACGCTCCGTCCGAGGAGCGGGGCGCCACCCGGCGGAAAGCCGAGCAGACCCTCAGCCGGGTGCAACGAGGGGCCGATTTCGGCACCCTGGCAGGCCAGTTGTCCGACGATCCAGGAAGCCGTCGCAACGCCGGGTTCCTACCGCCCACGGCGCGCGGTGGTTTCGTGACGGCGTTCGACAGCGCGGGGTGGACCCTCACCCCGGGCGGGCTCTCCGGCGTGGTGGAAACCCCGTTCGGGTATCACATCATCTATCGTCCGGACCCGGGGATGGTCCGAGAGCGGCTGCAAGCCTGGCACACGCAACAAGTGGGCGCCAGGCTCGATAGCATCTATCTCGACGACCTCGGCAAGGCCTCGAACCTCGAGGTCAAGTCGAGCGCGCCCGCCCTGATGCGCGCCGCCGTCCGGGATCCCAGAGGGAAGCACGACTCCCAAAAGAAGCTGAGCACGTTCGATGGCGGCGGGTTGACGGTCGAGGAGTTCTTGCGCTGGGTCCAAACGCCGGAGCTGAATGCCGCCGCGGGTCAGATCGGATCGCTGGAAGACGAACAGCTTACCCGGTTCGCGGAGATGCTGTCGACGAACGTGCTCCTGTTGCGTCAAGCCGATTCCGCCGGCATTACGGTCGACGCGGTAGAGTGGGAATCCATCGAAGCCTTCTATCACGCCGCGGTCGACACGTTGCGCATGGCACTCGGCCTCAATTCCGATGTCACCGACTCTACCGTCGCGCTGGCCGAACGGTTGGACGTCGCGGCCCTCAAGATCGACGATTTCTTCTCGCGGCTCACCCAAGGCCGCGTGAGACTCCGGCCGCTCCCCTCCTCGCTCGCGGCCATGCTCCGAGCCCGAAGCGCCTATCGCGTCCACCCAACCGGGCTCACCCGCGCCGTCGATCTCGCCCAGGGCATGCAGGCCGAGACCCCAGCCGGCGCCGAGACCCCGCCGTCACCGGCGCTCAAACCCGCTCCCGGTCCGCCGCCCATTCCGGGCACCCAGGCCGGTGAGGAATAGGCCATGAGGCCAGGCTGCCGACTGGGGTCCTCCGTGGCGGTGGTGGTGCTGGGGATGGCAGGGGCTGCGCCGTCTCCGGTGACGGCCCAGGCGACGAGTGTCGTCCTCGACCGCGTCGTCGCCGTGGTGGGCAATCAGCCGATTCTCCAGACCCAAGTCGAGGAGGAAATCTTCCGCCTCCGGTCGCAAGGCGTGCAACTCCCGACGGACGAAGGTGAGTTGCGCCAGTTCCGGCTGCAAGTAGTCGAAGAAATCATCAACGGTGAACTGCTGGTGCAGGAAGCGCTTCGTGATACCTCGATTCATGTCACCGCCGACGAGATTGCCCAGGGCGTCGAGCAGCAGATTCGCAACATCCGCCAGCAGATGCCGTCCGAGCTGGAGTACGTGGAAGAACTGCGGAAATCGGGATTCCAAACCCCGGAGGAGTACCGGCGCTGGCTGAGCGAGGAGCAGCGGCGCAACCTGCTGCAAAGCCGGCTCATCGAGCGGCTGCGCGGCAGCGGCGCGCTCGACCCGGTCCCCCCGACCGAGCAAGAAGTGCGGGAGTTTTTCGAGAATCGAAAGGACGTCGCCGGCTCCCGGCCCGCCACCATCGCCTGGCGCCAGATCGTCATCTCGCCTCAGCCGTCCGTCGAAGCCAAGGAGCGCGCGCTCCAGAAGACGGACTCGATCATACTCGAACTGCGCCAAGGGGCCGATTTCGCGACCGCGGCCAGGCGCTTCTCGATGGATCCGGGATCGCGTGAGCAGGGAGGCTCACTCAACTGGTTCCGGCGTGGCCAAATGCAGCCGGAGTTCGAAGCCGTGGCGTTCCGCCTCCGCCCCGGCGTCGTCTCGAACCCGGTTGAGACGGTGTTCGGATACCACATTATCCAAGTGGAGCGGGCCCAGCCAGCGGAAGTCCAAGCCCGCCACATTCTGATCATGCCCGACGTCACCGACGAGGACGCGGAACGCGCCCGTGCACTCGCGGAGGAGGTGCACCGGGCCGTCATGGCGGGAGCATCGTTCGACTCCCTCCAACGCCTGTACCACGATCCTTCCCAGTTCGAGGACACCCCCGAAGTCCCGGTGAATCAACTGACCGCTCCCTACGATCAGATCCTCGCCGACGCGGATTCCGGCTACGTCCCCCCGATCTTTACCCTGGCCTCGCAACTCGGCGACGAGCATCGCGCGCAGTTCCTGATCGTCGAGGTCACCCTTCGCCGCCCAGAAGGCGAGGTGACGTTCGAGGACGTGCGCGACCGACTCCGCTCGCAGCTGGCGGAGGAACTCGCGATCCAACGCTACCTCACCCGACTGCGACGCAGCACCTACGTGGAGATTCGCGACCTGTGACCCCCAGGCTCGCGGTCACTCTGGGTGATCCCCGCGGGATCGGCCCGGAGATCGCGGCCCGCGCCCTCGACTCCCCGCTCGACGCCGACATCACCGTCATCGGTCCCGACGACCTCATCGCCGGGATCCCGGCCATGCACCGGGTGCCGATCGGCTCGTGGGCCAAGGCCGAGACCCAAGGGGCAGGG
>JBFGLJ010000154.1:0-6806 GCA_041576235.1 Gemmatimonadales bacterium | reverse complement strand
TAGGTACTTGCGGCGCGGTGCGCCATTGAGTAGTTTCCCTCGCCGCCGGGTCCGCCCGGCGCCGCGCGCCCGTAGCTCAATTGGATAGAGCGTCTGACTACGGATCAGGAGGTTGGGGGTTCGACTCCTCCAGGGCGCGCTGACGGTGTGAATGGGAAGTACGGCTGGCCGTTGGCCGGTCGCCTTGTTTCGGGGCGTAGCGCAGCCCGGTAGCGCGCGTGCTTCGGGAGCACGAGGTCCCGGGTTCAAATCCCGGCGCCCCGACTGTGGGCTTCCTTGGGAAGCCCCGAACGCCTAAGGAGTTGTCCTCTGGAACAAATCCCGGCGCCCCGATTCTCTGTCCTTGAAACGCAAGGACGTGGAACCACCCCAACGCCCGTCATGGGCCCGTAGCTCAGCTGGATAGAGCGCTTGCCTCCGGAGCAAGAGGTCGCGCGTTCGAATCGCGCCGGGCCCGTTCCTGACCCGAAGCCCCGCCGTCGCGGTTGCGACAGCGGGGCTTCTCCTAGCAGGCTCCTCCCTACAACCCGCAGAGCCTACCCGCGTTTGGCCGTGCGGAAGGTGAAGCGATAGGCCTGGCTTGGGGCGTCGTAGACGGCCTCGAACCCCACCGGCCAGGTCTTGACGGCCCCATGGTCGGGCAACGCCGGCACCTCCAGCGCGAAGCTCCGGGCTTCACGAAGTTTATCGCGGCTGATCATGGGCTCGACCGACATCGGGGAGCGCCGGTAATAGCCGACAATCATGGTGGCCTGGAAGAGGTCAGTCTTGTCGAGTTGATCCTGGGGCAAGGCGTGCATCCCCATCGTCGGCACGCAGACGCCAACCAACGTACCGAGCCCAGGGATGTCCATGTCCGGCAGGGCGTAGCCAGCTGGCAGCGCGCTCGGCTTCTCGAGGTCGGAGCAGTCGACCGCCGCGATATCCGCCGGAGACATGGAGTAGAAATGGAAGTCGAAGTGGGGCGTCATGAAGGTCGCCGGCGGATGTCCGTGGGGTTCCCAGTTGATACCCAGATGATCGAACCCGGAGGCCTCGCGCACTTCGGCCGGAAGGCGTAACGACGCCAGGGTCACCGGTGGCCACGCCATCTCCGCCTCGGCCGGGGCAGCCTCGATCGTCGCGAGCGGGATGGTGGCGCCGAACTCCAGCAGCTCCTGGCCAGCGAAGGTTCCCCAGGTGCAGACCTGGGCTCCGTACACGGTCCCGCACTCACCCTCCACCATGCGAGGAGGCGGGTCACAGGCGGTGAGCGCGGCGAGCGCGGCGAGCGAGAGCGCGAGCGGGAGGCGCCGGACCACGTGATGAGCGATCATAGAGACTCCTGTAGGGGACGCCCTGAAATCTAGGATTCGGGCCTCCGAACGGAAAGAACCCGGCACCTCGGGTCTCGCCATCACCGCGTCGCCGTTGACCCGAAGATCGAGAGCCGTGGTCGTTGTCTTGCTGCCAGTCTCCTGAACCCGTGGTGCACGGTACGGGCGGGTGGTATGCTACGGTCCGCCAGACAAGCATTGCCGATCCACGCTCCGAGGAGGCGTCATGCAGAAGAGCCTGTTCCTGGTCTTGGGTCTCGTGATCGGAGGCGGCGTGATGTGGTTCCTGGCAGGACGCGGCTCGAGGCCCGAGGTCGATCGGGCAGCCGCGGAGCGGGGCCGGACGGTCTACCAAGTCTGCACGACCTGCCATGGCGAGAACGCGGAGGGCAATCCGGACACCCAGGCGCCGAGGCTTGCGGGACAGCATGGGTGGTATCTCGAGCGGCAGCTTCGGAACTTCCGCGCCGGCGTGCGCGGCACGGATTCAACCGATGTCTATGGCTTGGTAATGCGCCCTCAGGCGGAGAGCCTGCCCGATGCCCAGGCGGTGGCCGACGTGGTCGCCTACATCGGCACCTTGAGGCCCTGAGACGTGGCGTGAGACGATACGCGCGCGGAGCCGCTTGCGCGGTCCCGCGCGCGCTCGTGAAAGCAGACTACTGGTTCGCGAAGCGGGGCTGCGCCACGTCCTCGATGTAGGCGGCCAGCGCCGCGAGCTCCTTAGAGTCCCACGGAAGCGGCTCCGCCTTCATCGGGACGATCATACAAAACTGTACCATCTGTTCCGCGTCGATGGACTCGAGGCCCGACATGTTCTTGGCCATGGCCACGGGGTGTGGATACGGTTCCTTGAACGTGTCCTTGAATTGGGCGCCACCCACATGACAGCTCTCGCACGCGACCCCGCTCGTGCCCAGCTCGGTGTCCTTCCACAGCACTTCCCCGGCCGCGACCAGCTCCGCTCGGTCGCCCTGATAGCGCGTGGAATTGTCCGGCCGAGTGACCAGGGCCGGATCGACGCTCCCACAGGCTGACAGTGCGAGGGCGGCGATTGCGCCAGATGCAAGATACCTCTTCATGGATGTAGCCTCCGGAGAATCAAGGTAGCAGCGAAACGACATGGCGCCCCACATCGGTTCCGAGGGCACGGGGGGAGACAGTGGATCGAGACGGCGCCCGGCGAGCCCAACGTAACACCCTGCGGCGTAATGACGCTATCGGTGCTCATCCGGGTGCGGGATCGTGTTGCCGGTGGGCGGCCGCGTGGTCCCCGCTTTCTCCGGGAGCACGGTGCTGTTCAAAAAGGTATAGAGTTGGTCCGCAAAGATCCTGTGAGCGGCTGCGTTTGGGTGATTATCGATCGGATAGATGTCGTAGTCCGTCATGTTCGTCCCGGCAAACGCCCGGCTCAAATCGACATACCCGAGATCGTGCGACCGGGCCAGCTGCTCTAGGTCGCGGGAGTACCGGCGCCAATGCGCATCGTCACCGTGCCAGAGAAACATGATCACGACAGGAATGTCCCGTTCGACGCTCAAGACCTGCATGCGTCCAAGCATCTCCGCGACATAGTCCTTCGTCTCTTCAGAAAGGGAAATTCTCTTACGAGGCGAGCGAGAAAGACGTCTGAGTTGCCACCGAACGAAGGACCTATAGGCTGGATGGGACCTGGGCTTGGGTCGGTAGGTCTGTTCGAAATACAGGTCACTGCGGATTTCGTGGTCGTTGTCCGGACAATAGCCCACCAGAATGAGATCCGGATCGTACTCGCTCGTCTTGGTCCGCATGACGGCCACGTACTGCCGCAGGTCATAGCCTCCCACACCGAAATTGATGACCTCATAGCTCCATCGGCCTTGCGCGGCATTCAACCGCTCCTCGAGCACTGAGTGATAGGCATCTTCGACCGCCACCCCCGAGGCCATAGTGAAGGAATCGCCAATCACTGCAATTCGGTACGCACCGTGAGTTTTAACCAGGGGGTACTCTCCGTCCCGTAATCCCCGGGCATTGGTCGTGAACCTGGCCATCTTGAAGTAGGTGTCCAGGTGCGGTTTGAGCTCGAAGACCACCTCCGGATACGGCGACGCCTGAATGAGCCCGGAAACGCCTAAGGGGTGGAAGCTGTTGACCTTTGCCAACGACACACTGTCGCTCCCGAACAGATAGAAACGGTAGCCGAACTCGACCAAGACCAGCGCAAACGCGATCGATACGAGAACCAATCCGAGATTGATCGCCAGCGTCTTGCGCTTCATGTGGTTGGCACTCGGGGTCGAATGGCACGTACTAGGGGGGAGAAGACAGAGAACAATGACCGGCCCGGGGTGCCATGGCAAGGGATGGCAACGACCCCATCTGGCGGACCGAGGAGTGGGACGCCATACTAGGTGCTGACGATTGCGAGTCGGGAAAAGGCGCTCGGTCTCGTGCGGGAACACAGCGTTGCACCCCGGGGCCCCACCTGCCCAGCCGGTGGGGCTCCGGCGTATGACACACTCCAGCTTTGAGAGGTCTCACATGGGTCGTGCACTAGCCACTCCGCGGATGCTCGCGGGCACCGCTGCCTTGGTGCTCACCGCCGTCGTCCTCGCCGGGTGCGCGGCCGACCGCCCGTCCGCGCGGGGTAGTGAAGGTGGCTTCGGCCCCCATTAGAATTCCCTCATGATCCGGGTCCGGCGTTGCCTGCTGCCAATCCCGCGCTCTAGCTTCCGGCCATGAGAATCCTGTTGGTCGAGGACGACCGCGACCTTCGCCGCTTCCTCGCGAAGGCCCTCCTCGAAGAGGGCTACACCATCGATGAAGCCGCGTCTGGCGACGAGGCGTTGGACCGCGCCCTTGGGTTCGATTACGCCTGCATCGTGCTCGATGTGATGCTCCCCAGGCTGGACGGGTTCGAGGTCATCACCCATCTGCGTGGGGGCGGGGTCCCAACTCCGATACTATTGCTGACGGCCAAGCACGAACTGGACGACCGGGTCCGTGGCCTCGAAGGCGGGGCCGATGACTACGTGACCAAGCCGTTCGACCTGCCCGAACTCCTGGCGCGGGTCGCGGCTCTGATACGCCGCGCCCACATGCGGCATGAAGACACGACGCTTGCGGTGGGACACCTGGTGCTCGATCCGCTCAAGCGTCGTTTGACCAGTGGCGACCGGCCGGTCGATCTGAGCCCACGCGAATTCGCTCTCCTGGAATTCCTCATGCGAAACGCCGGACGGACCGTCTCGCGTTCTCGCATTGCCGAAGCGGTGTGGAACTATCAGTTCGACCCGGAAACCAACGTGGTCGACGTCTACATCAACTATTTGCGCAAGAAGGTGATATCGGAATCGACCGGAGCCGCCATCAAGACGGTCCGTGGCGTGGGGTACCGCTTGGAGAAGGTGTGACCGAGCCACGGCTCGAGGCGGATCTGACCGGCCGGTTCGACCGGCTGCTCTGGGCGACGCTCGCCGGCTACGCGGCCCTGGTGGTGTTGGCATTCACCGTGGTGAGTGAAACCAGTCTTCGACGCTCGCTCGAGCAATCGGCCGATGGCATCGAGTCGTTGCTCGGCCTCTACGTCGATACTGCCACGGCCCGCAATACGGTGGCTCCCGCCATGCTCGCCGACCAGCTGCTCGGTATGGGGGACCGGTTCCTGATCACCCGCACCGTGTCCACCGGGGATGGCCGCATCGACCCGTCGGTGTACTTCTTGTCGCCCACCATGCCCGCTAAGCGCATCGAAACCGGGCCGGGGATGAGCGCGGAGGCGGTGCGGCAGACGCTCCTCGAATCGATCGCCGCTCGCGGCCGGTGGCGGTTCCATGTCTTTCACCGCCGTTCGGGTGAATTCGATATCTATGTGGCCGGCAGCCGTCGGCCCTATCTGGTAGCCGTTCTCGGCCTGTCGTTGGGGGCGCTGTTCTTGCTCCCGATCGCCGCGCTCTGGGCACGCCGCGAAGCCAACCGCGCGGTGGAGCGCGCCCTGGCTCCGCTTGGCCGGGTGGTGCGAGAAACCCAGGCAATCGGCCCGAGCGCGCTGAGCCGCCGTGTGGGGACGCCGACCGGACTCGCCGAGGTGACGGGCTTGGCCGAGGCGATCAATCGAATGATCGACCGGGTGGAACGATCCCATCGTGCCCTCGAGGCGTTCACCGCCGATGCCAGCCACGAACTCCGGACGCCGCTCACCCACCTCCGGGCCCAGGTGCAGTGGGCCCTGGCGGAGCATCGCGCCCCAGCCGACATCCATGAGGCGCTTACCGCAACCGGTCGCGAAGTGGATCGGATGAGCCGGATGGTGGAGGACATGCTTCTCATCGCCCGGGGAGAGAATCGGCAGCTGGCCATTGAGCGGCAGGCGTTCGACCTGGAAGCGGTGGCCCAGGAGGTGAAGGAGATCACGGCCGACATGACGCCGACCAGCACGATCACCGTTTCGCTCGACGTGGACGGCCTTCAGGGCCTCCAGGCCGTGGGCGATCCGGCGCGGGTGCGCCAAATTCTGCTCAACTTGGCCTCGAACGCCGTCCGGTATACCAAGGAGGGCGCCATTACGTTCACGCTGGCCCACCGGGACGGCCTGGCCGGGGTGCGAGTACGCGACACAGGATGCGGGATTCCTCCCGAACAAATCGATCGGGTTTTCGATCGCTTCTATCGTGTGGAGTCGTCGCGGAGCCGCGCACACGGCGGCAGCGGACTTGGATTAACCATCGCGCAGGTCCTCGCGGAGCTGCAGGACGGCAGGATCGAGGTCGAAAGCCGTCCGGGACACGGCAGTACGTTTTCCCTTTGGCTGCCTTGCCCGCCATTAGAACGCCGTTAGAATCCTCTCATTCTCCGCATTCGTTCTTCTCAAGGGAGTCTCTCGTTGCGAGCTTTCTCTTGTCACGTGATCCCGTACACGGCAAAAGGAGGCTCCAGATGCGTTCCCCGTTTCAACCCTGGGCGACTGCGCTCGTCACAGGTATCGCACTCACTGCTGCGTGTTCGAACGCGGCCGATCCACTCGACCCCGCTGCACCACAGCGCGTGTCGGCCGAGTTCCCCGCCGAGCTCGGCGCGGCCAACGCCAACGGTGCCGCCACCCACGCCTATGACGTGACGGTCACGAACCTGACCAGCGGGCAACCGTTTTCGCCCGGAGTCTTTGTGACCCACACGAAGAAGGCGGGGCTGTTCGCCGTCGGGCAGGCGGCGTCCGAGGGCATCCGGCTCATTGCGGAGAACGGCGACCCATCCCAAGCGGCGATGGATGTTCCCGGCCAGGCCGGGGTGTTCGATGTCCAAACCAGCGGCGCGCCGATCCACCGTGTCGGCGGGCCGGGTCCCACCTCTCTGACGGTCCGCATCCATGCCCGCGCCAACGCGAACCGGCTGTCGCTCGCCGTGATGTTGATCTGCACCAACGACGGCTTCACTGGGCTCGATGGCCTGAAACTTCCCGGCGGCTTCGCCCCGGCGACGTACTATGCCAAGGCATACGACGCCGGCACC
>JBFGLJ010000153.1:0-7086 GCA_041576235.1 Gemmatimonadales bacterium | reverse complement strand
GGCAGGGGGCAGGTAGCTCGGGCGGCCAGACCTCGAGGACCGAGGATTGACGACCGACGACTGCGTCCCTACTCCCCCCCGCCCACTCCGCCTAGAAACGCGAGGCCGTGAGCGGCAGGTCGCCCTTCCAGGCGCGCTCATAGCGGGCGCGGACGGCCTTCGCTCCCTCTGTCTTCCCCTGCTGCTCCAGCGCGGCCGCCAGGCCGTACAGCGACCACCCGTTCTCCGGCCATTTCTTGAGGTCCTGGCGGTAGGCCGCCTCGGCCTCGGCGGCCCGGCCAGCGGCGATGAGGGCCTTCCCCAGGGACTGCCGCATGGGGTAGTACCAGAAGGGCGGCTCCGTGTATGGCAGGGTTTGCTCCAACCCGAGGCCAGCGGCGAAGTGCTCCACGGCGCCCGCGGCGTCACCTCGTCGAAGGGCCATCTCGCCGGCTAAGGCATGCACCGCGATCTGGAGCACGGTCTTGTTTTCACCCGCAGGAAACGCCTCAGCGATGGCTGTCACGGTATCGAGCGCTGTCTTGGCCTTCGCCCACTGTCCCTTGGCGGCGTGGGCAACCCCTGTGGCGTAGTGGGCCTGCCCGGTGGCGAAGCGGAGGTCCGACGGGGGGAGTGGTTCCGCGAGAAGCGCGTCCCATTGCCCGAAGTTGACATGGGTCCAATACACAATCGGGGTGATGGCCTCGAGCCACCCTACTTCGCGGGCTACGTCGGGCCCGACCTTCTCCACTACCTTGCGCGCGGCGTAGAGCGCGGTCTTCCGGTCGCCGGCCATCGAGGCGGCAAAGCTCATGAAGTGGTAGTTGTGGGGGTAGTAGCCCTGCGGGTAGATGCCGCGTTGGGTCACGCGAGGTCCCTCGAGGAACGACTCGTCAGCGTGGACGGCGTGCTTGTTGGCCTCGATGGCGTCGGTGTAGCGGCCGACGCGGATGTAGATGTGCCCGGGCATATGCACGATATGCCCCGCGCCCGGCATGAGGGCTGCCAGGCGCTCCGCACACGGCACCGCCCGTTTCGGATCGTGTGCCTCTTCGGCGTGAATGAACAGATGACACGCGCCTGGGTGTTCCGGGGCTGCTGCCATCGCCGCCTCGAGCCGCGACAAGATCTCTTCCGTGTGTGGCCGCGGCGCGCCGTCGTCCCAATAATTCCAGGGGCTCAGGTTCATAAGCGCATCGGCGTAGAGCACCTGAGATTCCACATCATCCAAGTACGTATCGGCCACGTGACGCATGGCCTCTGCATAGGCGGTGTCCAGCGCGGCGCGATCGGATTGTGGGGTTGGGGAAAACCGGGCTGCCATGGCCGTGATGAGTGCCTGCTCTCTCGGACTGGCGGCCGTCATCCTCGCCCGGGCCCGCTGGATGGCCCGGTATGCCGTCATCCCCTTCGCGGAGTCCATGGGCTGGTTAATGTTTGGCGCGCTCGCCAACGCGATGCCCCACGCGCACATGGCGCAGGTTGGATCGCGGCGCTCGGCCTCTTCGAACGAACGGGTCGCGTCAGCATGGTTGAAAGCCCAGAGCAGTCGCAGACCTTGATCGAAGTACTGCTGTGCGGCCTCTACGTTCGTGGTGATAGGATGGTGGAGCGAGCCCAGGCCATTGTACATCGGAACAGCGGCGTCGGAGCGGGCGGCCATGGCCGCATGCTCTTGGGCCACGCCCGTGGCGGTACCGGCCAGGCAAGCAGCGAGGAGGAGGGACAGTGAGCGAGTCATGAGATTCTCCCTAAGTCACAATCTACCCGAGGATTCAGGGCATACCCATTTCATCTAATATGATGAAATGATCCCAAGGGCAAGCCCTCGCGGGGGGGGCCGCGACCTTGCCCACGCCATTCCCCGGGGCCATGCTGCAAGTGAGTGGGGGGCCCAGACGCATCCTCGAGGGGTGGATGTGCACCGGCCGCCATCAAACCGGAGTCCGATGAAACCTCCCGTCTTCATAGTAGGCAGCCCGCGCTCCGGCACCACCTGGCTCTATCACCTGCTCCTGTCGTCCGGCGGCTTTGCCATTTATCGGGCCGAGACCGTGGTCTACACCCTGCTCGCCCCCCGGTTTGGGGGGTTCAGGACACAGGCCGACCGGCGACGACTGCTCGAGGCGTGGCTGCCGAGCGAGCTGTTTCTTCGTTCTGGCCTCGATGCCGGTGAATTCTCCGCAACAATCCAGGAAACCTGTGCCTCCCCGTCGGATTTCCTCCGGCTGTTCATGGAGAGTATCGCCCGCACCCAAGGGGCCGAGCGCTGGGCGGAGTGCACCCCGGATCACCTGCTCCACCTGCGGCGGATCAAGGCGGGATTCCCCGCGGCTCGGTTCATTCATATGGTGCGAGATGGGCGGGATGTGGCGCTCTCGATGGCTAAGCAACAATGGATCAAGCCGTTTCGGTGGGATCGGGCCCGTGAGTTCGTGCCAGCGGCTCTGTATTGGGAATGGGCCGTTCGCGCGGGCCGCGACGGTGGCCGGCTGTGTGGCAGCGACTACACCGAAGTTCGATATGAAGAGTTGGTCGAGCGCCCGCGACAGACACTCGCAGCGGTCTTCCGTTTCATCGACCATCCTTTCGACTACGACCGCATGCAGGCCATCGGCATCGGCTCGGTCACGGAGCCGAATACGTCCTTCGACGCCAAGACGGAAGCGGGCACGCTCGCATCGGTGGGGCGGTGGAGCGCATCATTGTCCGAATCAGAGTCGGTGTTGGTCGAAGGGCTCATCGGCGGGACCCTCGTGGAGTTGGGGTATCAGCTCGCCAACGCTGGGAAGTTGCGCCACAGTCCTGCGGACCGCATGAACCGACAGGCGTACCAGGCCCGCTTCCGGCTGCGGCATCTCCTGAAGGCCCACACCCCCCTCGGACGCTGGCTCGTGGACACGGGCGTGTTGGCTAGGCATCCCCGCGGCGCGGAGGCCGACCGGACGCTCCGCCCAGGAGCTCACCGCGACTTCATCCGGTCGATTGTTGGTTCAGCCGACCGGAACGCGGGGGTGAGACATGAGGATTGGTGAGATTCAGTCATTCCTCGAGTATTACGAGAGAATTCGGAAACGTACGCTCGCCGTGGCGGCCCGCATCCCTCCCGACCGCCTGGAGTGGACCTATCAAGCCCACAAATTCACCCTCGGCGACATTCTCCGTCATCTCGCCGCCACCGAACGGTACATGTTTGTCGAGAATGTGTGCGGCAGATCCAGCAGCTATCCTGGCCACGGACGGGAATTGGCGGACGGTCACGAAGCAGTATTTCGATTCCTAACGGACACGCATCACCAATCAGTTGCGTTGCTCAAGACCCTGACCCCTGAAGATCTCCAGAAAAAATGCACCACCCCGGGCGGGGTGGCGATTACAGCGTGGAAGTGGCTGCGCGCGATGGTGGAACACGAGGCCCACCATCGCGGGCAGATCTACCTCTACCTCTCGATGCTCGGCATCGCGACCCCGCCCCTGTACGGTCTCACGTCGGAGGAGGTCAGGGAGCGAAGCGAGCCGTGAACGATCGGTGCCCCGCTTAGAAGAGGACACCTCCCGAAATGACGAATTGCTCGCCGCCCTCCAACTCGACACGTAGCTCCACGAAGGGGCGGACGGATCCGACGACGAATTCAAAGCCGCCGAGCAGGTTGATGCCGAGCTGGGTATCGGACGCATTGAGCACGCCAGAGCCGACCGACGCATGCGCGATGTTCAGCCCCGCGCCGACGTACGGAATGGTGTTGGGCGAGTTCCGAAGCTGGAAGTCATAAATACCATTCCCGTTGATCTCCCAGTAATCCACGTCGGTCCCGGAGGGAGAGTCGGGGAAAAAGAGGTCAAACGTCCCAACAATCCGGAATTCCCCGAGCGAGGGATCGTCAAACACGACACGCGGTCCCAAACCAAAGTCCGAATCGTCACCGTAACTCAACTGGCCGCCGACGTGCACCTCTTGGGCAGTCCCCTGACTTACCCCGAACACACACAGCATAGAGAGCACGGCACAGAACGCTTTCTTCCCCATTTCCTATCTCCTTCCTCTCTGCAGGACCTGAGGTCCCCAAAGACGTTTGGCTGCTTGTCCGCCTACCCTGGTTTCCGCATCTTGGCCTTGACTTCAGGCCGAAATTCCCACAGCACATTCACGATCTTCCACTCGCCATCCATGCGTCCGAGCTGCAAGTAGTCTACCCATTCCGCAGCATCCACCCGGACGCTGGCCGCATTCCCAAACATGTCCAGGATCCTGACCTCCGCGCGTCGCTGCGCGTCCGGCGTCTCCCGGCCCCCGCCGCGCGCCGTGCCGGCAATCAACTGCTCGGCGGTCATGCCGCGGATCTGGGCGGCCTCACCCCGATCATCGACGATCCGTTTGACCAGATCGGGGTGCAGGGCCCGAGTCATGCGCTCGGCGCTTCCCTCGTACCACCCCTCAATGTAGTCGAGCGCCGCCTGGATCACGGCCGCTGAGTCCGCGCGGCCTTGCGCCGGCAGCTGAACCGTCACAGCCATGGCAAGCGCTATCACCGCCACCAGCAGTCGTCGCCGAGTGTCATGCTTCATGAGCATCCTCCGCATCAAATATGACAGGGTGGGTCTTCGCAATCCACTGGCATTCCCTTAAGGGGCGAAGTGTCCGCCTGCGCTTCCCCTCACACCTACGCCTACGGCCCGTCTATGTTTCGTCGCCCTGTCCTGCCTCCCTAAACCTCCCCTGCATGCCTATGCCCAGTGTTGCCCTCGCGGCCCTGTTTGTCCTCCAAGGCTCGGTGCCGATCCCGAGCGAGTCCCCTGTATCGGGGTACTGGCAGCAGCACGTCGAATACACGATCGCGGCTAGCCTGGACGAGCCGAGCGGCGTTCTCCAGGGTACGCAACGGCTGGAGTACCACAACCGGTCGCCGGACACCCTCACCACGCTGAGCTTCCACCTCTACCTGAACGCGTTCCGGCCGGGCTCGCGCTGGGCCGGTCGAGACTCCGTGGAAGGCGATCGTCGGTTCAACGATCTGCCCGATCCGCACTTCGGCTTCAATCACGTGTGGAACGTGCGGATCATGGGGCGAGCCGTGGAACCCGTGTATCCCTTTGCCCCGGACAGCACCATCGTCCGGTTCGCGCTGCCCGAGCCATTGCCGCCGGGCGGTCGCCTCACCGCCGAGATGGAGTGGGATGCCCGCCCGTCGATTCCCCCTCGCCGGCAAGGACGCCGGGGACGGGCATTCGATTTTGCGCAATGGTACCCGCGGGTGGTGGTGTACGACCGCCACGGCTGGAACGAACACCCGCTCTATCCTGCCGGAGAGTTCTACGGCGAGTTCGGGACCTACTTGGTCGATCTGGATGTTCCAGCCGATCAAGTCATCGGAGCAACGGGGGTGCCGGTCTGCGGCGACCCGGGCTGGGAAGGCGCTCAGGTTGGACCCCAAGCTCCACGCTACCAGCGCCGGTTCTATCTCCGAGACACGAATTGCCAAGGGCTCCCGCCTGTCCGTCCGGGTCGCAAGCGGGTGGTATTTTACGCGGAGGACGTGCACCACGTTGCCATCTCCATGAACCCGGAGTACCGCTACGAGGGCGGGGAATGGAACGGCGTGGCGATTCACGTGCTCTACCAGCCTGGCGACGAAGAGACCTGGGGCGGTGGGGTCGTCGTGGACCACACCGCCACGTCGCTCGCCTGGCTGGACGAGCTGTTCGGGCCCTATCCCTGGCCGCAAATGACCGTCGTTCACCGCATCGAAGGGGGCGGGACCGAATTCCCCATGATGCAAATGAACGGCAGCGCCAGCCTGGGCTTGAACCTGCACGAAGGGGGCCACAACTACCTCATGGGCATCCTCGCCAACAACGAATGGCGTGAAGGCTTCCTCGATGAAGGATTCACCAGTTTTCAGACGGCATGGTACTTCGAAACGCACGCCGGCGCGCCAGGGTATCCCGGCGGACTGGAGTCCTTCGTCCTCGGTCTCGATCTCGATGGCCGCTCGGAGCCAGTGAGCCTCGTCAGTGAGGACTACCGAGACTTTCTCACTTACGCCTGGATGATCTACCGCAGGGGACAACTCTTCTTTCATCAGCTGCGCTATATCGTGGGCGACCAGGCCATGCGCCAAATCCTCCGCACCTACTACCAGCGCTGGAAGCTCAAGCACGTGGACGAGGAGACTTTCCGCTCGGTGGCCGAAGCGGTTTCCGGTCTCGACCTCGGCACTTTCTTCGGGCAGTGGCTCCACGGGAATGTGCTCTACGACTATGGCATCGGTCGCGTGGACCGGCGCCTGGGGCCCGACGGTCGGTGGCGCACCAGGGTCGAAGTGGTCCGGCGGGAAGAAGGACGGATCCCGGTCGACGTGGAGGTGACGGCGGGGGGTGAGTCCGCGCGCGGCCGCGTTCCCGGCCTGGCCCGCCGGGAGTGGATCGAACTCGAGACCAGTGCGCGACCCAATGAGGTTCGAATCGATCCCGATGGGCAAACCCACGACTGGAACATGCTCAACAATCGAAGGGTCTTCGGCATCGGGCACCTGCTCGGCCAGAGCCGGTCCACGGCGCACGCGATCGATACGTATTTCTCGGAACGGACACACCGCGACCGTCTGGCCGTGGGCTGGGCACCGACCGTGTGGTACAACGATGCGGGTGGCATAACCCTGGGCGTGCGGCGGCGCTCGAATTATCTGGGCCGTTTCGAGAGGCACCTGGCCCTCGTGAGCAGAAGCACAGGATGGGTACCGGGAAACGGCGACGGCAACGGCCCCCACGCAGAGGACCTGGATTTCTTCCTGCGGTACGAAAACCCCACCTGGCTGAGACGGCCGAACCACAGCCAGCGGCTCGAGATGTTCCGGGTGGAAGGCCGGTTCGGCGCCACCCTCAGCCTCACCCGACGGCGTCAGGAGCACGCGACCTTCGGTCCCACCATGCAGGATGGGATCACCCTCCGGTGGCTCCACGTCGATGACGTCCGCTACCTCGATCCCGGGCTCTACGATGATGCGAGCACGGTCGAATTGGAATTCGCCCATCGCATAGCGGACCGGCGGGGCCCATGGCAGCTCGACCTGGCCGCCCAGCTGGCGGGCGGCCTGGCCTACAACAGGG
>JBFGLJ010000152.1:0-7093 GCA_041576235.1 Gemmatimonadales bacterium | reverse complement strand
TGGCCGCCCGGCTCATGGAGGCTCGTGAGCACGGGCGTCTGCCCGTCGACCGTGTGCACAGTCACGAGGAAGGGGCGGCCCGCTTCTGCATGGAAGAACACGCGATGGACCCCGCCCGGCCCGATGCGGACCGGCCCGATCCGGATGTTCTCGCCCGGGGCGTAAGGCACCACGACGGTATTCAGAAGCTGAAAGAGCGGACCGTCGAGTGAATCCGTCCCCCAAGCAATGACCCGGCCGTGGTACACGCCGGACCGCCGGAGCGTCTCGGGGGGGCGATAGGTCACGTCGATCTCGATCACGGAGTCGACGATCTCGATCGCCGAGGGAACCGAGAGCCACGGCTCCAATGCCTGAAGCCGGATCGTCCGGGTCGGCAGGTTTCGATGGGACACCCGGAAGGTTTGTACCGTGTCCGGCGGCGAGCCCAGCCCCCGTCGGCGAAAGGCGGCCGAGCCAACAGGCAGACCATCTCGCAGCGCCTCGACCACCACCTCGAACTCCTTGCGCTCCTGCTTGAGCCAGAGGTAGGCCTGCACCACATCGGGGACTCCGGCCCCGTCGTCGAGGCTGCTGGTCCCCTCAACGGGGCGGGCGGTGAGGGTGAGCGCCCGCTTGATCTGGTTGGCGGTGCCCTGGGTTCCCCGCTCCTGGATGAGCGCCGAGGCGAGGAGGGCGGCGAGCCCGGCGGCGTGCGGTGCAGCCATGCTGGTTCCGAGATTGCGCTCTCCCCCGGTATTCCACCGCGGGACCGTCGAATAGGCGACCCCGGGGACGATGATATCCGGCTTGGCCAGCTCTCCCCCGCGGGCGCTGAAGAAGGCCACCGGATCGGGCCGCGGTGCCGGGACTCCTGGGGGGAGCACGAACACCAACGGGAAGCTCGCCCCCACGGTGATCCCGCGCCGGGCCGATCCGGGGAACCCAATGGTGGAGAGCCCCGGACCGTCGTTCCCCGCGCTCACCGTGAACATGACATTCGGATGGTCGGCCAGGATCGAATCGACGACATGGTCGATGCGTGCCGAGCCTTCGCGCTCATTGCCGACGCCGAAGCTCATGTTCAATACCAGCGGCAACTGCCGGGCCCTGGCGAACTCGATGGCGTAGTCTATCGCCCGCAGCATGCTGCCGGTGACCGAGATCCCGCCGTGGGCGTTGTTGGCGATCTTGAGTCCCAGGAGCTGGGCCCCCGGCGCGACACCGTTGAAGCCGGGGATGCCATAGAGCCGATTTCCCGCGGCAATACCCGCCACGTGGGTGCCGTGTCCGCTGTTGTCGAAGGCCATCGTCAGGTCGGGCGCGGCGTCTTCGCCGTTGTCCCGGAAGTTCACGGCGACCGACATGGGGGGGGGCGAGGCACTGCCCTCTCGCTGCCATCCAATGGTCTCAGGGGCCACACGGTAGTCGCGTACCGGCCGCTCATCGGCGAGCGATCCATCGCCATCGGTGTCGGCAAACACGACCCATCCGTCCCGGGCCTTGGTGACGATCACCGACAGGGTGTCGGTGGAGTGGCCGTTGTCGTTCAGATCGGAGGCGGGTCCGCCGTTCGGCGCCGGCGAGCGCAAGGTGCCCAACGGCATTTCCCGTATGGTGCCCTGGAAGAAGCGGGGGACGGCGCTCACGGCCACGACGCGTCCGAAGCCGGTGAGGGTCCTCCCGGCAACAACCACCGAATCGCCGCTTGGGTTGGCGGGCTCGAGTTCCACCCGGCCTTCGCCCGAGAAATCGCGCACGTCGAGCACCTTGCGGAGCCCGGTGCTGGTTTCTTGGAGGCCTTCGACCCCGGGGTCGATGCCGCTGTCGAGGATGGCGATGAGCACGCCGCGGCCGTCGTAGGTCGGGTACCGTTTCACGAACTGGTCGGCCTTGGTAGGGGCGAGCGGCATCCAGCCGCTCGCGAAGGCCGCCGCGGGTGGCGCGATGCGGGAGCGGACGACGGGAGATGCCACTCCTCGCGCTGGCGCGGGTGGTCTGACCGCCTGGCCCCCGCCCTCTGCCCCCGCTCCCGCCCCTGCGGGTGCACACGCCGCCAGGAGCAGCGACGCTCCCAGCCCAAGGTGGGCCAGCACTGGCCGCGTCACTGGGCCAGGGCCGGATCGATGGGCGGCAAGACGAACGGGCCGATGTGCGGCCCCGCGTAGTTGCTGACGACCCGGAGCACGAAGGCCAGTTGGTCGCGGGTTTCTTCGGGCGTCACGATCGCGTCGACGTACCCTCTGGCGCCGGCGAATTTGGCATCGAGTTGGTGCTCGTAGTCCTCGCGCATGGACTGAATGGCGGCCTCCGTCTCGTCGGTGAGCGGCGCCTGGTCCTGTTCGGCTTGTTCGATCTCACGCCCGTGGACCGCCATCACGGCCGACTCGCCTTCCATGACTCCCATGCGGCCCGTGGGCCACGAGAGGATGAAATCCGGGTCGAATCCCTGGCCGGCCATCGCATAGTATCCGGCGCCCGAGGCGTGATTCACCGTGAGGACGATCTTCGGGACCACCGCCGTGGCCATCGCCTCGACAAAGTGAGCTCCGGCCCGGATGATGCCCGAGTGCTCGGCCTCGGTGCCGACCATGAACCCGCTCACGTCCTGAATGAAGAGAATGGGAAGCCGTTCGCGGCTCGCCGTCTCGATGAAGAAGGCGACCTTCTCCGCGCTTTCCGTGTAGATGATGCCGCCGAACCGTGGTTGGTCGCCTGGCGGCCCCTTGATGATGCCCCGGTGGTTCACGATCACGGCCACCGGGCGCCCCTCGATGTGCGCGTGGCCGCAGATCATTTCCCGTGCGCGATCAGGTTGAAATTCATCGAGGGCTCCGTCGTCGAGCAGGCAGGCCAACACATCGCGCATCTCGTACGACATTCGGTGATCGTTGGGCAGGAGGTCGTAGAGGTCATCCGAGGCTCGCGCCGACTCACGGGCAGGCCGGAGTTGGTGCTCCACCCCTTCGTGGCGCGGCAACCGGCTCACGTATTCTCGGATTCGGCCGAGACATTCTGGATCGCTGGCCGCCCGGTAATGCGCCACGGCGCTCACTTCGGTATGGGTCTTGGCTCCCCCCAGGGTCTCGGCGTCGACGGATTGGCCGGTCGCTCCTTTGACGAGGTTCGGCCCGCCGAGCCCCATGAAGCTCGTGCCTTCGACCATGAAGATCACGTCCGACAGCGCTGGCAGGTACGCGCCGCCGGCGATACAGCTCCCCATGACGGCGCTGATCTGCGGCACATGCAGGTAGCGACGCATGATCGAGTTGTAGTAGAAGATGCGGGCGGCTCCGTATTGGCCGGGAAAGACCCCGCCCTGATACGGCAGGTTCACGCCGGCGCTATCGACCAAATAGATGATGGGGATTCGCTGCCGCATGGCGACTTCCTGGGCCCGGAGGATCTTCTTGATGGTCTCCGGCCACCATGAGCCCGCCTTGACCGTGGCGTCGTTGGCTACCACCACGACCTCGCGTCCGTGGATGACGCCGACACCGGTAATGACGCCGGCCCCCGGGGCCTGTCCATCGTACCGGTCGTAGGCCACCAGCAGTCCGAGTTCGAGCCATGGGGAGTCGGGATCGAGGAGCCCGTCGACCCGCTCGCGCGGAGCGAGCTTCCCCTGTTTGTGCATCTTGGCGATGCGCTCCGCCCCGCCGCCCTGCTCGAGCCGTTCGGCAAGGCGACGGTACTCGTCGGTCAGGGCCCGCAGGCGACCGGCGCGGGCGGAGGCGTTGGGAGAATTCATGTGGGGCGGCCTAGTCCTTCAAGTTGGCCGCGGCCCAGGTTCGGATGAACGCGACGAGGTCCGTGGTTGGTGTACCGGGTCCGAAGAGCTTCCCAACGCCCAGTTGTTCGAGCGCCGTCATGTCGTCACTGGGGATGATTCCCCCTCCGGTGACGAGGATATCGCTGCGACCGCGTTCTTCGAGAAGCCGCTTGACTCGTGGAAAGAGGGTCATGTGCGCGCCGGACAGGATGGACAGCCCGACGACGTCCACATCTTCCTGAATGGCGGCGGTCGCAATCATTTCGGGGGTCTGATGGAGCCCGGTGTAGATGACCTCCATGCCCGCATCGCGCAGCGCCGCGGCGACGACCTTGGCGCCGCGATCGTGACCATCCAATCCCGGTTTCGCCACGAGGACCCGGATCGGGCGGGTCAGGCTTGAGTTGGCGGCATCGGCCATGGGTCTTCCTCTCGAGCGGCGAGCGAGTGCGTGGGCCGGCGGCTCATCGGAATCGCAAGAGGGCGGCCAGACCGTCGACCGCCTTCCGCGCTGCCGGTTCGTGTATGACGTCGACGGACACCCGTTGATTCAGGGCTTCCTCGATGGCGTCGTCGGCGACATCGATCACCGCCACCGCCTCGCCTTGGGCTCGGCAGTCGCCCGCGGTCACGGCCAGCGCTCCCGTGTCCGTGCACCGAAACCCGGGTTCACTGTAGTCCGCGTTGACCAGCAGGGTGCGCACTTGCCCCCGAGCAAGCGCCCGGAGGGTCTCACGGGCGCCGTTGACGGCCCACCCCTCGCCCAGGGCCCCGTCCATCTCCGAGATCAGGGCGCGTTCGGAGGCCCGCTCGAATGCTTCTCGGACATCCAAGGTCGCCTCATGGACCCCGGCGGGTGTGGCTTGCTTCGGGCTGAGGCGCAAGATGCCGATCAGTCGTTCGGCGACATACGGATGCAGGAACGGCTCGATGGCACCGGCCGCGGCGCCGGTGCCGGCAAGCACGATACCGGTCACCGGCTCTCGTTGGTGGACCTCGAACAGCCGGCGGGCCACGTACTCATAGTGCCGCTGTTTCTCGTGGCGAATCCGGTTGTTGTAGGTATGCTCCCCGAAGCCGCTCATGCTTTGCCGGCCGGTGCTGAACTTGCCACCACTCGACAGGCTGTCCCCTCGAACGCTTCGGTACTTGCTGCCACGCGTGCTGTCCGCCCGAATATTGGGGCGTTCCTTGACGCCGAAGGCGGTGACCTCGAAGAGGCGCGCGCTCGCCCGATCCATCACGACGGTGAGAATCCGGCCGATTTCTTCCTGCACCGCCGCCAGCTCGCGAACGAGCGGCGTCCGATCCACCGCGATGCGAGACCGGAACACCCGGGGCAGTGGCACGACTTCGAAGAGCCCAATAGGGCCACAGAGAAACAGGGCGAGTCCTTGGGTCGACGGCAAATTGCTACTGGTCTTGAGAAACTCGTGGAGCTTGGTGAGGTCGCCGTGGACGCCCTCCGCCACGTTGCGTGGCAGCCCGAGAGACGGGATGGTTCGTTCGATATGCTTGATGCGATTCTTGATTTTGATCAAGTACTTACCACGCGACCGATCGCGTGGCTCCAACTTCAGGTAGCACGTGACCACCCGGTATTTCCCGGGATTGGCTTTCGTGATGCGTTCGAGATGTGTCGGCAAGGTCGGGGCAGTGGCTGTAGCCATACGATGCACTCCACCAGCTCGGGATCTGTCAGAAAAAGACGGGTTCCCGATAGTGACCGTAGATTTCTTCGAGAACTTGTCGGATTTCATACAACGTGCAATAGGCCCGGGCGCAATCGAGCATGGCGGGAATCACGTTCGCGTCCCGCGTCGCCGCATCCCGCAGCGCATCCAGTCGCCGCTCGACGAGGGCGCTGTCCCGGCTGTTTCGGAGACGCGCCATCCGCTCCCGCTGCACGAGACCAGCCTCGTCGCCCACCTTGAGAATGTCGACGGCGGCCTCGCCGCCATCGGTAAAGGCGTTGACGCCCACCACCGTCCGCCGACTGCTCTCGACATCGGCCTGGAAGCGGGCGGCCGAGTCGGCAATGTGTCGTTGAAACCAGCCGTTTTCGATGGAGGGCACCACCCCGCCTTGCGCCTCGATCTCGGCAAACAGCGCTTCGGTCTCGCGCTCGAAGGCGTCCGTGAGCGCCTCCACATAATACGAGCCCCCCAGCGGGTCGGAGACGTTGGCGACGCCGCTTTCATGCGCCAAGATTTGCTGGGTGCGAAGCGCGATGCGCGCCGAATCCTCCGTGGGGAGGGCCAAGGTTTCATCAAACGCGTTGGTGTGGAGCGATTGCGTCCCACCGAGCGCCGCGGCAAGGGCCTGGTAGGCCACGCGGGCGATGTTGATCAGCGGCTGTTGCGCTGTCAGGGTGACCCCGGCCGTTTGGCAGTGAAATCGCATCTTCCAGCTGCGCGGGTCCTCCGCACCGAAGCGCTCCCGCAATTGCCTGGCCCAGATACGGCGGGCGGCGCGCATCTTGGCCACCTCTTCGAAGAGATCATTGTGTACGTCCCAAAAGAACGACAACCGCGGAGCAAACGAATCGACGGGGAGCCCACGGGCGACGCCGTGCTCCACATAGCACAGCCCGTTGGCGAGCGTGAATGCAAGCTCTTGCACGGCCGTAGCGCCGGCCTCTCGAATGTGGTACCCGGAAATGGAGATGGTATTCCACCTCGGGGTGTGCTCTGCCGCCCATTCGAATAGATCTACAATGATCTTGAGCGCGGGCTCCACAGGATAGATCCACGCATGCTGGGCCACATATTCCTTGAGTATGTCGTTCTGAATCGTCCCCCGGAGCTGGTCGAGCGGGACCCCTTGCCGCTCCGCCGCGGCCACGTAGAAACAGAACAGCATGGCCGCCGGACCGTTGATCGTCATCGAGGTCGACACTTTGTCGAGGGGGATGCCGTCGAACAGGGTCTCCATGTCCGCCAGACTCGACACCGCGACCCCGCACTTGCCCACCTCGCCTTCGGCTCGGGGATGGTCGGAGTCGTACCCCATCAAGGTCGGAAAGTCGAACGCCACGGACAGTCCCGTCTGCCCGTGGGCCAGCAGGAACTTGAACCGGGCGTTCGAATCGGCCGCGGTTCCGAAGCCGGCGAACTGGCGCATGGTCCAGAGCTTTCCGCGGTACCCCGTCGGGTGGACCCCGCGGGTGTAGGGGTATTGGCCCGGGAGCCCCGTGGCATCGATGGCTTCAGCGCGCACATCGAGCGGGGTGTAGACCGGGGCCACCGCCCGGCCCGAGACGGAGGAGAAGTCGGTTCCCTCCCGAACCGGCATCCGGGAGACCAACTCGCGCCATGCCCGGACCTCTTGCCGCAGCCGTTC
>JBFGLJ010000151.1:0-7169 GCA_041576235.1 Gemmatimonadales bacterium | reverse complement strand
TTTGACCGGCGAGGCGGGGAGCGGTAATGTCGCGCGGCCCATCCCAAACTCCACCGTTTTGACGTGCTCGATGCGATTCTTGACGTTGCCTTTCGGATCGATAGTGGTCGTCGTCAGCGGCTTGCCGATGGTTTCGGCGGTATTCTTAAAGATGTCAGGAATCTCGGCGTCGGATTGGCTGTCGGCGCGGTCTTCCTCGGCGCTCTCGATGAGATACACCAGCTCGTTGAATGACAGGTCTTGCCCGACCAACCCCGAGACGCGTTCCAGGAGGTAGTCGGCATACCACTTGGGCCAATCCGGGTCCACGCCATCGGTCTCCTGGAAGGCGTCGTGGTGGGCGAGGCCGGCCTCGCGGAAATGCCGCTCGAGTTGTTTGACGCGCTGATCGTGCATGGGGAAGCGGGGGCCTAAGCGCTTCGCCAGATTCGGTAGGCAAGCCGCGAGCACAGCTCCGATTGGGTCACGCCGTCCAGGTCGGGCGACACGCCAGCCAGAAGCGCATGCAAGGCCTTGCTGCCATAGCTGTAGAGCTTCCGCTTCTCGGCCATGTCATCCAGCATGCCGACCATCATCCGAGCGCGAACCCGCAGATTCTCCATGCGGCGGTCCACGGCCACGCCCTCGAACCGCTCGTCGCAGTCCTTGGTCAATTTGGCCAGGCCGGCCCGGACGGCATGGGCCTCGTGCGCCCCGACATCGACGACCCCTTGAATGAAGGAAATCCGCTGGTGGTCCCCGTCGATCTCGCCATAGAGATCGAGGAAAGCCAATTCGCTGTGGTCGTCGCCCTCCGCCCACTGCGGAGAGCGCATCAGCGCGCCGAGCATCTGCGTCGAGGCCGGACGACCGAGTTCGGTCGCGGGGGTGGACTGGTGTAGCCGGGCGCCTGGCTGGGTATCCGGCGGCCGGCAATAGACGGCCAACAGGCGGGCGGAGAGTGGGATCGCCAGGGTCTCGTCGCCGACCTTCACCTCGAGGTGGCGGTCGGAAAAACTGAACCCGGTCGCGTGTTGTTGCACGGGAACATCGAGCAGGTCGGTCGCCGCTAGGGTTGCGGTCCGGAGTCCGGCGTCGCGGAGCCGCCGGGCCGCGGCTTCCAACTTGTCCGCCTCTTCGTGCGCGAGCCATATCTCGGGCGCCGGATAATTGGCCTTAATCCGGGCTTCAGCCGGGCTCAGGTTGAGCACCTCGGCGGCTTTCCGTGGATCGACCTCGCCGTGAGGCGGATTGGAAACGGCCAAAGAGTAGTTCATTGCCACCCCGGTGCGTTGGATGTGGTAGACCGAGCGCGACTGCTCCGCGGGGAGATCCCTACCTCGGGTCCCGGTGCACCGTATCCGGCGAGAAGGCCGGCAGACACACCGCAAGATACTCGGCTCCACCGGGCTCTGGACATGAGTACCGTACCCATTCCCCCGGTTGGGCGACGACCGCCTGACCCGAGCGCACCTCGAGGGCTCCGCCCTCGTGCTCCACCTTGACGGCCCCCCGCAGAACAACCGTGATTTCCGTGAATTCCGGGCGCTGCCCCGGCTCTTGCCAGCCCGCCGGTGCCACCATCCTGGCCACACTCACCGCGTCCTGCCCGGAGTTGACCCGCCCGGCGTATTCCTCGATCCGCTTCGGCTTGTTGCCGACTGATTGAATGATGGTGGGTTCGGCGATGAGGGTCGGCATCTGTTCCCTTGCCAGCTGAGGAAGGAGCGAGAGAGAGGGGGGCGTCCTCAGACCGCCGCGTACGGATATCCCTTTCCCGTCTCGCACAGTTGTTTCAAGATGCCAAGATAATAGACTGAGGGCTTCGAAGACCGTCTTGAAGGGGCCTTGATCCGAAGAAATGGATGATGGTCTTCATGATTCGGCTCCGTCGTCGGGCGCAGGAATAGCCCCGCACCCGAGAACGCCAATGATCCCGCCCATGACCAGCGCACATCCTTTCATGAAAGCCTCCAGTTAGTCCATGGGTGCCGAGGGCGGACGTCTCTTGGTCGCGGCCAGATACATGCCTCCTGCGACGGCGCCCATCGCCGCGACGACCGCCCGGGGGGCGGGCATGCCGAGGAGGTTCGAGCCCCAGGCCATCCCCAGGGCAACGAGCACGGCCACGATGACCGCCACGAGGTATCGCATGGTCTAAATGTCTGGGAGATCGAGAGGGTGTCAATCGGCTGGCTTCTTCGCCACGAACCACCCGAACCCTCCCCAGAGGACCTGCCGCTCGACAGCGGTGAGACCCGCCTCCTCGAGGCCGGCAACAAAGCCGTTGGCGTTGAACCGGTCGGTCACCGGGTGGCGAAGCACGCGGCGAATCAGCGGATGGAGCACAAAACGCTTTAAGACCTCTTCGGCATAGAATCGCCCCCCTGGCTTGAGGACCCGGGCGACCTCCGCGATGGCCTGGCGCCACTGGGGCACATGATGCACGATCCCAAAGTCGAACACGGCATCGTATGACCCGGACGGGGCGGGGATAGCGGTCGCGTCACCAACCCACAACCGGATGGACTCGGCTCGTCCACGAAGACGCTCGCGGGCCAGCCGTATCATGCGCGGGTCGAGGTCGAACGCATCCACGTACCCGGCGCCGAAGACCTCACCTATCACCTGCACCCCGACCCCCCGCCCACAGCCGATCTCGAGCGCTCGGTCTCCCGGAACCGGTCCGCCCAGGCGGAGGAGCCGAGGGCCTTCCAGACGGCGCTGCACGGCGGCCCGGATGGGGTTGTTCATGAGGGCGAATTCGACGCGGTTGAGCACCATTCGGGTGTTCGGGATGGGGTGGGCTTCTCTGAGTGTACTGGGGGAGGGCGTGGGCCGGAACCCACCGGCCCGACGGGCACCTTGACGGCAGCACAAAGGGGATCAATCTTATCGGGTATGCGTTCACCCCCCTCTTTCCTGGAGGCGCCATGCTTCGTGACTACGTAGTTGCTGGATTGGCGAGTTGCCTGTCAGGAATCCTGGCCACAACCGCCGTACAGGCCCAGCTCCCGGACCCGGGGATGGCGATCGACGCGAGCCGCACCGCGCTGGTCATCACCGATCCTCAGAATGACTTCTTGAGTCCAGAAGGCGTAACCTGGGGTGTCGTCGGGCAGAGTGTCACCGAGAACAACACAGTGGCGAATATCGAGACCCTCTTCAAGACGGCCAAGGCGAGGCACATCCCCGTCTTTGTCTCACCGCATTACTACTATCCGACCGACCATGGCTGGCAGTTCGAGGGAGCGCTCGAGGTCCTGATGCACAAGATCGGCATGTTCGATCGCAAGGACGCGTTGAGTGTCGAGGGGTTCGAAGGGTCAGGGGCCGACTGGCTGGCGCAATACAAGACGTACATCCAGGACGGCAAGACGATCGTCACCAGCCCGCATAAGGTCTATGGGCCCGAATCCAACGATCTCGCCCTCCAGCTCCGGAAGCGCGGTATCGACAAGGTGATCTTGGCCGGGATGTCGGCCAATCTGTGCGTGGAATCCCACCTGCGGGAACTCTTGGAGCAGGGATTCGAGGTCGCGGTGGTGAAGGATGCGACGGCGGCGGCCCGGGTGCCCGAGGGCGATGGGTACACAACGGCCTTGGTGAACTTTCGCTTCCTGGCCAATGCCGTCTGGACAACTGACCAGACGGTCCGGAAGCTCCAACCGGGAGGGTGACCGACGGAAGCGGCCCGAGAGCGACCCTCCTCCCCGCCCCAAAGGATGAAGCACGGATCGAGCCCAAGTGATGTTCATCAACGCTCTTGTCGTCGATTCAGTGGAGGACCTATGCGTACAACCCTGACTGCAGTAGCGGTAGCCATGCTCCTGCCCAGCCTGGCCATGGCCCAGGCGATGGCAGAAGCCAAGGCCAAGAACCAGATCAAAAGCGCAATGAGCGCAGGCCCCGCCGGCATCTCCGCCCACGCCACCATCCAGGACTGGAATGGCAACGAACTCCGCGCGGGCACCAACGGCTGGACCTGTCTCCCGGATCGCGCCGACACACCAGGCACCGATCCCTGGTGCGTCAACGGTCCCTGGCTCAACTTCCTCCAGGCCTATGTGAACAAGACCGAGCCGACCTACGACGGGATCGGCTTCGCCTACATGCTGATGGGCGATACGCCGGTCAGCAACCGCGATCCCTACGCCACGAAGCCCACCGGGAAGGACGACTGGGTGACCAACCTCGGCGCTCACCTGATGGTGCTCGTGCCCGACCAGTCCATGCTGGAAGGAATCTCAACCGACCACCTGAACGGCGGCCCCTGGATCATGTGGCCGGACACCCCCTACGCCCACATCATGATCCCGCTCGAGAAGCGGGGACACTGAGGTCGGGACGAGCGACCTTCAGCCCACAACTAAGCCAACGGCGCCCCCAAGGGCGCCGTTGGTTCTGAGGACTGCGGTGCAGGCCAACTATTCCCCGTCCGGCCGGAACATGCACCAGGTGTGGATGGCTCCCACATCGGCCTCGGCGAGGACCCGGTATCCTGCCCGCTCATAATAGGACACGTTGGCCGGATCCTCGGTGCTGAGCGAGACGCCGGTCGAAGCCGGATCGGCCTCGGACATCGCATGGAGGCGCTCGAGCAGGCGTCCCGCATACCCCCGGCCCTGCTCACGCGGAATGACGCCGATCATGCCAAGGAAGTAATGCGGTGCCCCGGGGCCGAGACCTGAACTCTCTCGTTCATAGCGTGCCATACGCTCCCATGCGCCGTGGCCCACGCGATCAGGCATCCGTGCGCGTTCCTCCTCGAGGGCCGGCGATGGGGGGACGTAGACCGGGGCCGATACCAACGCAGCCGCAACCAAGTCCGATCCGCGCCGCGCACCCAGGACCGGCCAGCCTCGGCTAAACCGCGCGTCGCAGAAGTAGCCGATCAAGGCCCGGAGCCGCCGGCCGTAGCCCGCTCCCGCATCGGAGAGCACGTAGCGCATGACGGGATAGCCGTGGAATGCGGCGGCCAGGACATCGATGACCCGCTCGCGATCGGCATCGGTCAAGCGAAGAACGGTGACTCCCCCGCCTCGGTCGTCACCCTGCTGGAGGGTGCAATAGGCGAACCCGGACGGGATCTCCTCACCATCGGCCATGACCTGGAGCAGGAGTTGGTCCGCCTGGAGGACATCACCCTCAGCCGCCGCAAGCCGCTCGATGAAGCAGCGGAAACGGATGCGGACTTCCAGGTGTCGACCGGCCGCGTCGAGCAAGGCTATGGGCGTTTCGGGCTCAACGATCCTCTTGGGCTCGATGAGCCAGGCCTCGAGCCGAGCCGGCTCCGCGATTGGTCCACCCAGATTCGTGGCGTCGAGGCGGATATCACAGCGGAACGGCATCAGCAACCTCGACTGCGGGCGGGGGCATCACTCCCCTCGCACATGGTAGGTGAGTCGGGAACCGCCGGTGTCAGGCTGGACGAAGACCGACACGCGGGTGCCCTCCCGCTGGAGGTGAAGCCACAGCACGTCATCCCCGCTCTGCTCGAAGGCCCAGCCGGAATCGGCCGCGACCCGCTGGCGAGGAGCAAAAGGGGCAGAGACACAGGTGCCTAGGGGGTGCCAAAGGTCACGGCGTCCGGCGCCCACGTCACCGGGTCGCCACCCAATCCATGCCGCTCGCTCACCACCTCGAGCCGTGTGGGGGTGACCTCGATCAAGAGATAGGCCTCGCCGCGGTTGGGATAAAACCGCTCCCAGCCGTCCTTCCACCGAGTGGCTTTCTCGGTCGAATCATCGACCAGCCGGCCGGTCCCCATGAGCGACACGTAGCCCAAGCCACGCGAGTCGAAGTAGAGGAGGGTCACTCGCGCATCGCGCGCGAGCTGCTGGACTTTTCGGCTCTTGGGATTGGTCGCGAGCCACACGGTCATGTCGTCCTCGGGCGGGAACGGATCCATCACCCGGGCCCGGGGATGGCCGGTTGAATCCACGGTGATCAGGGTGGCGAAGTGGGCGGCGGCCATGATTTCCCGGGCCACCGGAACGAGGCCGGCGTCCCGGGCCGCAGCCACTTCCTGCGCCGGGGCGCAGGTCACGACAAGCGCAAGACAGCCGAAGAAGAAGAGCCCATGGATGACCCGCAGTGTCATTGTCCCTCCCTGACCCGATCGAGCCGCCGGTCGATGGACGCACGGACATCGGCGCTCAACTCGAGCCGCAATTCATGCCGGTCGATACCGGCCGCGTACCCGTCGATTTCAACCCGGACCGTTCGGAACCCCAGGCATTCGAAGAACCCGGCCGTGGCCCCGACCGTGTCCAGCCGGACGACCTCGCACCCCGGGGTGGCGGCCAGCACTGCCAGGCGCTCGAGCAAGAGCCGACGGCCCAGACCAGCCCCCTGGTGGCCCGCGTGGACGATGCCCCAGCAGAGGCTCCCGGTCCGGCCGTCGTCTTCGATGGCCACCCCCCCGCAAGCCAGCGCTGCCCCGGCGCCGTCGTCCACGACGTAAAACGGACCAGGCGGCGCGTCCAGAAACGAAGCGAAGTCTCCCCGCTCCTCGGCCCGGAAATACCGAGGGACGTGGGCATCGAACAGCGATAGGCACGCGGTACGGTCCGCGTGCCGGTAGCGGCGGATGCGCAGATTGACAACCATCTACCCGAAAGCTAAATCCTCAGCGATCCGAGGAGCACTGCTCACGCATGAGGGAGGATCTAAGATGAACCGTTTTCACGTCTTCACCCTGGCGGGGGCTCTGTCGGCGGCAGCGCTAGCACATCCCGCCACGGCGCAGCAGCCGGTCAAGACCAGCGGCATGATTGCCGGCACCCAGGAAATCCTGAGTTCGATCGAGTTGCCCGATGGACGCAGCATTCGGCGGGTGTACATGAGTCTCGGGGTCACCGCCGACGACCCCTCGCTCCCCTGGCACCTCGGGAGCCAGGACTGCTTGGCAACGTATATGTTCGCAGCCGACGGCTCGCTGATCGGGGGCCGAGGAGGATGTGACTTGGTGAGCCCCGAGGGCGATCTCTGGTGGTTGACCTTCGAGGCGAACGGAACCGACCCGATACGATGGAAGGGTCCGGGGGGGACGGGCAAGTTCGCGGGGCTCGAACACAGCGGAACCACGGTCATGAGCGCCGAGTGGGGCGACGGGAAGGTCATCGGCCGCTGGGAAGGGACGATGATCAAGAGATAGTCTGAGTCTGGGGTCAGGAGCGGAGGGAGCA
>JBFGLJ010000150.1:0-7173 GCA_041576235.1 Gemmatimonadales bacterium | reverse complement strand
CCCACCGCGGTCTCGACGTCGGCGTCCGGCGCTACGTACTCGGCGGTGCCGCGCCCTTCGACCGCGAGACGGTCCAAGAGATAGGTGTTGACGTCGTGTCCGACCCCGACGGTGAAGATCCGGGCTCGGCCGATTCGGCTGGAGGCCGCCTCGGCGATTCGATCCGGCTGCCTCTCGCCCACCGACGGCTTGCCATCGGTCATGAAGACGATGATCGGCAGCCGTTCCTCGGCCACCGCCGTCCCCAACACCGCGTCCAGCGCGCCCCCGATGTTGGTGCCGCCGGTAGCGGTGAGGTTCCGGACAAAGCCGCGGGCCGCATCCAGATTGTCATTGGTCGCCCGGGTGAAGCCGGTGCGGAAGTGGCGAACGCCGGATGAGAACGCGATCAACCGGAACCGGTCCCGCGGACGCAGTGTACCGAGTGCTTGTAGCATGGCTTCCTTGGCTTGCTCGAGCTTCTCGCCCGACATCGATCCCGACACATCCACCACCAGCGACAGATCGCGGGGCACCATCTCGCCCTGGTCGTTGTGCGGCGGCGAGAGCAGCAGCATGAAGAAGCCGTCTTCGCCACCGGGTGCGTGGGTCAACACGCTGGTGCCGACCAATCCCCGCCGGAGCGGAATGAAGATGTCCACGTCGCCCTTGGCATCGGGGCGCAGCGAAATCACCAGCCGGCCGTTCCGCCGCTCGGTGTCGATGGGATGGGTGGGAGAATACGGGGTGCCGATGTTGTCGGCGTCCGGCAAGGTGACGTCGTACTCGAACCGATCGCGAAACGCCGGCCGCCCGGTATCGCCGTGGCCGCGCGTGCTGACCTCGCGCCGCGGGCCGATGCTATAGCGAAGCCTGAGCGCGTCGCCCGCCCGGTCGAGCACCTGGGTGTACCGCAGCTTGACCCGCCGGGTCTCGCCTGGCTGGATGGGAAACACCCGGGCTCGGATGAGCCCGTGGCCCTCGAGGGTCAAGAGGGCGGGGTCCTTGAGACGGCGCACGATGTCTTCGTAGATCTTCCGTGCCTCTTGGGCGTTCATGATTTCGCCCTTCATCTCCTCCTCGCCCATCCAGAGCGAGAAATCGCTGAACACCGCGTTCTTGGGCAACGGGTACAAGTAGCTGCCCTCGGCGAGTTGGGGGCCGGTGTTCCGGAATTCCTCCTCCACCTCCACCCGGGCCACCCTGCCGTCGATGGTGGTGCTCACCACGGAGCTGATGCGCATCACCGGGCCCACCGCGATTTCAGGCCTCACGGGCCTCTCGAGCTCCACCCAGCCCTGCGCCCGAGCCGCGGTCGCGGCCCCTGCCAAGGCGAAAAAGGCGGCAATAAGTGTGATCTGGCGGTGCATTCCATCCTCCTCAGTGTGTCTGGCCGCGCGGGAGATGCGTGTGGGAGGTGGATTTGCACACCCAGCGCCGGGGGACCTCGGAGGCCCAGCGGCTCGCCGTCGGGAACGTATCTTTCCCGGTGGGCCTGAGCGGCCGGGTCATGGTCCCGGGATCACCGGCCGAGGAGGGGAGGGAACAACATGACGTTGCTGAGCGAACTCAATAGTCGGTCCAGCCGCCTTGGATTTCTCGGCGTCAAGCTGGCCTCGGTGTCCGCGTTCTTCGCCGGGCTCGTGGTCGCCAAGCTGTTTCCGGACGTGCTCTCACCCAGCGTGTGGTGGTACGTCCTACTGGCCGTCGCCTGTGCGCTCCATCCCGTTTTGGTGCTGTTCGGTAGCGGCCGTCAGGCAACGCCCGAGGCCGGGCCATAGGAAATTGTGAGGGCCAAGGCCGATGGCGGGAGCATCGATGACCAGGAACCACCGGGTCGGTCTTCTTCTTTGTGCCCTGGCCTGTACCGGCGGCTCCTCCGAGGCCTACATTCGGTTCGCCGTCGATGGCGCGAGCTACGCCGTCCCCCACGCCCAGCTCATGGTGGTCACCCGTCCCGATTGGGATCGCACCTTCTTTGGGTTGGGGCCGGATGTGCTCGAGGGTGGGGGGGGGAGCAACGACACGCCGAGCGCGGTCATTCAGTGGCGGTATGCAGTGGAGGATGTAGGCGACTTGGCGGGGCAGGAGATCGATCTGAGCGACGTAGACGATGACGACTTGGGGCCGGTGATTCAGTTCAGCATGACCGACGACGTGGCCGCACACGCGGATCGCGAGTCCACCGTGGTGGTCCGCTTCGGCTCGGTAGCCGACGGCTACATCGATGGCACCGTCGAGGCCACCGGGTTGGTGTGGGTGTCGATGACCCAGCCGGGCACGCGCCGGGTCAACATCTCGGCAAATTTCAGGGCTCGGATCGGCACCTAGGTCTACGCCCCCGCGAGCTCCATCGTGAGCAGGACCTTCATCGAGCCCTTCCGCTCGGCGTGTTCCATGGCCGCGATCCCTTCGCTCAGCAGGTAGCGGGCCTCGACCATCGGTTCCACATCGACCTTTCGCTCCGCTAAGAGCCGCAGCGCCGGGGCAAAGGGCCCGCAGCGCGAGCCGACCAGGGTGAGTTCGTTGACCACCACCTGGGCGGCATCGATGGTCAAATCGCCGGCGTAGGTGCTCTTCATGACCAGAATGCCGCGCGGTCTCACGGCGGACAACGCCAGGGCGAACCCCTCGGGATTCCCGGTGCACTCGACCGCCACGTCGTAGCGCCCGGGCTCCACCCGGTCGGCGAGGCCGGTCCGGATGCCGCGCTGTTCCAGCAGGTCGAGCTTCTCGGGGTGCCGCCCGATTGCCAAGAGGTCGCACCCGGTGTGCGCCAGGCTCTGGGCGATGAGCTGCCCTAGCTTGCCGTCGCCCACCACCAGCACCCGGTCGTTCTCCGAGAACGCGATCTGCTCCTGGATCTCGAGCGCTGCGGCCAGCGGCTCGGTGAAGGTCGCGGCGTCGGTGGACACCTCGTCGGGCACCGGGTGCAGGTTCTCGATCGGTAAGCTCAGGTACTCCGCGAACGCTCCATTGCGATCGACGATCCCCAAGACCGTACGGCGCTCACAGTGGGTAGTGCGGCCCTCCAGACAGGCGCGGCACTGGTGGCACACCGCGTTGATCTCCCCAACCACCCGTTGGCCGATCAACTGCGGCGGGCCGTCCTGAACTTCACCCACGAACTCGTGACCCAGAACACCCGTGTAGGGGTAATAGCCCCGAACCAGTTCCAGGTCGGTGTTGCAGATACCGGCCTGGAGCACCCGGACCAGGGCCTCGCCCTCGGGCGGGTCGGGCTGGGGGACGTCGTCCCGGAGGGTGAGTTTTCGATGCTCGAGCCAGAGTGCTTGCATGGGCGTCGCCGCCTCGTCGGTGTGGTTGGGAGAATCGAGCCGTTGATAGTGCCATCGCGCAAACGCAAATAGTTTGTTCGGGATTGCACCGAGAAGGCTCGACGGTCTCCGGTGTAGATGATAGATTGAAATTGTCCCTTTCAACAACCTATTCAATCGCGTTGTGGGCCGGCGAAGCCCACGGCTGGTGTCCACCACGAGGACTCAGATGAGACTGCCGACGAGCAGGTTCTCCACCGCGTTCGTATTCGTTCTCGCGTTTGGTCTCCTGGCCCCACTGACCGCCCACCCTCAGGACGCCTCGTCAGACGACGAACAGAAATGGACGGCGTTTGGCGACCTGCGGCTTCGGGGTGCCATGGACCGAGACCGGCGCGCGAACCCCAATCGCGAGCGAGCGCGAATACGGCTGCGGGTCGGCGCCGAGGGTGACCTGGGGTCCGGGTTCACGGTCGGTGCCCGCCTGTCCACGGAACCCAACCCCAACGATCCCAACTCGCCGTACATCGACCTGGGCCAGGGCTTCCAACGGGCACGCTTCGCGTTCGATCGCGCGTATGTGCGGTGGACGGCGCCGACAGACGAGCCACTCTCCGTGTGGGGAGGCAAGTTCCAGAACCCGTTTCGCATGCCGGCCGGGTACTCCGAGTTGGTGTGGGACGCCGACGTGCATCCAGAAGGCTTGGCCGCCGTGTTCGAACCCGTCCCCGAGCTTCGGCTGGCAGCCGGCGGGTTCCTGCTCCTGACGCGGGGCAACGACTCCGATGTCAATATCTTCGCCTTCCAGGCCTCGACACGCCTCGAGCCAGCCGAAGACATCAGGGTCGACGCGGCGCTCGGCGGCTATTTCTACGGGGACTTCGACACGTCGGCGACGGCGGCGTACGTCGGCCAGAACCAAGGCAACGCGCTCATTCTCGACGCGAGCGGCAATCCTCTCGTCTTCGCCTCCGACTTCGACATCGTTCAGGCGCACGGAGCGATCACGTACACCGGACTCGACATTCCGCTCAGGGCCTCGGCGGAGTACGTGGTCAACGCGTCAGCCGCAGACGGCTTCGACGACAACGCCATTGCCGTTGGGGCCATGGTAGGAAGCCTCGGCGACGTCGGCGATTGGAGCGCCGAGTACCGCTATCAGGATGTGGGGCAGGAATCGGTGTTCTCGGCAGTCGTCCAGGACGACTTTCTGGACGCCACGAACTTCAGGGGGCACCTTGTCGGTGTCTCGGTGCAGTACCTGAGCTTCGCCCGGGCCCGCCTGTGGACGCTATGGAGCCGACGGCCGGGCGAGGACGAGTTTCAGAAGCGTGTCCGTCTCGATTTGGACTTCAGCTGGAGGCTGCCGTGATCCAGAACTCCAGGCCGGACTTCGATGCCACACCGTCGCCGAGGGCGACTCCCACGCGAAGGGTTCGCGGACTCATCGGACTGGCGCTGGTCGCCGGACTCACGGCCTGTGGGGGCGAAGCTCCACCGGACACGCCTGAGCCGACCCCGACCCCGCCCCGGGATCTTCGCGAGATGACGACGACCGCCGAGCGGGCGCAGGAACTCGGCTGTCTGAGCTGCCATGAGGGGATCGAGTCCATCCGGGAGGAGAGCAGCGGCATGATGGTGCAGCTGGCAGCGATCGGTGCCGCTCACGGAGACCCCGGCGGCTGCGTCGTCTGTCACGGCGGGACCCCGGGGGCGACGGATGTCGCCGGGGCCCACACCGGCACCCCAGCCGCTCTCGCGTCCTCGGGCCCAGCCGAGTTTTACCGCGATCCCGGGTCGATGTGGATCGCGGATCGGACGTGCGGGCAGTGCCACCAGGGTTACGCCTACCGCCTCGAGCGCGCGCTCATGAACACGGAGGCGGGGAAGATCCAAGGGAACCTCCACACCTGGGGCATCCGGGAAGTCCAGAACTACCGGGTCCCCTGGGGCAACTATGCCGTTGCCGATGAGGACGGCCAGGTCCCGGCCGTGGGGACGGATGCCTACAAGCAATACATGACCGCGTTCATCGCGGCCTACCCCGCCCAGTTCCCCACCAAGCTCGAGCAGATCCCGAGCCCGTCGGTCGCGGAGGTGGAGCGGAACCCCGATCTCGCCGGCTTCACCTATCAGCGACAGCAGTGCCAGCGGTGCCATGTGGCGGTTCGGGGACGTGAGCGACGGGGGGACTACCGCGGCATGGGATGCTCGGCGTGCCATATCCTGTACGGGAATGAAGGGTACTACGAGGGGTCGGACCCGACTATCGACCCCGAGGAACCAGGGCACATGCTCAGCCACCGGATCCACGGCACCCGCGAGGCAGGAAACGGGATCCCCGTCGAGTCGTGCAACTCGTGCCATAACCGAGGGAAGAGAATCGGGGTGACCTATCAGGGCCTCATGGAGTTTCCCTATGGGAGCCCCTTCACGAAGACCGGCGGGAAGCAGCCGCCGCTTCACACGAAACAGTACCTGTTCATCTCGGACGATCTCCACCACCAAATCGAGAGTCGCCCGGAGAATCCCCGGGGCGGCTTGCTCTGTCAGGACTGCCACACAACGATCGACTTCCACGGCGACGGGAACATCTTCGGCACCACGCTGGCCCAGGTCGAGGTCGAGTGCGCCGATTGCCATGGAACCCCGGACGCGTATCCGTGGGAGCTCCCCATCGGCTTCGGCGAAGAGTTCGGTCGTGAATTGCCGAACACCGCGCGTGGCCTGGCCAGCGATCCCGGGCCGGAACACCGCATCTTCGGGACGCAGTACGACGCGCGCGATGGATACCTGCTGACAGCGCGAGGCAATGCGTTTGGCAACGTCGTTCGTCAGGGCGACGAGGTCATCGTGCACTCGGCCACGGGCGTGGACTTCAAGGCCCCAGTGCTCAAGAAGATCGCCGACGAGGGGAGTTGGCGGAGCCCCAATGCCGAGGTCGCCATGGCACGGGTGGAAGCCCATGCCAACAAGCTCGAGTGTTACGCGTGTCATGCGTCGTGGGTGCCCCAGTGCTACGGGTGCCACGTGCAAGTGAAGTACGGTGTGGACCAGGATGGCAACGCATACACCGACACCGACTGGATTGCGTCCGGCTCGCAGCGCACGACCGATGGCCAAACCGCCGAATCACACCTGGGCACACCCGGCATCGCGAGTCCCGGCAAGGTGTTCGAGACCCGCAGCTATCTCCGCTGGGAAGAGCCGGTGCTCGGGATCAACGGCGAGGGGCGAGTGACTCCGCTCATGCCGGGCTGCCAGGTGGTCTACACGGTCTTCGGACGCGATGGAAAGCCAGTAGTGGTCAACAAAATCGCGCGTGCGAGAGATGAAGCGAAGGCCGCAGGACAGGATCATGTCCCGCTGGCGATCGACATGGCGCCGGTCCAGCCACACTCAGCACAACGCAAGGCCCGGACCTGCGAAAGCTGCCACAACAACCCCAAGGCCCTGGGATTGGGCATCTCGGGCGGCGTGTTCCAGTCGCGCTATGCCACGCCGATCGTCGAAGACCTGATGAATCAGGCGACCGGAGAGATCATCCCTCGCCGGCACCAAGTCCAGATCGAAGCGATCGAAGGGCTGGACTTCGACTGGTCCACGATCGTCGACAGCGCCGGGAGACAGGTCCAGACCGTGGGGACGCACTGGCCGCTATCGCGCGCCCTGTCCGCCGACGAGCGCGAGCGTCTGACCCGCACGGGCCTGTGCATGGGCTGCCACCGCGAGATGACGAACGAAGAGCTGTGGTCGAAGTTCGCGGAACCGGGACGGCTCACCGATGCAGAGCACATCGAGCTCATGAACCGGCTCCTACGCGAGGCCGAGCAGACCCGCACTCGCACCGCCCCGGGCAGCGGGGCCGGGGGCGGAGGCGGGGGCGGGGGCGGCAAGTAACCCTCGTGCGCAGCCT
>JBFGLJ010000149.1:0-7261 GCA_041576235.1 Gemmatimonadales bacterium | reverse complement strand
GGGCGCCCGCCGCGTTGGCGCCGCTTCCTTTGGGCCGAGATGAAGCTGGCGAACAGCCAGAAGGCGGCAATCCAAAACAGGGCGCCGAAGTCTTCCATGCCTAGGCGTCCTGCTTTCCGGGGGGCCTTCCCGCAGCGTCGCTCTCGCCCGCGATCGACTTCCGCATGGTCGTGTCGGCCTGGATGTTGAGATACCGCTGGTAGTCCATGATTCCGAGCCGGCCGGATCGGAAGGCCTCCGCCACCGCCAGCGGCACCTGCGCCTCGGCCTCGATCACTCGAGCGCGCTGTTGCTGCGCTTCGGCAACGAACTCCTGCTCCATCGCGACGGCCAGTGCCCGCCGCTCCTCGGCCTTCGCCTGGGCAATGCGCTTGTCGGCCTCCGCCTGATCGGTCTGCAGCTCCGCCCCGATGTTCTTCCCCACGTCGACGTCGGCCACGTCGATCGACAGGATCTCGAACGCGGTCCCCGCATCGAGTCCCTTGGACAGCACCGTGGTCGAGATGCTGTCGGGGTTTTCCAGGACCGCCTTATGCGTCGGCGATGACCCGATGGTGCTCACGATGCCTTCGCCGACACGGGCAAGGATCGTTTCCTCCCCTGCCCCACCCACCAACCGGTTGATGTTGGCCCGGACCGTCACCCGTGCCATGGCGAGCAGTTGAATGCCGTCCTTCGCCATCGCCGCGACCTTGGGGGTGGTGATGACCTTCGGATTCACACTGACTTGCACCGCCTCGAACACATCCCGCCCAGCGAGATCAATGGCGGTGGCTTGCTTGAGATCGAGGGGGATTCCAGCCTTGTCCGCCGAGATGAGGGCCCGCACGACCCGGTCGACACTGCCGCCGGCCAGATAGTGACCCTCAAGCGAGTTGATGGGAAGCTTGAGGCCGGCCTTATGGGCGGCGATCATCGGATTCACGATGGCGCTGGGAACCACCTTCCGAAACCGCATCCCGAAGAGCGTCCCAAACGACACGCGGACGCCGGAGGCCAGCGCCGTGATCCAGAGTCCGATCGGAATGAACCGGAAAACAAGAAAGAGAAACACGATGCCGAAGAAGACCAACAACAACAACAACGCTGGACCCAACTGCGAGAATTCTTGCACGTCAACACTCCACTATCTGGTGGAAAACGCCTCAAGCGGCGCCTTCTTCGCGAACGACGAGCCGGTAGCCCTCCGCACGTAGGATCTTGACCGCACGGCCCGACGCGATGAAATCGCCTTCACTCACCACGTCGATGCGTTCATCACCGACGCGCGCGGTCCCAGCCGGCCGGAGGTCGGTCGTCGTCAGGGCGATCTGTCCGATCAAATCCTTCCGTTCCGGCGCGGAGATGAATCCGCCCTCTCGATCGAGACCCTCTCTCAGGAGGAGCCCCTTAAAGCGGTTACTACTGGGAAGATGACGGAACCAGGCGAAGAAGACGGCCAAGGTGATCACCACGGCGGCGCCCAACACGGCGACCGCGGTGGAGACGTCCCCGAGGGTTGGGATGTTGCCCAACATCGCCATCACCACGGACGCCCCGATGAAGAGGATGCCCACAACCCCAGCAACCCCAAATCCGGGGATGATGAACACCTCGATCGCCACCGCAATCAGTCCCGCGGCCAAGAGCAGCACTTCCTCCCAGCCAGCGAGTCCGATGAGGAGGTTCGAGCCGAAGAACAACCCCAGCGCTCCGAGACTCACCAGACCGCCCAGGCCGAAGGCGCCGGTCTTGATCTCGAACACCAGCCCCAACATGCCCAGGGACAAGAGGAGCGGCGCGACGATGGGATTGGTCAGGAACCGCACCAGGCCCTCGGCCCAATTGATCTCGGGGGTGACGACCCGCGCTCCGGCGAGCCCGATGGCCGAGAGGAAAGCGGCTTGGTCGGGCGCTTCCCCCCGCGCGAATCCCAGCGCGATGGCTTCGTTGGTGCTCAAGGTGAGCAGCTCGCCCGCCTCGACCACACCCGGGATGGCGATGGATTCGTCGACCATGGCCTCGGCCACCGCCGGATCGAGTCCTTGCTCTTCGGCGAGGGCTCTGAACTCGGCGCGCATGGCGGACACGATCTTCTCGGGGGCCTTGGTTCCACCGCCATCGACCGGGGTCGCCGCACCGATGACGCCGCCGCGGCGGATGTAGATGCCATCGGACGCGAGAGCGACGAGGGCGCCGGCGCTGTAGGCTCGCGGATTCACATAGGCATAGACGGAGAGATCCGTCTTCCGGATCGCATCGGCGATGCGCTCGGCGGCGTCGACCCGCCCGCCGGGGGTATCGATGTCCAGGAAGGCCGCTGCCGCGCCGGCTTCATGCGCCTCGCGGACCGCCCGGGCGACGAACGGAGCGAGCCCGTTCTCGATGGTGCCGGTGATGGGTATGCGGTAGACGAGCGCCCCCGCCCCCGCCCCCGCCCCCGCGCCTGTCCCTTGGTCTTGGCCCGTGAGGACGAGCACGCCCAGACCCGTCACCAGCGCCCAGAGACCCGCGGTACGCCGCATCCGGCCCTCCACCTATAGAAGAAGGAAGCTCCTGGGCGAAAGCTAGCGGCCGCCCTATGGGGGCGGTAGTGGCTTTTCGATGGTGGGCAGCGCCTTAGGCGCTATGGATTCAGTGGATCGCGATCGATTCGATCGGTGCCGCGCTGCTGGCGCTGGCGCTGCTGTTGGATTTGGCGGATGCGCTGCATCAGCCGCTCGCGGACCGCGAGGAGCTGGGCCTGTTGGACCGGGTCGAGAAACGCGCCGACGGCCCGATGCTCGTCTCGGAAGGACTGCGCGTACTCGACTTTGAGTGTGAGGAGCGCGTCGGTCAGTTCGGCAACGCGTGCCTGGTCCGCGGCGATTCCAGGCCGGAGCTGCCGCGCGAGCGCCTGCTTGAGTTCTCGCTCCCGGCGTTCGAGGTCGCGACGCCGACTCGCGTATTCCCGCACCGTGGCTCGCAAGCGTTGCGCCTGCTGGCCGTCGAGGCCCAAGTCTTCGACGATCCGGCCCCAAAACCGCTGCTCGATGGCCTGGATCATGTCCGCCCGCGTCCGGTCCTGCGCCTGGAGCGTCTGGTCGGCGCGTGAGAGCGGTGGGGCTGCGGCTGCGAGGCACAGCCCGAACAGCATGAACACGAGTCGACGCATTAGCCTTCCTCCCCCCACGCCCGTAAGAGGCGTTCCAACTCCGGGTCCTCAAGGGTTTCGATGCCGGGCGCCTCGAGTGTCGACCCCGCAGCGATTGGCTCATCGATGGATTCGAGTACCCACTCGAGTTCATGAACGTCCAGACTGTCCAACCCCGGGAGATCCAAGGCCAGGCTCGTCACCGTTGCTGGCGGGTCCGGACGCACGCCCGGCGCCGCGGCCGTGCGGAGCGCCAACGCCAACGCCGCGGCCGCCCCCAGGATGCCGCCTGCCCACACGACACGACGCACCAGCCGTGGCCGCCGGGGCGCTGCCCAGAGGCGCCGGGTGACGGCCAGCGCCACCCGCTCCGGATCGACCATGGACTCCGCGCGACGGCCCAGCCGGATCGCCGTCTGGGCCAGCCGCCACTCGGCCTGGCACGCGGCGCACTCACCGAGGTGGGCGGCCTCCTGGTCGGTCCAGCGCCCGAGGCCCCGCGCCACGTCCGGTATCTTCTCCGAGAGCCGTGTGCAACCGTCTTGGGTCATGATATCAGATCTCTCAACCGTTTCACCGCGTGATGATAGTGAACGCGGGCTGCGCCCGGCGTCGTCCCGAGGGCCTCGGCGATGTCATCATAAGTCGATCCCTGTTCGACCCGCAGCACGAAGACCTCACGCTGCAAGCGCGGGAGCGTCATCAGCCCGTCCCGAAGCCGGGCCTCGGCATCGGCCGCGTCCAACTCGCCGGCCGGATCATCGGCGCTCGGCATGTCCCGATCGTCGAGCGGCAGGACCTGCCTGCCCTTTCGCTTTCGAAACTCGTCCCGAAGCAGGTTGCGCGCAATCGAGAAGATCCAGCTCCGGAAGGTCGCCTCCCCGCGCCACGATTCCAACCGCCGAAACGCCCGAAACAGGGCTTCCTGGACCAGGTCTTCGACATCGCTCTCTCGCGCTCCCGCGCTATAGAGAAACCTCGCAACCGGCCGGGCGTGTCGCGCCACCAACTCGCTCGCCGCCGCCTCGCTGCCGTTGCGGTAGGCCTCGACCAGCGCGGCGTCATCGAGGGGGTGGGGCGGCGTGGCGGGCGCGCTCATGGCTGACAGGAAGACGCCGGAGAGGCCGCCATGTTAAGCCGCTTGACGGCTTGGAGTTGCAAAACTAGGTTCCGGCCGAACGAACGTTCGGACGGACTGTGACCGATTTCGATTCCCGATTGGACCGCTTGCTGGCCGACGCGGCGAAGATCTTCGCCGAGCGGGGGTTTCACGGAACCTCCATGCGCGACCTGTCGCGTGCCACCGGGCTGAGCCTCTCGGGCATGTACCATTATGTCCCGAGCAAGCATGAGCTGCTGTTCAGGATCCAGGATCGCTGCCTGGGCCAGGTCGCCAGTGGGGCGCGGCGCGCGGTGGCCCACGCCAGCGACCCCGAACGTCGCCTCGGCGCGTTCATTCAGCATCACGTCGTGTTTTTCGCCAGCCATGTCGCCGAGATGAAGGTCTTGTCGCACGAGGACGAAGAGTTGACCGGGACGATGGCCGCTCAGATTCGGCAACGCAAGCGAGCGTACGTCGCGTTCCTGACCGAGCTGCTCGAGGCGCTCCCGAGCCCCGCGGTCAGACCACAGGTTGCCGCCTACGCCCTGTTTGGCATGATGAACTGGATCTACACCTGGTACCATCCCGCCGGACCCATCCCACCCGATGAGTTGGCGGAGGAGATGGCTCGCCTCTTCATGGATGGCTACCAGACCCACACCCCCCACGCGGCCGCCGCCGTGGCCGCCTCGCAAGGAGGATGAATCCCTTGGCTACGACCATGACTCCACGCCCGGGGGCGCCCGCCCCCACCGATCAAGTGCTGGTGGACTATGAGGTGAAGGACGGCCTCGCCGTTGTCACGCTGAACGACCCACCCGCCAATACCTATACGTATGAGATGATGCGGCAGCTGGACGCCGCCATCCTGGACGCGCGGATGGCCGAGGAGGCGCACGTCATCCTCCTTCGTGGCCATGGAGACAAGTTCTTCTCCGCCGGCGCCAACATCGGCATGCTGAATAGCGTCACTCCGCGGTTCAAGTACTTCTTCTGTCTCCATGCGAACGAGACCCTCAATCGTCTCGAGCACACGCCCAAGCTCACCATCGCGGCCCTCAACGGGCACACGGTGGGTGGCGGCCTCGAGATCGCCATGGCCTGTGACATCCGGCTGGCCCGGCGCAACGCCGGCAAGATCGGCCTGCCGGAGGTCAACCTGGGCGTGCTGCCGGGCACCGGCGGGACCCAGCGGCTATGCCGTATCGTCGGCAAGTCGCGCGCCATCGAGTTGATGGCCACCGGCGAGACCTACTCCTTCGAGCGCGCCGAGGAGCTGGGCATCGTCAACAAGATCTTCGAGAAGGACACGTTCTGGGATGACGTCGTCATGTATGCCAAGCAATTCTGCCCGCCGAACAAGGCCGCAAAGGCGGTCGGGTTGATCAAGCGCGCCGTCCAGTCGGGCTCCGAAGTGCCCTTCGAAAGCGGGCTCAGCATCGAACGCGAGCTCCAGCAGCAGCTCTTCCAATCGACGGATGCCAAGGAAGGCTTGGCGGCGTACGTGGAGAAACGCATGGCCGCGTTCAAAGCCGAGTAATGCGCACCGACCTCTTCATCAACAACGCCTTCGAGGCTGCCGCGAGCGGCAAGCGCTTCGACGTCCTCAATCCGGCTACCGAGGAAGTGGTGGCCAGCGTCGCCGAGGCCGATGCGCCCGACGTCGATGCCGCCGTGCGCGCGGCGCGGGCCTGCTTCGACTCGGACGCCTGGCGCACCATGTCCGGACGGAAACGCGGGGCCGTTCTCCAGCGCGCCGCCACGCTGCTGGAAGAAAGTCTCGGTGACGTCGCACACCTCGAAACCCAGCAGAACGGCAAACCGCTCTTCGAGTCGAAGATCGACGTGTCCATGACGGTCGAGACCCTCAAGTACTACGCCGGGTGGGCGGACAAGATCACCGGCGAGACCGTCCCGGTCGACGGGCCCTTCTTTACCTATACGCTCCGGGAACCGGTGGGGGTCGTGGCCGCGATCGTCCCCTGGAACTTTCCCCTCAACCTGGCCACGTGGAAGGTGGCCCCAGCGCTCGCCGCGGGATGCACGGTGGTGCTCAAGCCCGCCGCCGAGACCCCACTGACCGCGCTGGTGCTGGCCGAACTCTTCCGCGAGGCCGGCCTGCCCGAGGGCGCCCTGAACGTCGTGCCCGGTTACGGCACCACCGCCGGTGCAGCGCTCGTCCGCCATCCCCTGGTCGACAAGATCGCCTTCACCGGGTCGACCGAGGTTGGCCGCACCATCATGCGCGAGGCCGCCACCGATCTCAAACGGGTCAGTCTGGAGCTTGGCGGCAAGAGCCCCAACATCATCTTCGCGGACGCCGACCTCCGCTCGGCGGTCCGTGGCGCCCAGACCGGCATCTTCTACGGCAAGGGCGAAGTCTGCGCCGCCGGGAGCCGGCTCCTGGTGGAGCGCAGCGTCAAGGACCAAGTGGTCGAGGAAGTCGCCGCGCGGGCCAAGAGGCTCACGCCCGGCGATCCCTTCGCCAAGGACACCCGGCTGGGAGCCATCGTATCCAAGACTCAGCAGGAGCGGGTCCTGGGCTACATCCAAAAGGGCCAAGCCGAGGGCGCCACGATCGTCGCCGGGGGGAGTCCCGCCCAGGTGAATGGCAAGGGCTACTTCGTGGAGGCGACGGTCTTCGATGCCGTGACCCCGGAGATGACCATCGCCAAAGAGGAGATCTTCGGACCGGTGCTGGCGGTGCTCCCGTTCGACGACATGGATGAGGCGGTGCATCTGGCCAACCAATCGATGTACGGGCTGGCGGCGGGGATTTGGACGAGAGACATCGCCAAGGCGCACCGCGTCGCCGCGGCCATCCAGGCCGGGACCGTGTGGGTCAACACCTACAACGCCTACGATCCGGCTGCGTCATTCGGGGGCTACAAGCACTCGGGCTTCGGCCGCGACTTGGGGCGCGAGGCGCTGGCCAACTACACCGAACTCAAGACCGTGTGGGTGGGCCTATGAGGGCCGCCCCCGCCCCCGCCCACGACCCGTCGTCGCGGAGACCTTGCCCTCGGTGAGCGCCTTCATCACCGCTG
>JBFGLJ010000148.1:0-7280 GCA_041576235.1 Gemmatimonadales bacterium | reverse complement strand
GGGGCCGTCGAGTCCTCGGCCGGCAGTTGTCACACCCGACGGAGTTGGGCCCACTCGAGCGGCGCCTTTCCCACGGGCCATCCCACGTGGTATCGTGGAGTCCTCGACGTGAGCCACTGCCACGGAGGACCACCATGTACGTCATCCGCAACACCATGTACGCCAAGCCCGGCCGGGGGAAGGACCTGATCGAGAAGTTGAAGGCTGCCGTCCCGCACTTCCAGGCCATGGGGGCCAGCAGCGCCCGGGTCCTGTCGGACGCGGTGGCCACCACCTGGACCATCGCGGTGGAGATGGAGGTGGAGCAGGTGAGCACCTACTTCGACATCCTCGAGGGACGGAGCAAGAACCCGGGCCTCGGCGAGGCGATGAGCGGCTACACCGAGCTGGTGACCGGCGGGAAGCGCGAGATCTGGCAGGTCGTCTAGCACTTCATCCACACCTTCCACCACGGGCGCACACCCCGCTCGACACATCCGTGTTACAGAGAAGACCGGACGGCAGTCTGATCGCGCTGGAGCGGTACAGCTGTCGCCGGGCTGGTTCCACGGTTCCCTGTCGAGGAGGGCTCTCATGCGTACCATTGGCCTCGCGCTGGGTCTCATGGCACTGTTCGCCGTCGGCTGCAGCGATCACACCACCTCTCCCACCGCCCGGATTGACGTCTCTCACGCTCCCGCGTTCACCATCGACAACGCCCCGGCCGCATCGGGCATCGTGATGCGCGGCGAATCGTCGATCGGAGTCGGGTGGCCGGATTTCAAGGCCGGGACAAGCGTCTACATCGGCTTCGATCCGGCCGAGCTCTGCACCTGGACCTTCGACTTCGACCTCGTTCCGTTCCAAGAGGTCCACGCCAACGGTGGACAGCGGGTGTTGCGGCACGTTCAGGGGAGAAACCTCACGACCAGTGTTTGGCCATTCATCGGTTTCAATTGCGGCCTATTTACCAGCGTTGCGCCGCTGGCGAGGGGTGTGTCCGATCTCAACGCCACAGATAACGATGTATTCGTTTCCGGTCCGGTCAATGCCAACGCCTTCGGGTATCGGGCCCACGGGAAGCTGACGCGGGCCAGCGGTGCGGACGCCGCGTTCAGTGCGCACGCCAACTGGCGGATCAACCACACCGGAATGCGAGTCAACTCACGGATCTCGTTGCACTAGGCCACGGATCGCGCCGGGAACACAGCTGGAACGCCATGGCCCGGACCCGGGTATCCTGCAGACGGGCGGTTCCTCGTGGAACCGCCCCTCGCACGGGCCGCGTCGACACCGAGCCCAGCATGCCTGCATCAACGTGTCGCCAAAGAAATCTTCAGGTTTCTTTCACGATCCTCTCACCGAACGAGCGGCCCAATGGGGTGGCACCCCAAAGGCGGTCGCGCGTGGTCGCACACCTTCCATCTGGGCTCGCCGCTCTGTTGCACGCAGCCGACGACGTGGCCCGGCGTCATGCCTGGGCGGGCTTTCTCGAGGTGTACAGCAGGCTCCTGCTCGACACCGCCCGCCGGACGGCCACCAATAACGACGAGGCCATGGATCACTACGCTTTCATCCTGGACCAGCTCCGCGAGAACGACTTCCGCCGCCTCCGAGCATTCGGAGCGGACGGTCGGGGGAAGTTCACCACCTGGTTGGTCGTCGTCGCTCGCCGCCTGTGTGTCGACCACCACCGCCACACCCACGGCCGGATCCAAGCGCGCCCGCACGGAGGTACCGACCGATCCATCGAGCAGATCACCAGACGGAATCTGGTGGACCTCGTCGCAGGCGAGATCGATTGGGAGCGGATGGAGGATGGAAGACGTCCCCACCCCGAGGTGGAAGTCATAAGAGAGGAACGACGAACCGCGCTCAGCAGTGTCGTCGGGAGACTCGAGGTCGTCGATCAGCTGCTGCTGACGCTCCGGTTCGAGGACGACATGCCGTTGGCCAAAATCGGACCGATGGTGGGCCTGGGCTCCCGCTGGCAGGTGCACCGAAGACTGAACACCATCTTGGCCCGGCTGCGTGAGGGACTCGAAGCCCGCGGTATCACCGAGCAATGATCGGCCGCACGGCCGCAGTGGCATATCCGTGTCATAGAAGGAGACAGAACTCCGTTGGGAGAAGAGGATGTGGCCTTGGTAGATAATCAGCATCTCACCCCCGAACTCATCTCGGCCTACTTGGGGCAGGCGGCGTCGGCGGAGGAGCATCGTATGGCACAGCGCCATCTGCTGGCCTGCGCCGCGTGCCGCAAGGACGTCGCGGAAGCGGCGGAGCTTACAGCGACTGTCCGGCCTCGCCGCTGGCCGGCCGTGGCCATTCCGGCCGCTGCCGCCGCGGTCGTTGTGTTCCTCCTCCTTCCCGGCCAAGGAACCGGGCCCGCTGAAACGCCGATCCGCGGACCGGGAACCGAGGGCGTCCAACAGTTCGCCGCCGTGGCACCGGCCGAAGGGGCTCCAATTCTTGGCGACAGCCTGGTGTTCCTGTGGCGGAGCGAGGGCCCCGATGTGCATTACGTCCTGACCGTGACAGACGAGAACGGGGATGTGGTGTGGACTGCGGGAACACCAGACACGAGCCTGGTGCCGCCGCGTGGCGTCGGTCTTCAGTCGGGCCATCGGTACTTCTGGTATGTTGATGCCCTTCTCGAAAACGCCCGGTCCTCAACCACCGGCGTGCGGGAGTTCACGATACGACCATGAGCTCTCGCCCTACGGCAAGACTCGCGTTTTGCCTGTGCCTTGCCGCCTGCTCCGGCCTGGACCGGGGTCAGCCCGCAGCCAGAGACCCGCCAAATCGCGTGGGGGGCGCGGACTCCATCGAGTTCCTCAGCGGATACGATTCGGTCTTTGCCGTCACGGAGGCGATCTATTTCTCGGGGGAGTACGACAGCGCGGCAGCTGTCTTGGAGCGGGTCCGCGAAAAGGCTCAGGAAGAAGGCGCCGTAGCCGCCGAGGCCCGGGCCCTCACCTGGATCGGATTGGCCCGCTGGCGCTTAGGGGATCATCAGCAGGCGAGGCAGGTCGGCGAGGCCGCCCTCGCGCTCAAGCGGCAGCATTCCCTCACCGATCAGTACTTCCGTTCCTACAATGCCCTTGGACTCCAAGCCTGGATCGAGAACCGGCTCTCGGATGCCGAGCACCACTTCGAACAGGCCATCACGGTCGCCGGCGAAACAGGCAGCCGCCGCGATAGAGCAACCGCGCTCGGCAACCTGGCACTGGTCCAGACCGAATTGGGGCAGTTCGGTGAGGCCCGCGCGGGGTTCGCAGGGATGCAAGCAGCCATGGCCGACCTCGGCGAGATCCGTCTCGAAGGGAACGCCTTGACCAATCTCGGGATGCTGGAGATCCGGCTGGGCGATCCCAAGGCCGCCATCCCGCTGCTCCATCGGGCACTCGCCCTCTATCAAAGCATCGACTACGGCACCGGCACCCAGAGCGCCCTCGGACAACTCGGGACCGCCTACACCGCCCTGGGCGACCCGGGGCGGGCTTTCACGGCGTTGGACAGCGCATTCACCGTGGCAAACCGTCAGGGACTGGAGCAGGAGCAGGCCAGTATCCTCGAAGCCATGGCCGAACTCTACCGCGCCGCCGGCGACTTCCCCCGTGCCCTCGAGTCGTACGACTCGGCTAAGACCATCAACGCCGAGTTGGGGCTCGACATCGAGACCGGGGTGGACCTCCGGGGCGAGGCGGACATCTACGTCAGCTTGGGCGACCTTGACCGGGCGCGCAGATCGGCCCTCGAGGCGTTGAAGATTCACCGCGACGCCGGAGCGCCGATGGAGGTGCTAGGCGATCTCCTCATCCTCGCGGAGATCCTCGACCGACTGGAGGATGGTGACGGGGTCGAGAAAAGACTGGCCGAGGCCCGCTCCCTGGCCGGCGACCTCGGGGCCCGCATTGCCCGGGTCGACCTGGGTCTCACCCAGGCCCGGATCGCCGACCGGCACCGCCGCTCGCCCGATGTCCTCGGGGCCATCGAGCGCATCGAGCCCGACCTGATGCGGGGTGGTTATGCCGCCGAATGGGAAGCCCGGCTGCTCGAGTCGCGGGCGCTGGAGCGATTGGGGAAGACCGGCGAAGCTGCGGCAGCCGGTCGCCGTGCTTTGGCGACCGTCGAGGGGGTCCGAGGGAACTTCGGCTCAGGGGTGTTGCGCACCGCGTTCGTCGCCGACAAGAGCGAGGTCTACTCCCAACTCATTGCTGTGCTGCTCCGGCTGGGTCAGATAGACGAGGCGTTCGGCGTCGCCGATGCCGCCCGGGGCCGGGTCTTGCTCGAACGGCTCTCGGCTGCGGGTCCGTCGACGCCGGCTCTCTCACCTCACACCCGTGCCTTCTCCGAAGGCGAGATGCTCCTGAGCGAGATCGACCGGCTGGTCGAGAGCATCGATTACATCGAAGAGAGCCCGTCCACTCAACGCACAGCGGACCAGTCGCGGGAACTGGCAGCCTTGTACGACCGGCTGCAGCGGGCCCGGCGCGAGTACGAGGGCCTGCTGGTGCAGGTGGCGGAGACCGACCGCGATCGGGCCGCCTTTCTTGGCGGCGCCCGCACCGATGTCGACGCCGTCCGGGCCGCACTGGGTCCGGACCAGCTGGTGATCGAATACTTCGTCCCCTTGAGAGGGCACGTGGTCATCTTCGTGGTGTCGCGCGATGAGGTCCACGCCCTCGAGAGCCGGGTCACCGCTCAGAACCTCACCAGCCGGGTGCGGCTTGCCCGCGAGTTGATGTCGCGAGACGATAGCCCGGGCGAGCGTCTAGACCGGGTGCTCGAAGCGCTGCACGAGGCCCTGATCGAGCCACTGCTCAGGACAGGCTTGCTGAGCAGCGCCGATGACATCGTCATCGTCCCGCACCGGGTGCTGGTGTACCTGCCGTTTGCGGCACTCAAGGATCGGACCACCGGCCGTTCCCTCATCCAGGACTTCTCCATCCGCGTGCTGCCTTCCGCGGCGGCGCTCCCGGTGCTGGCCGAGCGCCAGGATGACAGCGCTCGCGCAACCACAGCCTCGGCATTTGCGCCGTTCCCCGACCGGCTGCCGGCGACGCGATCGGAACTCCAGGCGGTGACCGCCGAGGGTGGAGTGACCAATCGATACGTCGGTCCTCGAGCCACCGAGCCGAGCGTACGACAGGCCCTCGAAGGCGACGGCCTGGTCCATCTGGCTACCCACGGCATCCTGAACATCCAGAACCCGATGTTCTCCCGTCTCGAGCTGGCCCGGGAGAACGGCGGTGATCCAGCCGATGATGGACGGCTCGAGGTGCACGAGCTCTTGAGCCTGCCCATCGGCGCTCGGCTGGTGTTTCTGTCCGGCTGTGAGACCGGAGTCGGAGGGGCCCATTCGACCGCGTTCAATGAGGGAGAAGACTACGCGACGCTGGCCCAGGCGTTTCTCCATGCGGGTGCGGGCGGCGTGATCGCCACGCTCTGGCCGGTGGCAGACGCCGGGGCAGCGGCATTTGCCGACCTGTTCTATCGCCATTTGAAGGGAAGTTCCCCCGCTCTTGCCCTGGCTCGGGCCCAGCGGGCGATGCTGGCCGGCCAGCGATACAGCGCCCCGTATTACTGGGCTCCCTATCAGCTAGCGGGCTCGAACGGCCACACCCGAGCGCACATCCGGGCGGGAACATCCGTGCCATGAAGAAAGCGGCAGATTCGATGACTTGTGTTGGCCTCGCACCGAGGTCCAACGACCGGGAGGTTCCCATGACAACGCGACATTTCCTTCCATTCCGCGGCATGGCCGCCGTTGCGTGCGTATCTGTGGGCCTCCTGGCCTGTACCGAGCCACAGCCAACCGGCCCGACTGATCACTCGATCGTCGCTGCCAAGGGCGTCAATGGTGGCGGCCCGGGCCCCAAGGTAAAGGAGGCGAACCCCAACGAGGCCCCGCAGGACACGACGCTGGTCGTCCGGGTCATCGGGTCCGGGTTCGATGACGGCTCCGTAGCCAAGTGGCTGTTGGCGGGGCAGAGCACCCCCAAGGTCGTCGTGAACCAGACGACGTTCGTGGATGACAAGAATCTCGACGCGGATATCACCATTGCGTTGGATGCCGACGTGGACCTCTACGACATCGAGGTGACCACCACGCGCGGCAAGAAGGGAATCGGGTCCGAGCTGTTCAGCGTCAAACAGAAGGGTGCTCCCAGCGACACGCCGGTGAGCGCCACCTTCCGCGACGCAATCGGCGACGGGGTCACGAGCGACACTCTCGGCGCGTACACCGACGCCATGATCCTGGCGATTGGAAACCTCTTCGTGGACGCGCGCAAGAACACGAACGATCGCAAGTTCTGCTTCTACTTTCCCGACCAGCCCGGGCTGCCGGAAGACGTGTGCGACGATGGCTACTTCAGCACGGCCGATCCAGGAGTCGAAGGCGGCTTCCTGGCGATGGACCCGGGAAGCACCATGACCACCCGCGCGCAGGTCACGTGGGTCCGACCGGATGACACGACCGGCAAGGGGTACAACTGGTACCTCCGGTTCGGCCAGGATTGCGATCTGGGCGACGTGGGTGCCGACCGGCTCACGGTGACCCACGCCCTCGATGGGGTCACGTGGGTGCTCGAAGGAGCGACGGCGATTCTGTGCCGGATGCCAACCAAGGGACGGCCGCAGGTGGAGCTGGTGGGGACATTTGCCATGCCGTTTGAACTCACTGTGGTCAAATAACCGGGATCCCGCCGGTGATCGCCGTTCACCCCGGACAGAAGAACGCCGGCCTCGAGGCCGGCGTTCTGGCATGCGCTCATCGGCCGCGGACCTGACCACCGGGACCGAGACCTGGAAGGGAATGGTCTCGTCGGTCGCCTCGCTCGAGTAATAGCGGAATGCCAGGCAACAGGTGCCGAGTGGATAGTCGGCTCCCCGCCCCCCGTGGCCTGACTCACACCGAGGCCGCTCAACCCCTGGAGTGCGCCTCCCGGGGTGCCCTGGAACTTTCCGGCCCCCGGACCCGTTATCATTCTCACCGGGGGATTCACCCCGCCCCAGGAGCCGGACGCGAAGACCCGAGCTGGAGGCAGGAGCCATGCCCGTCTCGAAAGTCCAAGACCACACCTGCGCCGACTGCGGCGTCACCATCAGCGGAGTGCCCGTCGTGCCCTGGACCGCCCCGCCAACCAGTTCGCCCACCCAGGCCCAGGTCGAGAAACTCAAGCCGACCGTGTTCCTGTGCACCGAGTGCGCCGAGGACCGGGGGCTCTCGTTCAACGCCGTTGCCGTGGGGACGGGATCCAAGGCGGCCGGGCAGACCACCGCACCGGCCTGAT
>JBFGLJ010000147.1:0-7332 GCA_041576235.1 Gemmatimonadales bacterium | reverse complement strand
GGGAATCCCGGACCCTGCTCCCGCGGAATGCATGAGCGGGGCCGTTCAGCGACGCTACACAAGTCGCCTAAGTCATTGGTATCGCAGCCACCTAGGCCAGGCACCCAATTTGCTGTTTTGGGGCCTGATCGAAGCGAGACGGCGGCCCGAGCGACCCGAGGCGATGGCGTGATCCCAACTCCTTTCCGTGCGGAAACAAGGCTCCGGGCCCCGGAGGCCTGGCGGCACCTTCAGCGCCGCGGATTCACCCTCATCGAGCTGGTGGCGGTGGTGGCGATCATCGGCATCGCCACCGCGCTGGGCATCCCCGAGTACCACGACATGGTCGATCGGGCCAGGAACGCCAGGGCGATCGGGGAGATCGAGAATCTGCAGGCGGAGATCACCGGGTATCAGTCGAACAACAACACCCTGCCGCTCTCGCTGGCCGACATCGGGCGGGGAAATCTGATGGACCCCTGGGGCAATCCGTACCGCTACCTGAATTTCGCGACCGCCCGCGGCAATCGGGTGCCCCAAGGCGCCCGCCGCGACCGGTTTCTGGTCCCGATCAACACCGGGTTTGATCTCTACAGCATGGGGAAGGATGGCCAAACCGCCCCGCCGCTGACGTCCCTACCCGGACGAGACGACATCGTCCGCGCCCAAGATGGCGGCTACATCGGTTTGGCATGGAAATACTGAGGCCCGCATGAGCACACTCCGGATGTCGACCTTTCTCAGGACCCGGGTAGCCCGACGCATCCTGGGCCTGTTCATGCTCTGCGCCTTCATCCCAACCCTCGCCCTGGGATACGTCGCCTACCGGCATGTTGGCGGGCAGCTCGAGGAACAAAGCCGCGAGCGGCTGTCGCAGGCGAGCAAGGCCATGGGCATGGCCATCATCGAACGCCTGGAGTTGCTCGAGCCCGAGCTTGGCAGGCTGGCGGCGGCCGCGGGGACCGAGGCCGCCGACACCGTGCCCCGTCCGGCAGACGGCGAGTCCTCATCGTCGGTTCAGCGCTTCGCCGTGGTCAGGACCGCAGGTTCAGCGGTGGAAGGCCAAACGCATGGTGACACGACGGTGGCCATCCCCGCTCTCTCGCCGGCGGACACTGCCCACCTCCGCCTGGGTCGGTTCCTCCTCAAGGTCGCCGGGAGTGGCCCCCGTCCGCCGGTCCTGATGGGGCGCGCGGTTGTCCCGGACGACCTGGCGCAGGGCATCCTGTGGGCAGAGATCGCACCGTCCCACATGTGGCGAGCCGAGGTCGCCGATCCGCGGACCGAACTCTGCGTGTTCACCCCGTCGGCGCGGCCGGTCTATTGCTCGAACCCGCGTTCGGCCACCTCGATGGGGGCTGGCCTGCGCGCGCTGCGACCCGAGCACGGCGGGGTCTTCGTGTGGGAGGATGACCAGGGGGAGCCGCACCTGGCGGCACATTGGTCGGTGTTCTTGGGCTTTCGGTTCGGGTCGCCCTCGTGGACCGTCGTCGTGAGCGAGCCTCGGGCGACCGCCCTGGCTCCGATGGCCAACTTCAAGCGCAGTTTTCCGCTGATCCTGGTGCTCACCCTGTGGGGCGTCTTCCTGCTCAGCAACATCTTGATTCGGCGGAGCATGGAGCCGCTCCTCAGGCTTCAGGAGGGCACCAAGCGAGTGGCGGCCCAGGACTTCGGCACCGAGGTCCAGGTGCGGAGCCGGGATGAGTTCGGGGACCTCGCGACGAGTTTCAACGACATGGGTCGAAGGCTCGGCAAGCAATTCGCGGCCCTCACGGCCATCAACGAGATCGACCGTGCCGTCCTGTCGGCGCTCGATGCCGATCGCATTACCGAGACGGTGTTGTCCCGCTTCTCCGACATCATGCCCTGCGACGGGTTGAGCATCTCCGTGCCCCCGCCGCTCCACGGCGGCCGCACGCAGTGGAAGTACGTGGCAGTGGCCACTCTCGAGCGGTTGCACATCACCCGCGACATCGAACTCACTGAGGACGAAATCCAGGAACTCCTCGAGAGCCCCGGGCACCTGGTCCTGGGACGCCACATGGGCCCGCGGTCGTACCTGAACGATGCTCCGGAGGTTGCCTCACGGCGGACCTGTGCCTTGGTGCTCCCGCTTCGTGGGAAGGAGACCCTGACCGGAATCATCGTACTGGATTACTTCGGCGCCCCCCGCTTCGATTCCGACGATCTGCTCCAGGCGCGCCTCCTCGCCGACCAGGTGGCGGTGGCCCTCTCCAACACACGGCTGGTCCGCGAACTCGATGACTTGAGTTGGGGGGCGCTCAAGGCGCTGGCGCGAACCATCGACGCCAATTCCGCCTGGACCGCCGGTCACTCGGAACGCGTGACCACGCTGGCCCTGGCCCTGGGCGAGCGCATGGCCCTTCCCGCTGCGGAGCTGGACACCCTCAAGCGCGGCGGGTTGCTCCACGACATCGGCAAGATCGGCATACCACAGTCCATCATCGAGAAGCCGGGACCCCTGACGCTCGACGAAGTCAAGACGATTCGGGAGCACCCGGCCATCGGGGCCAAGATCCTGAGCCCCATTGTGACCTATTCCGCGGCCATCCCCATCGTGCTGTATCATCACGAATGGTTTGACGGATCGGGCTACCCGGAAGGACTCGCCGGGGAGGACATCCCGCTCCTTGCGCGGATCCTGACGGTTGCCGATGTGTACGACGCGTTGACCTCGGACCGCCCGTACCGGGCCGGGTGGACCACCCAGCAGGCCTTGGGCTACGTGTCACAGAAGGCGTCCATCCACTTCGACCCCGGGATCACGGCCGTGTTTCTCGAGGCCATGCAGGAGCGTGGATTCGCGCCCCCGGTCCACGGCAAGCTCGACGGCTCGCTCGAGAGCATCTCGTCGCGCGGTCGCGAGCGGGACGAACGCGGCAACTGGCGGCCCACCGGAACCCAGTAGCTCAGCTCGCCGGCACGGCGCGCCTTCGCTTGATACCCAGCACGGTCAACCCGGTGCCCACCAGGCCGGCCGCAAGCGCAACCCAATCACCAAGCCACACATAGGGAGGCACGGTCGAGCCGGTCTCGAGCGGGACGACCGTGGCGGTCGGGCCGCGAGCCCCATCCCATCCCATCTGGCGGCCCAAGGGATCCACCGCCATGACAATCCCGGCGTTGGCCACCCTCCCCACGCCGGCGCGTGTTTCGATGGCCCGCATCACCAGGTGCGCGGCGTGTTGCCACCGAGCTGGCGTCCCCGCGGCCCAAGCATCGTTGCTGAGGTTGAGCACCACGTCCGCCCCGGCTTTCCGATAGGCCCGCGTGATCGATTCGAACGCCGCCTCGAAGCAAATCATCACGCCGAGCTGGTCGTCGCCCAACCCAAACAGCGGAAGCGCCCGTCCGGGCGCGTAGCGACCCCGCTCCACCAGCGGCACCAGCTGCCGCTTCCGGTATACGCGGGCATCGTCCCAATTCTCTCCCGGCCTCACGAACCGGGCGTTATTCGAGAGCAGGGCCTCACCGCCTCCCCTGTCCCTGCCCCCGCCCCCGCCTCGACCCGCCGCGGCGGGAGCGACGGCACCGACCACCAGCGATATGCCCGTTTCGGCGACAAGGGTGGAGATGCCGTGCGGACGCTCTGTCGTAGCGGAGTCGAGAGTGACGGCTCCCTCAGGCCACACCACCAGATCGGGCCGCATGGTTCGCAACACATGCCGGGTGCGCTCGAGGAGCGCATCGACCGCGGCTGTCGGGGCAACCGGATCACTCCCGGTCTCGAGTCCGATTGCCGCCTGGACGAGGCCAACGTGGGCGACGTGCCTCGTGGGCACGGTCCGCCATCGCCACGCCCCGTATCCCAACGCCACCGCCACGCTCAGCACCAGCGCGGCCATGGCCCGCCGGCTGTGTCGAGGCCGCGCCAGAATCCCGGCGAGCACGGCGTTCGATGCGGCGAGCCAGAGGGTAACCCCCCGGGCCCCGGCGAGGTCGGCCCACTGGACCAGCAACACGGCCCCGGCGTTGGTGAGCGATGTTCCGAGCCCCAGCCAGGGGAACGCCAAGGGTCCTTGATTGCCGATGATCCATTCCATCCCCGTCCACCCGATGGCGAACACCAGCCACCTCGGCACGTGTGGCGCCTGGAGCCAGACCCAGACCACCCACCATCCCAGGACACCCCACCACAGGCCCAGCACCAGCATCGCGAGCCCGAACGTGATCCCGGGGTTGGCGGTGTAGCGACCGAGGGCGGGGAGCAGCCACCACAGGAGCGCGACACTGGTGAGGAGGCCGGTGGCGAGTCCATACACGCTGCCGCGGAGGGGAGCCATTGGCCGCCTCGCGAGGGCGGCCCGCTCGAGGAGCCAATAGAACGGCACCAGCGCGATGAACGAGGGTAGGACGAGATGAAAAGGAGGGTACGCCAGAACGGTGAGGCCGGCGCAGGCAAGCATGAGAAGCCATGGTCGGACCCCCGCCCCCACCTGCGACGTTGCGGGGCGGGTCACCCCACGACCGCGCCGGCCCGGGTTGGTCGGCTTCCTCGCCACATGCCGTAAAGGAGTCCGAGGTGCGCTGGCAGGAAGAGCGCGATGATCTCGCCGTTGACCTGGTACATGGCGGGCAGCAGCTTGGCCGCCAGCCCAACCACTGAGAGCGCCGCCGCCCCGGCGGCCACCCAGAGGGACAGCCGCTTCCACGTCGGCGATGACGTGATGAACAGTCCGACCACGAGCACGAACATCACCAGGCTCAACGGGCTCGCTTGGAAGAGGTTCTCGTTGCGGGCCGAGGTGACGTGGTCGGTGAGCCACCAGAGGGCCGCGAGGCCGGTCCCGATCACACCCGCCACGAGGCTCCAGGCCGCGGCGAGGCCCAAGAAGGCGTGCCGGGTGGTGCCCTGGCGCGGGGCGGGGCGGGGCGCCGTTCGGCCGGTGAGGGCGAGCGCGCCTCCCATCAGGAGACCCAGGAGCAGGAAGGCAGGCCAGTAGCGAGGCAGCGCGTCCGGTTCGGGGAACATGGTACTCTCGTAGACGCGTTGTTCGCTGGCCACCAGCGGCTCCCTTTCCCCCCTCTCGCCCCCCGGAATGCGGACCCCGCGGAGCGACCGCTGCAATTGGACCGGGAGAAACCCGGCTTCCCATTCCGTGATCGGCCGGTCGACGGGTTGTCCGAGACCCAGCATGATCCCCGTGTAGGACAGCACGTCCTCCTGCAACAGACGGCGGGTGTGATCGCGGAGTGTCACCCCGGTTCCCGTCGACGCAAGCTGCGCTTGGGCGGTGCCGCCGAGAATCCGATCGAGGACATCGCGCACGCGGGTGGAGCAGTTGTCGCGGTAGTAGTTGTAGTCGTAGAACTTGTGTTCCGGCTGCCTGTTCCATTCGAGAAACCGATACAGCTCGGCGCGCTGAGCGGCAGTCAGGTTGAGTTCTTGTACCCACACGGAGCGATCGGCTCGGCGGTACGCTTCGATTGTGCGCTGCCCGTCCGCCGCAGCCATCCAGTAGCGCATCTTCCCCTGGAGGAACCGGACCAGGAAGCCCTCCTGCTGGAAATCGAACAACCCGTAGTTGTACGCCAGGTCGATTCCCCGGGCGGGATCGGTCACCCGGATCGCGTTGTGTCCAAACCGTTCCCACACGGCGGCCCCGGGGCCCATGGTGATGAGCGAGACCCGAAGGTCGTCGAGCACGGCGTCTTGGGCGACCGCCTTCGCGCTGGGGGGGAGAGCGACGGCGAGGAGGATGAACGGAAGGCCGAGGCCTCGAATCACAATTTGATGTCCCGGCCTTCGGCCGCGGACTTGTAGATCGCGTCGACGACTTTGTGCAGAATCACGTGGGCGTCGAGCGGCGGCGGCTTGGCCTCCCCGCTGATCGCGGCCAGAAAATGCGCCCATTCGGCGCGGAACGACGCCTGGTAAGGGGTCTCCCGTCCCCCGGAACTCTGGGGGGACACGTTGACCGGGGCGCCGTGCATCTGTTTCCAGACCACGAGCGGGTTGACGCTAGCGGTGCCTTTGCTGCCGCGGACGCCCACGCCGAAGCGTTCCCCTTCCCCGATGTGATTCCAGGCGACATCGAGAAAGATCGAGGTCTCGCTTTCGCACACGACGAATGCGCTTCCCGAGTGCTCGACGGAGTTCGAGCCCGGCCGGTTGAGCGCTGCGCTCACCCGCACCGGCGTCGGATTCCCGGAGAGCCACAAGCCGAGATCGAGCACGGCCAGTCCGAGGTCCAGCATGGCGCCCCCGCCGGCTAGCTCCTCGCGAAGCCGCCAGCCGAGCTGGGACCGGCTCGGACGGAAGACATGCCAGCTGCCCCGCACGCTGTCGATCTTTCCAAGTTCCCCGCTTTGCACGAAGCTGCGGACGGTTTGCACATCGGGGCGATAGCGGTGGTTCATGCCGACCATGAGGATCCGGTCGCGCTTCTCGGCGTGTCGGATGGCCCGCATGGCCCCCTTGGTGGACGCCGCCAGCGGCTTCTCGACCAGCACGTGCAACCCCGCGGAGAGGGCCGCGACGACATGCGACTCGTGCAGATGATTGGGCGTGCAGATGACCAGGGCGTCGAGCTCCTCGTACCGGAGCGCTTCCTCGATGTCATCGAAGACATCCCTCACTTTGAAGCGATTGGCCACGGCCCGGGCCTTGGGGAGGTCGGAATCGCACAGCACGGCAATGTCGACGTTCTTGATCTTGCGGAGCGTGGGAAGATGGGCGACTTGGGCGATGGCTCCCGCCCCGATGACCCCAACGCGTAGTCGATCGGTCATGAACCGCTCCTCGGGAGTCGAAAGCCGAGCCCGACATGAAGGCCAATGGTACTGAGATCGCTGGCGACCACGACACGGCCCCCGACGTTGAGAAAGAGCGCGGGCGTCAAGAGAATGTCCGTCCCTGCGGTCAGGTTGAGTCCAGCGCCGATGGTATCGAGCGCATCTTCGACGAATGTTCCGTCGATGGCCGTCCCCGACCCGTTCCGCACATGTGCCCCCGCGCCCAGGCCGACGTATGGGCGCCACTGGCCATCAGTGGGGAACAGATACTGGAAATCGAGATACAGGGTGACGTCTCCCCAGCGAACCGCACCCAGGTCGATGCTGAAGTTGCCCTCGGGGTCGCTCACCACCCGCGCGAGTGCCGTCTCGAATTCGTCGATCTCGCTGGTCTTGAAGTCACTCCGAAAGTATGACATGCCGGCCAGGACCCGGATACGCGGTGCGACACGGCCAAGGTCGGCGCGGAGCCCCACCACCCCCGCTCCTTTGAGCCGGCTGCTGGTGATCACCCCGGCCTCCGCTTGGAGGCCAGCGAAGTGGAGGCGATCGCTGGAGGCGCGGTCGTCCACGGCCTGGCCAAGCGCCGGCGCCGCG
>JBFGLJ010000146.1:0-7337 GCA_041576235.1 Gemmatimonadales bacterium | reverse complement strand
GCCGTGGTGTATCGTGCACCCTGACGAGCCTTCCGATTTATCTCTGCCGGTGCCAACATTCGAGGCCGACACCGATCGAAACGTTCTGAGATAAGGGAGTCATCGTGCCGGGTGAGTCGCCCTTCGCCGAGGCCTTTGGACAACTCATCGCCCAATGCCGATCGCAGCCGGACGACTACGATGCGGTGCGGGCACTCCTCGCACGCGTCAGCGTTGTCGTTGCCAGGGCGCCGATTGTGGAAGAGGCGGGGCTCCAACTCTCGGGGATGCTCCACGACCAGAGCCTCCGTGGGCGCATGCATACGCGTGGGGTCGAGGCAATCCAGATCGCCGCCGGAGCGCCGGCTGAGGAGCTCCTGACGCTGGCGGAGGCCCTGGCCGCGGATGCCGGTGCGTTGCCTAGTACCGACGCGGTGGCGCTGGACCTGGTGCAGGTAGTGGCGCCGGGGCCCCACGAGGCGCTGACCCCGCCGGTGAGCCCTGCTCTGCCGGAGGTGCCGGGGGCCCCCGCGCCGAGACAGCGACCCCCGGGCGGGCTTGAGAGCGAGACGAGCGAAGGAGGGGGCGCGGAGGCCAGGCGCGGTCCCCGACTCGACGCGAGTGTCGAGCGGGACATCGAGGCGCTCCAGGCGGCCGTGGGGGAGGCCGTCGAGCGCGGGGCGTGGATGGAGGCCATTCACGGGGCCCAAGCCCTCATCCGTCTGGGCCCCCGGGTGCCGGCGGAGCGGCGTGGGGGATTCAATATTCAGATCCGCCGGCTGCTCGGGAAACCCGTGCTCGAGAGCTTCATTGAGTTTGCCATTCGATCGCCTGAGGAGCAGAGTCGGGTGGGCGATGTCCTCCGGTCGGGCGGACGCGAGGCCGTCGAGGCCATGGTGGCGTCTATCGCGCAGACCGAGACGTCCGGGGCCCGTCAGTTCCTGCATGACGCCCTGATCCAGACTCCCAATGCCTTTCCTCAGATTCTGCCGCTCCTCGAGAGCCGGAAGCCAACCGTCGTGTGTCACGCGGCGGAGCTCTTGGGGCGACTCCACAATCCCCGCGCGATCCCGGCGCTCCTGGGGAAACTCGATCACCCCGAGGAGCGGATCCGAGGCGCCGTCCTCCACGCGCTCGCGGCGTTTGAGGACCCGCGGGTCTTCGAGGCTCTCCGGCAAGGGCTCCGGCATGACTCTCCCGACACCCGCGCTGAGGCTGCCCGCGCGATTGCGACCTCGGGACGCAGCCCCCTGGGCATGCCGCTCTTGGTCGCCCTCGAGCAAGAGCGAGACAGCGAGACGTGGGGGGCGATGGCGCGGGCGCTCGGCCGAATCGAAACGCCCGATGCTACAGCGGCCCTGGTCACCGTGGCGATGGAGAAGAAAGGCTTGCTGCGCAAGGGCTATACCCTGTCCCAACGCCTGGAGGCCGTGGGGGCCTTGGCGGATGCCGGAACCGCCGCCGCCCGCTCCGCGCTTCGGCGTCTGGCCGAGGACGCCGATGGCGAGGTGGCGGCCGCCGCCCGTGAGGCCTCCGCGGCTCTAGGCCAAGCCTAGGCCCCACCCAGGGGTGCGCCGGGCGGGGCCTGGTTGCGGGATGGGCGAGGGTCCGACTAAGCTACCTGCCCGCTGGAAACTCCTCAATTTTCCGAGAGATGTGATGATCGACATGGTGGTTGTGCTGCTGGCGGCCGTCGGTGCGGCCCTCATTTTGAGCGCGCTGGCCTTTGTGACCGCCCTCATTGGGGGATTGGTGAACGCCATGATCGTGCTCTTCGCCGGACCAATCATCGATGCCAAACTCGGGGGCAGGTCGCCTGCCGGAGTAGGCTAGAAGAAACGGGTTACCCCGGACGCCTCACGACCACGGCGAAGTGGCCTCTTCCCCATTGTCCGAGACCGGTTCGGACCGGGCGGGAACCAAATGGCCGGCCGGCGCGTAAGGAGCCCTTGACCCCGGACCCTGGGCGCCAGGAATCGATCACGGCGCCCGGCGTCTCAGACTCGGATAACCGATGAAACTCTCCGATACATCCATCCAACGCCCGGTGCTCGCGACGATGATGAGCCTGGCCTTGGTCTTGTTCGGGATTATCGGGTACAGTCGGCTTCAGGTCCGGGAATTCCCAGACATCGACCCACCGATCATCTCGGTCTCGACCTTTCTCCCGGGTGCCAATCCGAGGGTGGTGGAGTCGGCCGTGACCGACATTCTCGAGGAGGAGCTGAGCACGGTCGAAGGCCTCCGGACCCTCACCAGTTCGAGCGGCGAGCAGTCGAGCAACATCACCCTGGAGTTTTCATTGGGGCGCGACGTGGAGAGCGCGGCCCAAGATGTTCGAGACAAGGTGTCCCGAGTGCGGGGCCGGCTTCCGCGAGAAGTCAACGAACCCGTTGTGGCCAAGCAAGACGCCGATGCGCAGCCGTTCTATTGGCTGGCGCTCTCGGGGGCCAATTACACCCTGATGCAGCTCTCGGACATCGCGGACCGGATCGTCAAGACGCGCTTGCAGACAATCTCGGGGGTCGGCCGCATTTTCATCGCTGGGCAGCGGCAGTACTCGATGCGGATTTGGCTTTCGCCCAGCGAGCTGGCTGCCCGGGGGCTCACGGTCCAGGATGTTGAGGCGGCGATTCGCAGCCGCAACGTGGAGATTCCTGCCGGCCGGATCGAGTCCGAAGCCCGGGAGTTTACGGTTCGCTCGCTCGGGGAACTCAAGACCCCGGACGAGTTCGGTAACATCACGGTTGCCAATCAAGGCGGCCAGCTCGTCAAGCTGATGGATCTCGCGCATGTCGAGTTGGCGCCGCGTTTCGAGCGCAGTACCCTGCGCTACAAAGGTGATCCGGCAATCGGGGTTGGTGTGGTGCGGCAGTCCAAGGCCAACATGCTCGATGTGGCGGAGAACGTGCGCCGAGAACTCCCGAAGGTGCAGGCAGCCTTACCGCCAGGCGTCAGCATCGAGACCGCATTCGACTCCTCCATCTACGTCAAGCGGTCCATCCGAGAGACTCTCCAGACTCTCGCCATCGCGGCCATCCTCGTGGTGCTGATCATTTTCCTCTTTCTCCGGAATGTCCGGGCGACCGCCATCCCTGGCCTGGCCATCCCGGTGTCGATCATTGCGGCGTTCGCCCTCATGTTCTTCCTGGGTTTCTCGATCAACACGTTCACGTTGCTGGCCTTGATCTTGGCCATCGGCTTGGTCGTGGATGATGCGATCGTGGTGCTCGAGAACGCGTACCGCCACCAGGAAGAGCTGACGGAGGATCCGACCCAGGCGGCGCGGCGCGGGACCCACGAGATCGCCTTTGCCGTCATCGCGACCACGGTCGCCTTGGTGGCGGTCTTTTCGCCGCTTGCCTTTCTTCAAGGCACCACCGGCCGGCTGTTCAACGAGTTCGGGGTGGCCCTTGCCGGGGCGGTGATTGTCTCGAGCTTCGTGGCGCTCACCTTCACCCCCATGCTCTGCGCCAAGATCCTGCGAGTACCGAAGTCCCACGGACCGATGTTTCAGGCCTTCGAGCGGGGCTTCATTGCCCTCTCGAGCGGATACGCCAGGGCATTGCGCTGGGCGGTGCTCCACCGCTGGGTGATCGTGGGGGGCGCGGTGGGCGCACTGGTGGTGGCCGTTGTGACCTTCCGATCGCTCGAGCGGGAATTCGTCCCGGACGAGGACCGCGGCTGGTTTCTGAGTTGGATCCAGGCGCCAGAAGGATCGACGGTCGAGTTCACCGACCGCTATCAGCGCCGGGTCGAGGGAATCTTGGCGCAGACGGAAGACCTAGATGTGTACTTCAGTATCGTCGGCGGATTCGTTCCGGTGAACCAGGGCATTGTCTTCTCCATGCTCACCGACTGGTCCAAGCGCGACCGCAGTGTGCAGGACGTGATCGGCGAGCTGTTCCCGCAGTATTTCGGGATCCCTGGAGTCCAGGCGTTTGCCTTCGCGCCGTCTCCCATCGGCGGGTTCGGGAAGCCGGTTCAGTTTGTCGTTCAGCACCCCAACTTTGACTCGCTGTTGGCCGGGATGGCCACGTTCCAAGCCCGAGCCAGCCAGATTCCCGGCCTCGCGAACGTCGACATCGATCTCAAGGTGAACAAACCGGAACTCACGGTCTCCTACGATCGGGATCGGGCGGAAGACCTTGGTGTGGCGGTCGAGGACATCGGCGCCACCTTGGAGACCATGCTCGGCGGCCGCCGGGTGAGCACCTTTACCCGTGACAACAAGCTGTACGACGTGGTCGTCCAGATGCGTCCGCAGGATCGCGCGACCCCCAGCGACATGAGCGATCTCTACGTGCGCGGGCGCCAAGGAGAGCTCATCAACCTCGACCAAGTGGCCCACGTCGAGGAAGACATCGGACCGGCCTCGCTGCTCCACTACAATCGCGTGCGGTCCTACACACTCGATGCCAGCCTGATGGACGGCATGGTGCTGGGGCAGGCCATCGACTCGCTGCGCGCCCTGGCCGCCGAGGTCCTCCCGGCCGGGAGCAGCACCGCGCTGGCCGGCGAGTCCCGCGAACTCGAAGACAGCGGGAACGCCCTCTACTTCGCGTTCGTGCTGGCGCTGATCGTGGTCTTCATGGTGCTGGCCGCGCAATTCGAATCACTGGTGCACCCGTTCACGGTGCTCATGGCCGTTCCTCTGGCGGTGACGGGTGCGTTGGTCACGCTGTGGCTCAAGGGGTCCACGCTCAACCTCTACAGCCAGATCGGTATGATCCTGCTCATCGGACTTTCGTCCAAGAACTCCATCTTGCTGGTGGAGTACGCGAATCAGCTCAAGGCCAAAGGCCTCGATACCATCGACGCGGTGCTGGAAGCCGGCCGCATTCGACTGCGCCCAATTCTCATGACCGCGGTGTCGACCGTCGCCGGAGCGATGCCGATCGCCTTGGGCTTGAGCGCGGGGTCCGAGAGCCGGATCCCCCTCGGGTTGGTCATTGTGGGCGGGGTCGCCATCTCCACGGTCCTGACGCTGTTTCTGGTTCCCGTCGTGTATATCCTGCTCGATGCCTTGGCGGCCCGGCTCAAGGGACGGGCATCGGCAAGTCTCCCCCAGGCGGCCGAAGCGTAATGGTGCTCGGTTTGCTCCTGGTCCTCCAGGTTGCCGGGGCCGACACGCTCCCGACGATCACCCTGACGGAGGCGTTGGCGCGTGCGACCAGGCTCGATCCCAACTACGTTGCCGCGCTCGGGCAGCTCGACAATGCCGCCTGGGCTCGCCGCGCCGCCTACCTGGCCTTCATCGTTCCGTCGATCACGGCGCAAGGCACCTACCAGATCTCATCCACGCCGAGTTTCAACGTGGGGACGGGGCAGGCCACCGAGACCTTTGTCGCCGCTCAGTTGGTGGGACAGTACGAGGTCTTTGCCGGCGGCCGGAAGTTCGCCGACCTCGCCGGGGCCAAAGCCCAGTTGGCCGGGGCCCAAGCGGGCGAACTCGAGGCCCGCTTCGCCTCGGCGTTCCTCACCGAGTCGGCCTACTACGACCTGGTGTCGAACAAGGAACTCACCGAGGTCGCGCGCCAACGGGTGGCCCGGGCGGAAGAACAACTGACCGTAGCCAGGGCTCGGGTCCTCTCCGGAGCCGAAGTCCAGACCGATTCGCTCCAAGTGCTCCTGGAACTCACGCGCGCCCGGGTGGACTTATTGCGCGAAGAAAGCCGGTTGCGGGTGTCGCGGCTGACACTCGCTCGGCTCATTGGCAGCCCGGTACCCATCGACGCCGTCCCGCTGGACACCGGGCCTGCCCCGGGACTCCCGCTGAGCCTGGAGCAGGCCGTCGCGGAGGCGCTTGAACAGGGCCCCGCGTATCGCGTTGCCCGCGCGAATGAACGGGCGGCCAGCGCCGATCTGTGGTCGCGCCGGTCGGCCTGGCTTCCCCAGGTCGGCCTCACGGCTACGACGTCGGCCTTCGACGAGAAGATTTTCCCCGACGCCACCAAGCGATCCACATTGGCCATCGGGGTCAGTCTGCCGATTTGGAATGGGGGCCAACGTGAGATCGCCATTACACAGGCGCGGGTGAATCGGGATGTCGCTCGCGCCATTCGTGAAGATCTGGAACGGGCCGCCCGCCCCGAGGTTGCCGCCGCCTACGATCAGTATCGTACGTCCCGCGCCTCGGCGGAGCTGGCCCGGCAGGCCGTGGTGGTGGCTCAGGAAAACTATCGGGTGCAGCAGGCGCGGTATCGGGGCGGAGCGACCGAGATCCTGGATCTGCTGGAAGCGCAGGTAAATTTGAGTGATGCCCAGGCCGGGCTGGTCCAGGCGCAAACGGGAACACGCCTGGCACTGGCTGGCCTCGAAGCGATACTCGGCCGACGGCTCTTCTCTGGGAAGGAATGATGGACAAGCTGAAGTCAGCGGCCATGCTTGCGGCTGCAGCGGGGTTGTGGGGATGCGGGGAAGCCGAATCCGAAGGCGGAGGCCCAGGCGGAGGCGGGTTTGCCATGCCCGTCGAGGTCGCCACCGCCACAACAGACACCGTGGTCGACGCCATTCAGGCTACCGGCGAAATCGAAGCGGTCCAGTCCATCGTGCTCCGACCCGAGATCGACGGGCGGATCGTCGACATCCTGTTTCGTGAAGGTGGCTATGTTCAGCGTGGCACGCCGCTGTTCAAGGTCGACGATGCGGAGCTCAAGGCACAAGTGGCTCGGGCGGAAGCCGAACGCGACCTCGGTCGCCAGGCGTTGGAGCGGACCCGCTCGCTCATCCAACAGAACGCCGCGTCCAAGGCCGACCTCGAGCAAGCCGAGGCCACCGCTCGCAGCAGCGAAGCGCAATACGAGCTCCTCAAAGTCCGGCTGGATCGCACGGTGGTCCGGGCGCCGTTCAGCGGCGTGGCCGGCTCGCGTCAGGTGAGCCTCGGCGATTATGTGACCACCGCCAGCGGGCTGGTCAGTCTGCAGACCACCAATCCGCAGCGCGCTGCCTTTCAAGTCCCTGAGCGCTACGCCTCCAAGTTGCGTCCCCGACAAGACGTCATCTTTCGGGTCGCGGCCCTGCCCGGTCGCGATTTTCGAGGGACGGTCGAGTTCATCGACCCCATCGTGACCCTGCCCGCCCGGACCATCACGGTCAAGGCGCGGGTGCCGAATCGTGATCGCGCCCTCCAGCCCGGGATGTTTATCGAAGTCCGCTTGGCCACCGACATCCGACCGGCGGCTGTCATCGTCCCCGAAGAAGCCGTGGTGCCGCTCGAGGCCGGCCCGGTCCTGTGGGTCATCGATGCCGAAGACAAAGCACAGCGTCGCGACGTCGTGCTGGGGGTGCGCCCCCCGGGCCTGGTCGAAATCCGCAGTGGGGCCGATGCCGGTGAGCAGGTGGTCGTGGGCGGCCAG
>JBFGLJ010000145.1:0-7409 GCA_041576235.1 Gemmatimonadales bacterium | reverse complement strand
GGGGTGGGGTAGGGTGGAGTGGGGTAGGGGGGAGCGGAGGAGGCGGAGGCGGCCTGGCGCCCGTCCGGGCCTCGCGGTAACATGCGGTGACCGGCCGGAAGGGAGGGATACACCCATGGCGAGCGTGCAGGACATTCTGCGACGTAAGGGCACCGATGTGGTCACCATGGTGGCCGACGAATCGGTGGTCAATGCTGCCCGATTGATGAATGAGCGGGGCATTGGGGGGCTGGTGATCATGGAGGGCGGCAGAATGGTGGGCATCTTCACCGAGCGGGACATCCTCCGCCGGATCGTGGCGGAACATCGTGACCCAGCCACGACGGCGATTCGCGACGTCATGACCGCCCCGGTCGTGTGTTGCCCGGTCGATACCAGTCAGGACGAATGTAAGAAAGTGATGACCGACAAACGCATCCGACATCTGCCTGTCGTCGACGGTGATACGGTCGTCGGGGTGATTACCAGCGGCGACGTCCTGGCCTTTCAAGTCCGGGAGCAGGCCTCGACCCTGGAGTACATGAAGAGCTACGTCTACGACAATCGGTGACGGTTGTGGTGGGCACCCTGATACGACACCCTGGCCGCGGCCCGACCAGGGTGTCGGTCTATTGTCGGGGGTCGAGCCAGTCGCGGGCCGCGTCGCCCAGGAGGGTCGAGGCGACAACGACGAGCACGAGGATGATGCCCGGGGCGGTGGCCACCCACGGCGCATTGACCAGTGTATCGCGTCCGGAGGCGATCATGTTCCCCCACGACGGGGTCGGCGGCTGCACCCCCAGCCCGAGAAACGAGAGTCCGGCTTCGAGCATGATGGCATTGCCGACGCCCAGGGTCGCAGCGACGATCACGGGAGTGAGGGCGTTGGGGAGGAGGTGGTGGGAGAGAATGGCCGGGCGCGAGGCCCCGAGCGCAGTGGCGGCCTCGATGAAGGGTCGCGACTCGAGGGTGCGGACTTCGCCGTACACCAGGCGGGCAATGGGCATCCACCCGGTCAAGCCCAGGACCACGATCACCAGGAGCGTACTCGGTTGCCAGAGCGCCGCCAGCAACAACAGCAGGACCACGCGCGGGACCGCCAGGGCGAAATCGGTGAGACCGAGCAACGCGGCCCGCACGGTGCCCTTCCACCACCCGGCGAGCGAGCCCACCACCAGCCCGAGTACGACCGAGAGTGCCGTGGCCAGCATGCCGACGCCCAGCGAGACCCTGGCGCCGTAGGCCAGGCGGGTCCAGACGTCACGCCCGAAACGATCGGTCCCGATCACGTGGAACGTCCCGTACGCATCGGTCGTGAACGGGGGCAGGAAGCGCGTGGCCACGACATCCCGCTGCACCGCCGGATCGCCGGTCGTCACGAGCGGGGCCGCCAGGGCGATGCCTCCGATCGCCGCCAGGAGCACGGCACCCAGCGCGGCTCGGCGGTCGGACCAGAGCCCCCGCCCCCGCCCCCGCTGCTGGCGCGCCGCGTTCACGCCGACCGCCTTCTGGGATTGACCCACGCCATCAGCACGTCGGCGGTAAGATTTCCCGCCACCACCAGGACGGCGCTCACCGTGGTCGCCGCCATGACGACCGGGTAGTCCCGAGCCTGCACCGCCTCCACCAAGACGCGGCCGACACCCGGCCAGGCGAACACGGCCTCGACGAACACCGCTCCGGAAAACAGCGCCGGGAGGGACAGGCCGAGCAGGGTAACCAGAGGGACCAAGGCGTTGCGCAGCACATGGCGGAACATCACCGTTCGACCCGACAGCCCCTTGGCCCTGGCCACGGTGACGAACGGCTCCGAGAGCACATCCAGCATGGCGCCGCGCATGTAGCGGGCTGCCCCGCCAATGCCAATCAGCGTCAGGGTCGCAAGCGGGAGGGTCAAGTGCCGAAGCCGGTCGCCCAGCCACGCCCAACCGGTCAAGAAATCGGCGTCCAGCCCTGCCGCTCCGAACGCGGGCAGCACCCGCAGCCAGTAGGTGAACGCCATGACGAGCATGAGGCCGAGCCAATACCCGGGGAGGGCGTACACCGTGACGGTCGCGAGGGAGAGGCTCGTGTCGATGCGGCTGCCGCTGGTGCTCGCCTGCATGGCGCCAACTACGATACCGAGGAGGTAGCTCAGGGTGAGCGAGAGACCGATCAGGATAACGGTCGGGGGCCAGGCGGTGGCGATGATCTCCCGCACCGGGCGGCCGCGGGCGATGCTGGTTCCCCAATCGCCGGTCGCGGCCCGGGCGACCCATCCCGTGTACTGCACCACCAGGGGGCGATCCAACCCCACTGCTCGCCGCTGGGCTTCGATCTGGGCGGGGGTGGCGTTGGGCCCGAGCAAGCGGTCCACTGGATTCCCAGGGGCGAGCCGCAAGAGGAAGAAGGTGAGGGAAACCACGCCGAACACGACCCCGAGGCCGACCAGGCCACGCCTGACGAGGAAGCGAATCATGGGACGGAATCTCGATGACGCAGCACTCGGGCGCCACCCTCGAGCCGGTTGGCCGACCCGAGCCGTTCGCGTTAATTACGGGGTCCATGCGCCCCTCGTCCGTATGCCTCATTCTGGTCGCGGTGGCGGCGGCCGCCTGTACTCCGTCCGCTCGCCGCGGCAACACGGTGCTCTTTGCTTCCGGGGCCGACCTGCAGAGTATCAACCCGCTCCTCACCGTGCACCCGTTGGCAAAACAAGTCCAACGGTATGTGCTGCTGACCACGTTGATCCGATACGACAGTGCCCTCGCTCCGGAGCCCTATCTCGCCCGGCGCTGGGAGTGGTCGGCCGACCGGACCCGCCTCACCTTCCTGCTGACCCCCGAGGTGCGGTGGCACGACGGGACGCCGACCACCGCGCGTGATGTTCGGTTCACACTCGACGCCGCGCGGGACCCAGCGACCGGGTATCCCCGGCTCAATGATCTGGCGTCGCTTCGAACGGTGGACACCCCCAACGACACCACCGTTGTGCTGGCATTCGATGGTCCCCGGGCCGGCATGCCGGACGTGTTGACCGACCTGGCTATTCTCCCGGCCCATGCCCTCGACACGATCCCGCGCGAGCGCCTGCGGCAAGCCCAGTGGAACCAGGCTCCGCTAGGGAATGGACCGTTTCGTTTCGTGTCCTATGAGCCCAATCGGCGCTGGGTGTTTGGCGCCAATCCGGACTTCCCGTCATCACTTGGGGGGCCGCCGCTCCTCGAGCGATTCATCGTGGTCGTCGTCGACGAGCCCACGACGAAGCTGGCCGCGCTCACCGCCGGCGAGCTGGACTTTGCCGGCATCCAGCCGGCCCATGCAGCGTTCGTGAGGAAGGATGCCCGGCTGACTGTGCTCGACTACCCGTTGCTCTTTGTCTACGGGGTCGTGTTCAATACCCGCAAGCCCCCGTTCGACGACCTCGCCCTGCGACAGGCGGTGAACCTGACGCTCGATCGCAATGCCATCGTCGACGGATACCTCTACGGCTTCGGCTCCGCGGCCTATGGCCCGGTCCCACCGGACATCCCCGGGGCCGCCCCGGCGCCTCCGATCGCGACCGACCCAGAGCAGGCCCGCCGCCTCGTCGGGCCAGAGCGACGGCGCGTCGAACTCATCACGGTAGGGAGTGGTGAGGCAGCACTGGAACAGATGATCCAAGCGCAGCTCGATCCGGTCGGAGTGGATGTCCGAATCCGACAAGTGGAGTTGTCGGCATTCCTGGACAGGGTGTATGGCCGCACCCGCGACTTTGAGGCCGCGGTCATGGGCAATCCAGGGGATCTCGCCCTCGGGTATCTTACGCCGCTTCTGGAGCTCACCGGCATCGAGACACCCTCCGATCCGACCGGGCTGCAGCAGGTGTTTCGCGACTCTGTCGCTGTGGCCTTTGTCTACTTTGCCCGGGGAGTCCAAGGCGCCAACACCCGGGTCAAGGGAGTCACGATGGACCTGAGGGGGGAACTCAGCTCGGTAGCCCGTTGGCGGATTGAGCCGTGACCGGCGCCGCCCCGACGACGGTGCGCGCGCCGCTTCGCCTGGACTTTGCCGGGGGATGGACCGACGTCCCTCCCTTCGCGACCGCCGAGGGAGGAATCGTCGTCAACGGTGCCCTTGGCCTCACGGCGCAGGCTACCCTCGTTCCCGGGGGGGACGGAATCGACTTGATCTCCCATGATCTTGGGCTCTCGGTGTCGGCGCAAGACATCGTCGCCCTGCCCAGAGGTGGGGACCTCGAGCTCCTGCAAGCCGCGCTTCGGTGCTTTCCAATCGACCCACCGTTCAGGCTCGAGACCCGCTCCGACGCACCCCCGGGCTCGGGTCTGGGAAGTTCAGGAGCTCTCGGCGTGGCACTGGCCTTGGTCTTGAAACACGCGCGCAACGAAGCCCATCTCCCACACGATGTGGCGGACGCAGCGGTGCGAATCGAAACCGTCGAGGCCGGCATGGCCGGAGGCAAGCAGGACCAGTATGCAGCGGCCTTCGGCGGCTTTAATGTGATGACATTCACGGAGACCAGCGTCGATGTGGAGTCGCTCCCGATCGACCCCGGGTTCGCATCCGAGCTCGCCCGTCGCACGATACTCTGGTACACTGGGCGGTCCCGGGTCTCCGGAGCCACCATCACGCGTGTGATGGAAGCCTATGGCCGGGGTCATCGAGCCGTGACCGGTGCCCTCCGTGAAATGAAGGATCTTGCGCTGTCCATGGTGGAGGCGCTGGCGGAAGCCGACCTCGCACGGGTCGGAACGCTCCTGACCAGAAACTGGCAGTGCCAGCAAGTCCTCGATCCTCAGATGTGTACTCCCGACATGCGACGCTTGGAAACGGCGGCCGCCGGCGAAGGGGGGATTCTCGGCGCCAAAGCGGCCGGGGCTGGAGCAGGAGGCTCGATGTTTGTCCTCAGTGCCGGCGACCCGGCTTCCGTCAAGGAGGCGGCGCTCCACCTCGGAATGCCGGTGCTCCCGGTGGACTGGTCATGGGAGGGCGCACGTGTGGACGGCTGACGCGCTTACGCTTCGCGGAGAGACCATTCGGGGCGCGTCGGATCTGACGGCCCTCCTGACGCGCCTGAGTCAGCGGGGCGCACCACTGCTCGAGCACCTGCCGCCCCTCCCGGAGGACAAGGCCCTTCTCTCGGTCGACGGCGGGCGCTGCCCCGAGGACGGCGCAACCGTCGAATTCGATCCCTGGGAGGCGAATGCGCACCGATGTTCCACGTGCGGAGCCGTCGTACAGGGTGACCGTCATCGCCTCCACTGGACACGGTTCCAGCATCTCTGGCTCGCGGAACGGATGGCGCACCTTGCCACCATTGGCGTGATGGGTCGGGATCACAAGGCCATCGTGCGTGCACAGGAACTGATGCGATGGTACGGGGAACGCTATGATCGCTTCCCGAATCGCGACAATATCCTCGGCCCGAGCCGGTTGTTCTTTTCAACGTACCTCGAATCCATTTGGGTCTCGAACGTCATGGCGGCCGCGTTTCTCCTGCGGGAGGCCGGCGTTCTCGATGATACCACGGAACGATTGGTCGCCCAGCTGGCTGACGCCGCCGCCTCCATCATCGGCGAGTACAATGAAGGGTTTTCCAACCGGCAGACGTGGAACAACGCCGCGCTCGCGGCCATCGCCGTGTGGTTCGAGGACGCGGCGCTCGCCGAATCGAGCGTCGAAGGGCCGGCGGGTCTCTTGACGCATCTGCTTCAGGGGTTCGGCTCGGACGGCATGTGGTACGAGGGTGAGAACTACCACCTCTTTGCTCTCCGCGGCCTGCTCACGGGGTTGGGCTGGAGCCGGCTGGCGGGCGTCGATGTTGTCCAAGAACCGGTCCTCTTGGAGCGCCTGGGCGAGGCACTCATGGCTCCGGCACGAACCGCACTGCCGGATGGAACATTCCCCGCCCGCAAGGATGCACGATACGGGGTGTCATTGGCCCAGCCGATGTACCTCGAGCTGTGGGAACTCGGTCTGTCCTGGATGGTGGCCGCTGAGTCGGACAGGGCACCGGCAATCGCCTCCTGGCTTTCCAGTCTCTACCGGCTTTCGGCCCAGGCGGCCGAGCCCTTCGAGTCCTATCTCCATGACGCAGGCCTCCCACCGCCCCCGTCTGACCGTCCGCGCACCCGAGCCGATCTGTCGTGGTGGATGGCGCTCGAAATGCTCCCCACCTTGCCGCCCGCCGAGCCTTGGGAGCCCGAGACGGTGTTCCTCGTCCAGCAAGGACTCGCCGTGCTGCGACACGGGGCGCGGTACGCCAGCCTCGAGTGCGGCCGGTACGGCGGTGGTCACGGCCATCCGGACCGGCTGCACCTCACGCTGCACGCCGACGGGGTCCACTGGCTTCCCGACATGGGCACCGGATCGTACGTGGCGGAGACCCTCCCGTGGTACCGGTCCACGTTGGCGCACAATGCGCCCCTGCTGGACGGGCAATCCCAGCCCCCGGGAAACGCGGTGAGCGAGGCCTTCGATGAAATCGATGGGTGGTCCTGGGTCCGCGGACGGTACGGTGCCATGGTGAGGACGGTGGTCGCGGGTCCGGCGTACCTGCTGGATGTGACCGAATTCGCCGACGCGGAGCCGCACACCTTGGACCTTCCCTGGCATCTCGCGGGGACCGTGACGATGCGCACCCCGGGGACGTGGAAGCCGCTGGAGGATTCCGGGCCCTGGGTCGAGCACGCTGATATCTGCCGGCTGGACCCCCCTGGCCCGGTGGTCCTCGACGCACGCCACGCCGGCTCCCGCCTCGTCCTGAGCCTCCACGGCGCCCAGGATGTCGTACGCGGTCTCGCGCCGGGGTTGCCGCCCGAGGGGGAACCAACCGCCTTTCACGTCGCCCGGGCCCACGGAAGTGCGATTCGAATGGTGACTCTCATCGAGCCGGTGGCCGACGGGCCGGGGAAAGGGATAGCTGGAGGGGGCGGGGGAGGGGACGTGAGCGAGCCCGCAACGATGGTGGTCCGCGGCGATTCAATCGAGATCACCCGTCATGGTGCGATCGATCGGCACCGAATGACGGACACCGGATGGACCGTCGAGCATGACGGAGAGGAGTCGGTACTCGGTGGCCTTCGGGCACAGGAGCCAGAGCCCGAGCCCCAACCCATCCTCGATCTCAGGCAGACGACCCGAATAGAGGCCATCGCCCCATTCGTGGACGATGCACCGGCGCTCGATGGGTCTCTCGACGGTTTCGATTGCGCCAATCCGCTCGAGCTCGACCATGACGACCAGTATCGCCGGAGTGAGGAGCCGTATCCCGGACCCGAGGCCCTGAGTGCCACGGCCTACCTCAACTGGAACCACGAGGCGCTCTACCTGGCCGTCGAGGTTCGAAAGTCGCAGGTGTATTTCCGCCCTCGCGATGCCGCACCGCTGCTGCTCGACAACGAAGTGGACGACATCCACTCGGACGGGATTCAAGTGTATTTGCGCCCCGC
>JBFGLJ010000144.1:0-7508 GCA_041576235.1 Gemmatimonadales bacterium | reverse complement strand
GCCCACCCCTCCCGCTCACGGTACCAACGTCCTCGGCGGCGGAGAGGATCCCCCGACCAGGCTAATGGCTCGCGTAGACGGTGGTCTCGCCACCCGCAGTGAACAGGAGGACGTCGTACGGGTCGCGGTAGTCACCCTCCATGCCAGGCGACCCCATGGGCATGCCTGGGACCGCGAGGCCCGCCGCCGACGGACGTTCCTCGAGCAGGCGGCGGATGTCGTCTGCTGGAACATGGCCTTCAACGAGATACCCGTCGACCACGGCGGTGTGACAGGAGGCGAGGGCCGGCGACACGCCCAAGTCCTGCTTGATGGCGTTGAGATCGGTCACGTCCTCGGCCACGACCGTGAATCCCGCTTCCTGCAAATGATCCACCCATTTATTGCAGCAGCCGCAGGCCTCGGTCTTGTAGACGGTGATCGAGGGCGCCGCGTCTTGCTGGCGCTGTCCGACGGCGAGGGCGGTGGCGACGCCGAACACAACGAGCAACCCGCTTGCCGCGAGGATACCGGTCTTCGAGGTCAATCCCATGATCTGGCCTGCCTTTCATGTGGTGGTTCTGCCCGTCTCCGCCGCGGCGGGCCGGGAGCCAGGCATTGAAAGGTAGCACCAATCGGATGCCGCCGGGCCGGTGCGCCGAGGGCGGGGGAGCCTCTCGGGCGGGGGATCAGTCGCACGCGGCATGCACCGCTTCGATGAAGGCCGAGAGTTTGCGTTCGTCCAAGGTCCCATCGGTGCGCACGCCGCTGCACAGGTCTACCCCGAAGGGCTGCACCATTCGGATGGCCTCGCCCACATTGTGGGGACCGAGTCCCCCTGCCAGGAAGACCGGCAGTCGCAAGGATCGACGGATTGCTCTGCTCCACGTCCAGTCGTGGACCCTGCCTGTCCCGCCCAGTTCGGGAATGGAGGCGTTAGGCCGTCCGGAATCCAAGAGGATGGCGTCGACGGAGGCCGCGACGGCCCGAGCGTCCGAGAGGGCCGGGGGCCCTTCCACATGGATGACCTGGACCAGCGCCACGCCCGGCAACGCCGTGCGCAGTTTCTCGTAGGTGTCGGTTGAGACCCGGTCGCACAGCTGGAGGGTGTTGGTCCGGCAGACCCGTTGCTGGCGAATGATCTCTCGGGCCTCGGTCTCGCTGGTCAAGAGGAAGGTGCCGATCGCGGGAGGGACGGCTCGTGCGATCTCGGCGATGGTCGCTTCCGGGATTGGCCCCGGGCCGCTGGGCATGGCCGAGACCAGCCCGAGCGCATCGGCGCCGGCGGCGATCGCGGCATGCGCTTCGGAGACGCTCGCGATACAACAGATCTTGATACGCGGCGGGGTCTTCATGGCATCGGGAAATGTGTTCACCGCGGAACGGACCGCTAGGTGGACGCCCCATACTTATCACGGTGGAGGCGCCTGGCCTGGTCGACCCATTGGTCTCTGGCGATGCGGTCGGGAAACGTATTCAGATGCGAGGCGACCCACTGGATATCGCGCGCGTCGAACCCGGCAATCTGCCGATACAGGTAGACCCCGAGTGCGTTGAGCGTCCGCTCGAGCACCGGCCCGATTCCGCGAATGGCCTGCAGGTCGTCGGTCCCGGGCGGAGCGTCGGTGAACAGTCCGCGCGGAGGCTCCGAAGGGGGGGGCGCCTCGTCCCGGGCGGCGTCAAACGAGGCCAAGCGCTCGCTTTGTTCTCGGTACCGGCTCTCCCGGTCGCGCAGGGCCGCAAGTTCGACCTCGCGCTGTTGGGCATGCTGTTCGAGCTCGAGCATCCGGCGCCTGGCCTCGTCGCGCTCGCGCTCGCGGGTCGCAACCAGACCCACCTTGTCCTTGAGCTCTCGCTGGAGCGCCGACACGGCTTGGCTCTGCTGGTCGACCTGATCTTGGAGCGGTGGGAGCTTTGCCTTCCAGGCCGCGATATCCTCCTCCAGCCGAGCCACCGTGGTGGTCCGCCGCCCGAGTTCGTCTCGAAGCGAGGCCAGGGTTGCTTCCCGCGCGGCGATCTTGTCCTCGGCCTCGAGGGCTTTCGCCTTCCACTCCTCCACGGTGTGCTGCGCTTGGTGGAGGACCTCGTCTTTGCCTTTGGCGTCTGCGGTGAGCTTGGCGACGGCGGCTTCTTGCGACTGAAGCGCGCGCCGGGCCTCCTCCAACTTGGAGCGCCAGGTCTCGAGCTCGGTCGTCGTGAACTCGTACTGCTCGGTCTTGGTCTGGAGGGCCGATTCCATATCGGTGAGGGTGTGGGTCAGGCGAGTGACATCCCGCTCCACCCCACGCAAGGCCATGTCCTTCTCGGCTACCTGGTCCTGCAACGCGCTGACGGCACCATCGCGGGCGTCGACCAGCTGGCTGGCTTCTGTGAGCTGCCGCTCGAGGCCCTTCACGAGGGTATCGTGTTCCGCCCCGAGCGCCGCGGTGCGATGCTCCCATGCCTTCTCGATATCCGCGATCCGGTCGCGCACGCCCCACGAGCGGACCAGCCAGCCCAGCACGAGGCCGATGAGCCCGGCCAGCACGAGACAGGCCACGATCTGCGTCACGAGATATGCCACGACTACTCCGGCGCGCCGCCGGGCCCGGGGGGCCGGCCAACCTTGAGGTGGTTCACGACCGTCCGCACCCCGTCGACGGCGGCGACGGCGACCGCGGCCTCCCTTCCTGCGTCAGTGGTGGGGGCTGTCCCGGAAACCATGGCCTCTCGGCCCACCATCACGACCGTCGCCCAGTGCATATCGGCCCGGTCCAGCGCGGCGCGAGCGCGCGACTGCAAGTCGCTTTGGATCGCCCCCACCCGTGTGCGGACGCAGAGGGCGGTCAACGCCGCAAAGGCGAACATCAACAGGATCATGCGCGTGCTACGGCTCATACGCTCCTAGCGAACGGCGCCGCCGGTCAGTATTTGACTGCGCGGGGTAAGATCTTCGCCGAACTGACCCAGCTTCGCACTTGACTGAGCGTCGGCATCTTCCGGACCAGCGCTTTCTTCCCGTTTACCTTGACGAATTTCTTGTGCAGATTCTCCGGCGTCCGCAACGACAGGTCGACCACCGTCGTCACGCCGGCTGCTTCCAGCAGCTCGACGTACTCCTGTCCTACACCCCGAATCCGATACAAGTCTGCATGGTTGACCAGCCGCAGGACCTGCGCCTCGCTCAACCCGCTCTGTTCTGAAATCTCCCGCCGGCCCTGCCTCGTGGCCCCCCTGCCAAGGAGGGACCGGGTGGTGCGGATACCGACGGCTCGAAGCTGTTGCATACCCTGCGGTCCTATACCATTCACTGCGACTAGACTGGCCACTGCTGACTCCCTTCAGAATAATACGCCCGCGGACAACCCGGTCTCCTGACCGTCCTGGACCGGTTCTACAGCGCCACCTGGATGCCGGTGGTGAAGAGCCGGTCGGTTTCCTTGAATCCGGGTTCCGGCAGGTTGTCGAACCGGATCACGTATCCGACCTTGAGCGAGATCGCCTTCGACAGCGGGGCGACGAGCCCCGTTTCACTGTTGATGCGGTAATCGTCCGACTCTTCGAGGTTCGGCAGGAATTCAACGAGCTGAGAGATGAAGGCCGACTCCGACAACATGTAGCGATAGAAGCCGGCGGCTCGGGCCGCCACGAAGTTGTCGTCCGGCGTTCCGACCAAGGTGGAGCGCTGCTGGTTGAGCGAGAGCCCGACCTCGAAGTCGAGGAAGCTCCGCTCTCCCGTCAGGGCCTTGAAGGCCACGCCCAGGGCTTCTTCGAACCGGCGCGAAATCCCGGCGAACTTGTTGCGCTCCCAACCCAGCAGGGCGAAGACCGAAAGACGGGGGTTGACCGCCCGATCCACCCTGGCCCCGGCCCTCCACAGGCTCGTGCTCTCGACCCCGTCGGTTTCGCCGTAGACCACGTTGAAGAACTCCCCGAGCACCCACGCGTCTGCCGTATAGACCAGCCGCTCGCCCAAGTTGAGCGTCGTGACCTCGCTGTTCCCAGCAGTGTTCACGAAACCGAGGTCGCCGGTAAACTGGACGGCTTTTGGCTGTTCGTCCTGGGCGTGAACCACCGGTGTCCAACCACCGACCAAGACCGCCAGACCCAGAGCGCACACAATCTGTTTCATGCTTTCTCCACCCTTTCTCGTGTCGCGTATGTAGGGATTGGCGCGTTCCGAGCCGGAATTGGGCGCACAATCCCCCCTGCCGCGCTCGCCCGTGTTTCCGCGAGCAACGTCGTGTGGTCCTTCAGGATTGAGGTGATGAACTGGGGCTGCCGAGGTCTGTGCCGGGCCTCGCGGGCCGGCACCACCAGGCGCCCTACCTACCTAGTTCTGTCGGATCAACTCCACCCGACGATTCTGCGCCCGTCCAGCGCGCGTGTTGTTCGTGGCAACCGGCTTGTCCGGCCCATAGCCCTTGGCCGTCATCCGATCGGCAGCTACGCCGTTTTGCCTCAGGAAATTCATGACCGACTCGGCACGGGCCTGCGACAGCCGCATGTTCAAGCCGCGCGACCCGGTGATGTCGGTGTGGCCGGCGACTTCGACCCGAATATCCGGGTTCCCGACCAAGGACTGCGCCACGGTCAGGAGAATGGCCCGCGCGGCGTCCGTGAGTTCCGCGCGTCCGACATTGAAGGTCACCCCTTCCAGAATGAGCGTGGTCTGCCGCTCCTTGAACAGAATCTGGCAGCCGACCGCATCCACCTGGACACCAGCGGCGGTGCCGGGGCAACGATCTAGGTCGTCATTCACGCCATCGCCGTCGCTATCCTGCGCAATCGGGCAGCCATTGGCGTCCACTGGCCGGCCACGCGGGGTGTTCGGACACCGATCGGCCGAATCCACCACGCCATCACCATCGGCATCCTTGGGCAGCGAGCACCCATTGGCGTCGACGGCATCACCGACGGGGGTGTTCGGGCAGCGATCGCGGTCATCCGTGACCCCGTCACCATCGGCATCCTTGGGCAACGAGCACCCACGCGCATCGACTGCATCGCCGGCCGGGGTGTTCGCACACTGATCGGTGAGATCGAAGACGCCGTCACCGTCACTGTCCGGACAGCCGTTGGAATCGACCACCGCCCCGCGGGGGGTGTTCGGACAGCGATCGAAGTCATCCACGATGCCATCGCGGTCGGAGTCCCTCGGCCCCTGTCCGGTCATGAGGCTCAGCCCGGCCTGGGCGCCGTAGTTCCAGTTATCGAGATCCGCGGCCAACGGGAGATTCGGCGTGAGATCGGCAATCGCCGGACTGCTGACATAGTCTCCTGTCAGATCGAATCGCAACGAGAAGAGCCCGCCGAGAGCGAGACGGAGCCCGAGGAGGCCGCCGAACCCGTTGTCCGAGCCGTCAAAGGTCTTCCCGTACTCATTGCGCACATAGCCCGCTCCGATGAGCACGGCACTGTGCTCACCCGCGGGGATGTTGTAGATGAGACGGGCGTGGATGGGGACTGCGGAAAGGTGCCCGCCGATCCCGCCTTCGCGGGGCAGCGAGCTGTAGGAGATGTCGCCCTCGATCTCCACGTTCCGCGCGACGAAGATGCCGAGCCGGCCACCTCCGCCTCCACCGTCCTCTACTCGTAGCGACTGATCGAAGTTGGTATACCGCCCGAACGCGCCCAGCTCCACCGTTCCGGCTTTCTGGGCTGCGAGCGGTGCCGCCGCAAACAACACGGCCGCCCCAAAGAGACCAACCAAACGAGCATTCATAGCATTCTCCTGAACAGGTTAACCCACTCGTGTCATACGAACTTAGGCAACATCGGGCATCCCGACACGCCTTCGGCCATCGGAAGGCGGATGGGCATTCGGATAGATCGCCAGCCTCGGCTGGTCGCTCCCCGCCCGCGGCCAGGGCGGTGACGCCCCTAAAGTACGTATTAGAGCAGCTTTCCCGCCAGTGCTGAGAGTCGCTCCTTGATCCCGGCCCCGTCCGGCAGCACACCGTCGGGTGTCAGCGAATCCATCATCTGCGGCAGCATCGTCGAGAGTCCGCCGGTCACGGCATCCGGGGAGAGACTGGTCTCTTGCGCCAGCCGCCCGACCCGGTCCTTCCCGAGGACATCCAGTACCTGGTCCGCCGAGATCGGCAGATTCGGCCCGTTTCCGGTCCACGACGCGACCGTGTCTCCTAGTCCCTTGTCCTGAAAGAGGTTGACCAGCCCTGCCACGCCCCCTTCGCCGCTGAACATGCCGATCAGCGCCTGCATCAAGCCGACCGAACCAGCCGCGCCGGCCTGCCCCTGCGTGACCGAGGACTTCACCTTGCCCGCCACCTGATTGAACAGATTCTTCATGACCCGACCCTTCCGCGTTGAGTTGCACATTCGCGCCAGCTGGTCTTGGCTCCCCACGAGACCCGTCGCTGCACGAGCATCGCTTCGTCTCACGGCTCTCACTACGCAAGGCCGAGACCAGGGCAGTGCTTTCGAGGTTGTCTCTCGTAAGCATCTGTTGTACAGCCTATTGCGGCGTGGACCTCAAGCGAAATCTCGCATCGGGCTCTCCGGAACCCGGACGCGGTTTCCAGAATCTGGATCGAACGGGGTGTTCAGTGCGCCGAGGACGGCTCTCACCAGGAGGCGGCGACGAGTCCGGAGCAGGGGGGATAGGGGGGAGGGTGAGCGCCAAGGCCGTGGGGTCGCGGCGCTGAGCGAAACCAGTCTATTCGGCGACCATGGCTCCGGCGATGGCCATGAAGGCCTCTTCGACCCCGTCGCCGGTCTTGGCACTGGTGAGCAGTACGCGATGGCCGGCGGCGCCGAGGCCGTCGACCTCCGACTCGGGGAATTCCCACTGGGCGCTCAGGTCTTTCTTGTTGATCAACAGGAGGTAGGGCACGGGGCCCAGGAGTCCATGAGCGGTGCTCAAGATATTGAGCGCCGGTTCGAGGGTCAGCTTATCAGTCCCGTCGGACACGAGGATCAAACCGGAGGCACCCCTCAGGTACTGCGGTCGGATGGCTTGATCTTTGGTTTCGCCCTGCAGATCCCACAACATGAGGCCAACGGTCTTCTCGTCGAGCGAAACGACCTTGCGGTCGATCTTGACCCCGACCGTGGCGTGGTATTTCTCCGAGAAGATGCTCTCAACAAAGCGCCGAACCAGGCTGGTCTTGCCTACGTACGACGCCCCCAACATGCAGACCTTCTTTTGAATGATCGTCACAGACATTCCTTACGGCCGTCGAACCAGTTCCACGCTGAGAGCCACCCGGCGGAGTTCCGCGCGGCTTGCCTCTGAGGTATCGCGCGGGGCGATGGGATCACTGCCTCGGGCCTCGAGGGTGGCCTGACCCACGCCAAGGGTAGTCAACATCGCTACCACCCGGCTCGCTCGCAACTCGGCGAGCCGCGTGTTGGCTGCCACATTGCCGCGATCATCCGTCGACCCCACGATATCGATCAGGACAGCATGTTCCTGGGCCCGGGCGATCGAGTCGAGCTCACGAATCTGTCCGGCGATGGCCTCCAGAACAGCAGCGTCCTCCGGCTCCACGCTGCCAAGGCCAAACTGCACCGCGTGCGCCTCGATC
>JBFGLJ010000143.1:0-7520 GCA_041576235.1 Gemmatimonadales bacterium | reverse complement strand
CGCCGCCTCGGGCGTCGGCCTCCGCATCGAGCTCGATTCGTTGCCCGTCGATCCTGCCGCGATCGAGACGGCCTTGGCGCAGGACACGGCCCCGCAGCGCTACGCCGCGCTTGGCGGAGAGGACTACGAACTGCTGGCGGCCATGCCACCGGCGTTCGGTGCCGAGGACGCCCTGCGCTGCCAGCGGGAGGCCCAAACCGTGCTCACCAGGGTGGGTCGGGTGGTGCGGGCCGACGGCGTTCGGTACACGCTGGCGGGAGTCCCGCAGGACCTCGCGGGCTTCGATCATTTTGGCTGACGCGTCTTGATTCCGTTGATTCTCGTTCAGGCGGCCGCTAGGTTGCCGCATCATGCGGCGTCAAAGCGTCCGCGCCCTCGTCCATTGAGCCACGGTTGATTGTTCCATGAGTACGATCATCGAAGTGCATGCCCGAGAGATTCTCGACAGCCGCGGTCATCCAACGGTCGAGACCGAGGTGGTGCTGTCGAGTGGTGCTCGCGGCCGGGCTGCGGTGCCGAGTGGAGCATCGACTGGGGAGCATGAGGCGGTCGAGCTGCGAGACGGCGACGACACCCGGTACGGGGGAAAGGGTGTGCAGACCGCCGTGCAGAACGTCAACGAACGTCTCGGCCCGCGCCTCGAGGGCATGGACGCGGCCGATCAAATCCGAGTCGACGCCGAGATGCTCGAGGCAGACGGGACCCCGAACAAGGGCGAGCTCGGTGCGAACGCCATCCTGAGCGTGTCGCTGGCGGTGGCCCGTGCCGCGGCCGACGACGCCGGGGTTCCGCTCTACCGCTACTTGGGCGGGCCCATGGCCCACATTCTCCCGGTTCCCATGATGAACATCCTGAACGGAGGAGCCCACGCATCAAATAACGTGGACGTCCAGGAGTTCATGGTGGTTCCCATTGGCGCCGACACCTTTGCCGAAGGGTTGCGGGTGGGGACGGAAGTGTTCCATGCCCTCAAAGGTGTGCTCACCGCCCAGAACCTGTCGACGGCGGTTGGCGATGAAGGCGGGTTTGCGCCCATGCTGCCGTCGAACGATGCGGCCCTGGACGCCGTGGTCGAAGCGATGAGCGCGGCGGGATATGAGCCCGGCGAGGACGCGGCCATCGCGCTGGACGTGGCCGCATCTGAGCTCGTCCGAGATGGCCAGTACGTGTTTCACAAAGGCGGGGGAGCCGTCATGCCGGCGGCCCAACTCATCGACCTGTATGCCGCCTGGGTGGATCGTTACCCCATCGTTTCGATCGAGGACGGCTTGGGTGAGGACGATTGGGATGGCTGGAGCGCGCTCACCGAGGCCCTCGGCGACCGGGTCCAACTGGTGGGTGACGACCTGTTCTGCACCAACATTGAGCGCTTTAGTGAAGGGATCGAGCGGGGCATCGCCAATTCGATACTCATCAAGGTCAATCAGATCGGGACCCTCACCGAGACGCTGCAGTGTATCGAACTGGCCAAGGCCAGCGCCTACGGCGCCGTCATCAGCCATCGCTCCGGCGAAACCGAAGACACCTTCATCGCAGACTTGGCTGTAGCGACAGGCGTCGGGCAAATAAAGACGGGGAGTGCGAGCCGGAGCGATCGGGTTGCGAAGTACAACCAGTTGCTTCGCATTGCGGAGGAATTGGGTGACGTCGAGCACTATCCCGGGCGCAACCTGTACCGGCTGTGACCAAAGCCCGCCTCGTTGGTCTTGGCGTTCTGGGTCTGGCCCTCGTCTTCACGATACAGGGTGGGGAGTACAGCACCTGGGCGTGGCTCGAGCTTCGGGAACAAGAGCGGCGGGAGTTGGCCGCGGTCGATTCCCTCCAACACGCGTTGGACTCGCTCGAGGCGCTGGCGAAGGCCGTCGAGACGGATCCGGCGACGCAGGAGCGCATCGCGCGGGAGGCCTTCGGCATGATTCGGGACGGGGAGTACTTGTTCCGGTTGCCGGCCGCGCCTGATGGTCCTTGACGGGTGGCGCGCCCTCGGGATAGGATGCGGCGCCCGCGGCAGGGTAGCTCAGGTGGTTAGAGCGCAGCACTCATAATGCTGAGGTCGAGGGTTCGAGTCCCTCCCCTGCTACTCCCCACCCCCCGCCGATTCGCCCTCCCGGGCGCGCACCCTTCCCAGCCGAGCCGACGCACCCCCCCCACGGAAACCCGTCCCGTGATCGGCACCGCCCTGCGCGGCAGGGGCCCTCGTGCCTGGTCGCGTCCCGGGATGATCGCATTCCCCTCTCCCCAACTCTTCCACGAGGGGGCACATTCCGTCTGATGTCCATGGTGACGCGTTTCCCCCCATCGCCGGGCGTTGACCGGTGATGCCTCGGGAAGAGGGCGTGCAGTCGACGACCGTCCCGCGCGAGGGGCTGTACCGCCAGATCTTCGAGCAGAATGGGGCGGTGCAGCTCCTGGTCGACCCCCGGACGGGCCAGATCGTCGAAGCCAACCCGGCCGCGGCCGAATTCTACGGCTATGCCTCCGCCGACCTCCGGCAGCTGCGCGTGACGGACCTATCGGTCCTCCCGGAGGACGAGGTGCTGCAAGCCGCTGAACTCGCCTTGTCAGTCGGGGGGCATTACTACGGGTTTCCGCACCGGCTCGCGTCGGGAGAGACTCGCCTGGTCGAGATCTACGCCGGGCCGCTCGAGCTCGATGGCCGAATTCTCCTGCACCAGGTCGTCCACGACGTCACCGAGCGTGTCCAGGCTGTGGCCGCCCTCAAGAAGAGCGAAGCGCAGGTGCGGCTCTTTGTCGAGTACGCACCCGCCGCGGTGGCCATGCTGGATCGCGACATGCGGTACATCCTGGTCAGTGAGCGGTGGCTGGCCGACCATGGGCTTGGCGTGCGCGACCTGATCGGCATGAGCCACTACGAGATTTTTCCGGCGGCGTCGTGGCGCGAGGTGCACCGCCGCTGCTTGGCGGGAGCCGTCGAGCGATGTGAAGAAGACCTGCTGACCCGCGCAGATGGATCGACGGACTGGGTGCAGTGGGAAATCCGGCCATGGCGCGAGGACACAGGAGAGATCGGTGGGATCATCGTCTTCACGGAGATCATTACCGGGCGGAAGCGGGCTGAGGAGAACGAGCGACAGCTCGCAGCCGAGCGAGCCGGGCGGCTGGCCGATCAACGAGCCGCCACGGAATGGCAGGGGACCTTCGACGCCATCCAATCCATGATCCTACTCGTCGATTTTCACGGTGTGATCACCCGGGCCAACAGTATGGCCCAGCGGCTATCGGGACGCCGGGCGGAGTCGCTGGTGGGCTTGCCACTGGAGGGGGCGGGAACGGGGGCGCTCTGGAAGCACGCCGCCGAGCTGATTGCTCGGGTGCGCTCGAGCCGCTCCGCGGCGGTGCAGCAGGTGACGGACGACACCATGGAACGCACCTGGGAACTGGCAGCCACCCTCTACGACGCCGCCGCGGCGGAGCCGCGCATCATTCTCGTGGCCAAGGATCTCACCGAGGTCATTCGACTCCAGGCGTCGCTCCGCCGCAGCGAACGGATGTCGGCCATGGGATCGCTCGTGGCCGGGGTGGCGCACGAGGTGCGGAATCCGCTCTTTGGGATTTCCTCGACGCTCGACGCGTTCCGCGCCCGGTTTGCCGACCGCCCGGAGTTCCAGCGCTACCACGCCGTGTTGCAGGAACAAGTCGAGCGGCTGAGCGCGCTCATGCGGGAACTTCTGGAGTACGGGAAACCTTCACCGACGGAGTTGACCGTGGGCCCGGTGGGCCCGGTCCTGCACGAAGCGGCGCGGCACTGTGCCGCTCGGGCAGAGCACGCCCAGGTGGAGGTCCGGGTGACGATCCCACCGTCGCTCCCACCCGTGCGCATGGACGCCGCCCGGCTCACCCAGGTCTTTCAGAACCTGATCGAGAACGCCATTCAGCATTCCGCTGCCGCCGGCACGGTTGCCCTCAGGGCGGGGGCCCGCGAGGACCGGGGCTCGCGCTGGGTGGAATGTACGGTTGCCGACGGGGGGTCCGGGTTCGTGGCCGAAGACCTCGCGCGCGTGTTCGAGCCGTTCTACACCCGGCGCCCGGGGGGGACGGGTCTCGGCCTCGCCATCGCCCAGCGCATCGTCGAGGAACACAACGGCACGCTCACGGCGATGAATGAGGCGGGCGGCGGTGCAATCGTTCGAGCCACCTTTCCCGCTGTATACGAGTAGCGCGGCATGGGACGAAACAAGATTCTCATCGTTGAAGACGACTCCGCCATACGATTTGGCATTCGGGACTTCCTCGAGGGCCGCGGGTACGTCGTGCGCGAGGCGGACGGGTGTGTCGCGGCGGAGGTCGACTTTCGCGCCAGCCGACCGGACCTGGTCATCACCGACTATCGCCTGCCCGATGGCAATGCCTTGGAACTCCTCACACGGCTCCGCTCCATCGACGACGGGGTGCCGGTGATCGTGTTGACCGGGCACGGGACCGTGGACCTGGCGGTGCAGGCCATCAAGGACGGCGCCGAGCATTTCCTGACCAAACCCGTCGCGCTTCCGGCCCTCGAAGTCGTCATTGAGCGCGTCCTCGAAAGCAACCGCACCCGACAACGACACCAGGCAGAGCAGCTGCGGCATGATCGCCAGTTCATCGACCCGTTCGTGGGGACGAGTGCCGCGATCCGCGAGCTGGAGCGACAGGCCCGGAAGGTCCTCGGCGCCGAGCGCCCGATCTGGTTGCGCGGAGAAACCGGGGCCGGGAAGGGGGTGTTGGCCCGCTGGTTCCACGAAGAAGGCCCCCGCCGGGATGAGGCATTCGTCGATCTCAATTGCGCGAGTCTGCCGCGGGAGTTGCTGGAATCCGAGCTGTTTGGGCACGAGCGGGGTGCCTTCACCGGGGCGGTGGCCCGCAAGGTCGGTCTGATTGAACTCGCGAATCGGGGCACGCTGCTGTTGGACGAGATCGGCGACATGGAGATTGCCGTGCAGCCCAAGCTCCTCACCGTCCTCGAGGAACAACGCTTCCGTCGGGTAGGCGATGTCCGGGATAAGCAGGTGGACGTACAACTGATGGCCGCCACCCACCAAGACCTCGGTCGGCTGGTTGCCGAAAGCCGTTTTCGGAGCGATCTCTACTATCGCATCAGCACCATACCGCTGGACATTCCCGCGCTCCGGGATCGAGTGGAAGACATTCCGATCCTCGCTCGGCAGCTCCTGGATCGGCTGGGACGCGATATCGGCCGGCCGACGCTCGAGATCGATGCCGGGGCCGAGGCGGCCCTGCAGGCGTACGCCTGGCCGGGCAACATCAGGGAACTCAGGAATGTGCTCGAGCGTGGGGTGCTCATGAGCGACCGGGACGTCCTCGGCGGTAGCGATCTGATCTTCGACCGCACCGGCCTGGTCCCGCTGTCGGAGGATTCCAGCCAGCTGACGCTCGAGGAGGTGGAACGCCGGCATATCGCCCGGGTGCTCCGCGAGGAGAACGGCCGGGTGGAGCGCGCCGCCGAGCGGCTTGGCGTCCCGCGGAGTTCGCTGTATAACAAGATCAAGCGATTCAAGATCGTCGTGCACAAGTCTTAAGCCTCAGATCTCTTTCTTGATTGGTGAGTCGTGCTTATGAGCCCCAACAAACAACAGCCGGTCCGCACCCCTGCGGGGCGCAAGGAACCCGCGCTGGAGGCACCAGATGATGGGGCCACCGGCAACATCGACAAGATCCGCGACATCATTTTCGGCAGCCAGATGCAAGAGTACGATCGGCGTTTCCGCGTCCTGGAAGACCGTCTGCTCAAGGCCTCTGCCGACTTGCGTGCAGACCTGGACAAGCGGGTCACCTCCCTCGAGTCGTTCCTCCGCAAGGAACTCGACTCCATCACCACGTCGCTCAAGGGCGAGCGAGACGCCCGGACTACCGCCCTCGAGGGTACCCTCGGCAAACTCTCGGACCTTCGGCAGCACGCCGAACAGCGGCTCGCGGAGCTCGCCGATCAGGCCTCGGCTCAGGACCGCGACATGCGGGCGGCGCTCAAGGAGCAGTCCCAGTCGCTCCGTGATGACTTGCACGAGAGGGTCACGGCACTCTCCACCGAGCTCCAGAACGAGGCCGAGGACCTGAGGCGCGGCAAGACCGATCGGGCTGACCTCGCGGCGATCCTCACGGAGATGGCGTTACGCCTGACACCCGAAGCCGATGACAAGAAGGGCCGCGCCCGACGGTGAGGGTCCCGTGACGCTGGGGTCCGCGCCGGATTCCCCTCCCGACCCGTCGGTGGATGGGGAGGGCGCCGAGGCCGTCCGGCTGCGGCAATTGAGAACGCTGCTCCGTGGGCCCGAATGGGATCAGATCCTGGACTTGCGGGACCGGCTGCGTGACCCCACCAAGTACGCGGAGGACGTGGGACGGGCGCTGCCATCCGCCATCACGCACAGCCGCCAGCGCGATGAGCGCCTCGGCGAATCGCTGGGCCCCGTCGTCGAGGAGTCGCTCAAGTCGACGGTCCGTCGCGACCCGCAGACCTTTGCGGATGCCATCTTCCCGGTCATCGGACCAGCCATTCGGAAGGCCATCGCCACCGCCCTTGCCGGTTTGGTGCAGTCCCTCAATCAGGGTCTGAACCACACCTTCACCCCGCAAGGACTCCGTTGGCGGTGGGAGGCCCTTCGCACCGGCACCTCGTTCGGCGAAGTGGTGCTGCGCCACAGCATGGTCTACCGGGTGGAGCAGGTGTTCTTGATTCACCGGGAAACCGGTCTGCTGCTGGAGCACGTCGTGGCCGACCCCACCAAAGTGCACTCGCCCGAGATGGTGGCCGCGATGCTCACCGCGATCCAAGACTTCGCCAAGGACTCGTTCCGGGTGCAGCAGGGGGAAGCCCTCAACGCCATGAGCGTGGGCGATGTGAATGTCTGGGTGGAGGAGGGCCCGGAGGCCATCCTCGCCGCCGCGATCCGCGGCGTGGCACCCGAGGCCCTTCGTGAAGAGTTCCAGGCCGCCCTCGAGGACATCCACCTGAGCCATGGGCAGCCCCTCGAGGCGTTCGACGGAGATGCCTCTCCGTTCGCCACGGCTCGGCCGCGGCTCGAGGCCTGCCTGCAATACGAGCTCAGTGAGACGAAGTCGGGCATCCCCTGGGCCGCGATCGCCGTGCTCGCCGCCGGGCTCTTGGTGCTCGGCTGGTGGCTGGTGCCCCGGATCGGAGAGGCGCGGCGGTGGAAGGCTTACCGGGCTCTCATTGAAGACCAACCGGGGTTGGTGGTGACCCAGGAAGGCACCCGCGACGGAAAGCTGTTCATTGCCGGGCTCCGGGACCCCCTGGCGGCCGATCCCGTGGCCCTGCTCGAGTATGTGGGCCTCGACCCCGAGAGGGTCGTGGGACGGTGGGAGCCCTATGTGGCCCTCACCCCTCCGATCGTCCTCGCTCGGGCCCGATCCCGGCTCCGGCCACCGACCCAGGTCACCCTCACCTTGGATGACGGGGTGCTCAGCGCCACGGGCCCCACCCCCAGCGAGTGGGTTGCGGCTGCACGACGACTCGCCCCCACGATCCCCGGCGTCACTCGTTT
>JBFGLJ010000142.1:0-7541 GCA_041576235.1 Gemmatimonadales bacterium | reverse complement strand
CGGGACAGCCGGTGCTGGGCCTCGAGCTCGTTGCCTCGGGACTCAACACGCCGCTCTTCCTCACGGCTCCGCCGGGCGACACGGCGCGGCTTTTCATCATCGAGAAGACCGGCCGGATCCGGATCGTGAGAAACGGCGTCCTCGTGGGGACCCCGTTCTTGGACATCCGTTCCCGGGTCTCCAACGGAAGTGAGCAGGGCCTCCTGGGCCTGGCCTTTCATCCCGCATACGCCCAGAACGGCCTCTTTTTCGTGCACTACACCAATACCAACGGCGATACCCGGGTCACACGGTTTGCGGTGTCGGGCAATCCGGACGTTGCCCAGGCATCGAGCGAGCAGGTGATCCTGGCACTGGCCCAGCCGTTCTCGAACCACAACGGCGGGCAAGTGAGTTTCGGCCCGGACGGGTACATGTACATCGGTCTGGGCGACGGCGGGTCCGGCGGTGACCCCCAGGGACATGGTCAGAACCGACAGACGCTGCTCGGCTCGATGCTCCGGATCGATGTCGATGCCGGCTCGCCGTACGCGATACCGGCGTCCAACCCGTATGCGCGGAGCCTGAGTTTCCAGCCGGAGATCTGGAACTGGGGGCTACGCAACCCGTGGCGGTTCAGCTTCGACCGGGCGACCGGCGATCTCTATATCGGCGACGTCGGCCAGGGAAACCGCGAGGAGGTCGACGTGCAGCCGGCGTCGAGCGGCGGGGGCGAGAACTATGGTTGGAACATCATGGAAGGCGCGGCGTGTTTCAGCCCGTCGCAGGGGTGCGACCAAACCGGGCTGGTGCTTCCGGTCCTCGACTACGATCACGGGCAAGGCTGCTCGGTGACCGGCGGGTATGTCTATCGGGGAACTGCGATTCCGGCGGCACGGGGTCTCTATTTCTATGCCGATTTCTGCGGCGGATGGGTTCGCAGCTTCCGGTACGATCCGGCGATGGGAGGGGGGGGCCGGGCGACCGAGCGGACCGAGTGGCCTGGGCTCAGTCCAGGGGGGGCGATTACCAGCTTCGGCGAGGACGCGCGGGGTGAGCTTTATCTCATGACCGCCGACGGGTCGGTCTACCGCATCGTGGAGTCCTAGCGTCCCACCGCGCCCGGTCAAGGCGGTCAACCCCTTCTGGCATATGCGGTTGACAACCCTCGGCTCGGCTTCCACCTTGTTAGGGACCGGTCCTCGCGGCGCGCACGTGGCCGGTCCTTCTCATTTGGGACGGTCAACATGACAGCATCCACGCCCTCCGCCACCCTGGCCACCACCCTCCGGAATTATGTCGGAGGGGAGTGGATCGAGTCGTCCGCCACCGATGCCCTCGACGTCATCAACCCGGCCACGGGGGAGGTGTTGGGACGGGTACCGCTCTCGACGGCCCGGGACGTCGATCGGGCGGTGAGCGCGGCTCATGACGCCTTTCGGTCGTGGCGCGAAGTGCCGCCGGTGGTCAGGGCCCGCTATTTGTTCAGGTTCAAGCAACTGCTCGAGGAGCATTTCGACGACCTGGCCGCCACCGTGACCCGCGAGAACGGAAAGACCTTGCGCGAGTCGCAGGGGTCGGTCCGCCGCGGAATCGAGAACGTCGAGCACGCCTGCGGCATCCCGACGCTCATGATGGGCCGCACACTCGAAGACGTTGCCCAGGGCATCGATTGCGAATACATCCGTCAGCCCCTGGGCGTTTTTGCGGCCATCACGCCGTTCAACTTTCCGGCCATGGTCCCGCTGTGGTTCTGGCCCTACGCTATCGCCACAGGAAACACCTTTATCCTGAAGCCGAGTGAGCAGGTGCCCTTCTCGCCGACGCGGATGCTCGAGTTGGCGCACGAGGCCGGTATTCCTGCCGGGGTCCTGAATCTCGTGCACGGCGGGAAGGACGCGGTCAACGCGCTCCTGGCGCATCCGCGGGTCGCCGGCATTTCCTTTGTCGGCTCGTCGCCGATTGCGAAGCACGTGTACCAGGAGGCGGCCAGGCACGGCAAGCGGGTGCAGGCATTGGGCGGGGCCAAGAATCACATCATCGTCATGGCGGACGCCGACCTCGATCGTGCCGTAGAGAATGTGACCGAATCGGTGTTTGGCTGTGCGGGTCAACGCTGCCTTGCCGGGAGCGTAATCGTAGCTACCGGGAAGGCCTACGAGCCCTTCCGCGATCGTCTCCTCGGGGCGGCCAGGGGCCTCCGGCTCGGGTATGGCCTCGACGAGGGTGTCACCATGGGCCCGGTGGTGTCGAAGCGGTCGAAGGAGCGAGTGATCGGCTATGTCGACGCGGGACAATCCGAGGGTGCCTCGCTGCTCCTGGACGGCCGGGCCGCCGCCGTCGACCGATACCCGAAGGGGCACTTCGTCGGTCCGACGGTGTTCGATGGCGTCGAACCGGGCATGCGGATCGGTCAGGAGGAGATCTTCGGTCCTGTGGCGTCGGTGACCCATGTGGGCGACTTGGACGAGGCCATCGCGACGACGCAGCAGTCGAGCTTTGCGAATGCCACCTCGATCTTCACAACCAGCGGCCGGGCGGCACGCGAGTTCCGCTACCGGGTGGGCGTCAGCATGATCGGGGTCAACATCGGTGTCGCGGCGCCCATGGCGTTCTTCCCGTTCGGGGGCACCAAGGGGTCGTTCTTCGGAGATCTCAAGGCTCATGGTTCGGATTCCATTGAGTTCTATACCGACAAGAAGGTCGTGATCTCGAGGTGGTAATGCGCAACGTCACCGGCGGTCTCATTCAACTTGCCAACCCCATCAATGACCCTGATGCGTCGGTGGCCGAGGTGCGCGACGCAATGACGGAGAAGCACCTGCCGTTCATCGAGGAAGCTGGCAAGCGGGGGGTTCAGATCCTGTGTCTTCAGGAGATGTTCAACGGCCCGTATTTCTGTCCCAGTCAGGACAGCAAGTGGTGCGACATCGCCGAGCCGATTCCCGGCCCGACCATCGAGATGATGCAGGCGCTGGCCAAGAGGCACGAGATGGTGATGATCGTGCCGATCTACGAACGGGAGATGGCTGGTGTCTACTACAACGCCGCCGCCGTGATCGACGCGGACGGGTCGTACCTCGGCAAGTACCGGAAGAACCACATCCCCCATACCTCGGGGTTCTGGGAGAAGTTCTTCTTCAAGCCGGGCAACCTCGGCTACCCCACGTTCCAGACCCGCTACGCCAGGATCGGCGTCTACATCTGCTACGATAGGCATTTCCCGGAAGGCGCCCGGCTGCTCGGGCTCCACGGGGCGGAGATCGTCTTCAACCCCTCCGCCACGGTCAAGGGGCTCTCCCAGTATCTATGGAAACTGGAGCAGCCGGCCCACGCCGTCGCCAACGGCTACTTCATGGGCTGCATCAACCGGATCGGGACGGAGGCCCCCTGGAACATCGGGGAGTTCTACGGGACGAGTTACTTCGTCGATCCGAGGGGCAATTTCCTGGCCGAGGGCAGTCAAGACCAAGACGAGTTGGTCGTCGCCGAGATGGACCTGGATATGATCGAAGAGGTCCGGCGCACCTGGCAGTTCTTCCGCGACCGCCGTCCCGACACGTACGAGGACATGGTGGCGCAACTCCCGTGAGGAGGAAGTGGGAGTGAAGGGGAGTAGGCGCCCCTTTTTCCACATTCCAACTCCCTGACGTCGCTTCGCTTCACACCCAACTTTTCGGACTCCTCATGGACGCTGCCACGGTTCGGGCCAAGCACAAGGAATTCCTGTTCCCCTGTGTCGCCACCTACTACGATGAGTCGCTGGTGCTCACCGAGGGTCTGGGGTGTTGCGTCCGCGATGCGGACGGCCGGGAGTACCTGGATTTCTTCGGCGGCATTGTCACGCTCGGCATTGGCCACTGCCACCCCAACCTGGTCCGCCGGGTCCAGGAACAAATTGCCACCTTGGAGCACACGTCCACCCTCTATGCCACCCGGGAGCAGGTGCGGGTCGCCGAACGCCTGGCGGCCATCACCCCTGGCAAGCTCAAGAAGAGCTTTTTCACCACCAGCGGCACCGAGGCCGATGAGACCGCGATTCTCCTGGCCAAGCTCTACACGGGGAACCAAGAGATCATCGTTCTCCGGCACGGGTACGCTGGCCGGAGCCTCCAGGCCATTGCGATCACGGGCCACAGCCCATGGCGGCTCATTCCCGCCCAGGTGCCCGGCATCAAGCACGCGGTGTCGCCGTATTGCTACCGCTGCCCGCTGGGGCTCGAGTATCCGAGCTGCGGGATCAAGTGCGCCCAGGATGTGGAAGAACTGATCCGGACGTCGACCAGCGGCCGGCCGGCGGCGTTCATGGCCGAGCCCATTCAGGGCGTCGGTGGTTTCATTACGCCACCCAGGGAGTACTTCGAGATCGCCGTGGCCATCGTCAGGAAATACGGCGGGGTGTTCATCTGCGACGAGGTCCAGACCGGTTTTGGCCGAACCGGGGATCACTGGTGCGGGATCGAGCACTGGGGTGTGGAGCCCGAAATCATGTCCTTCGCGAAGAGCATCGCCAACGGCTTCCCGGTCGGTGCCACCATCGCCACCGATGAGGTGGCCGGTGCCTTCACCGGGCTCTCGCTCTCCACCTTCGGCGGCAATCCGATCTCCATGGCCGCGGCCGAGGCCACCCTCGAGACCATGGAAGCGGAAGACGTGCCTCGCCGCTCGGCGGAGCGGGGACGGCAACTGCGGGCGGCACTCGATGGGTTCAAGGAACGCTTTGCCTTCATCGGCGACGTGCGCGGCATGGGCCTCATGCAGGCGCTGGAGCTGGTCGAGGACCGGACCACCAAGGAACCCGCGCCCAAGAAGACCGCCCAACTCATGGAGGCCGCCAAGCGCCAGGGACTGCTGATCGGAAAGGGCGGCCTCTACGGCAATGTGATTCGGCTGGCGCCGTCGATGCTGGTGACCGAAAGCGAAATCGATGACGGCGTCCGCCGGCTCGGCCAGGCTCTGGCGGAGGTTCGGTGAGCGCGTCCGCGCCCCCGCCCGCCCCCGCCCCCGTGGTGGAAGGGCAGGGGTTCGACCCCGCGCTGTCCAACCCCGACCTGGTCCCGGTCGACCAGGCCCATCGGACTTGGGGTCTGTGGAACATGGCGGCCCTCTGGGTGGGCATGGCCATCACCATTCCCACCTACACCTTGGCGTCGAGCCTGGTGGACCGGGGCTGGACTTGGCAAGCGGCGGTCGGATCGGTGGTGTTGGGCAACATCATCGTGCTCATTCCCATCGCCCTCATTTCGCACGCCGGGACCCGCTACGGCATTCCCTTTCCGGTGATGACCCGGGCGTCCTTCGGGGTGTTCGGCGCCAATGTACCGGCGCTGCTGCGCGCCATCGTGGCCTGCGGCTGGTTCGGGATCCAGACCTGGATCGGCGGGTTTGCCATCTTCAAGCTGCTCGAAGTGATGTGGCCCGGGATCGCCACCCTGCCGCAGATCTTGCCGGCGTTCATGGGCCTTGGGACCGGCGAGTTCCTCTGCTTCATGTTCTTCTGGGCCGTCAACCTCTGGATCGCGCTCCGGGGGATGGAGTCGATCAAGTTCCTCGAGACCTATGGGTCCCCGTTCCTGCTGTTGGTAGGCGTGGTGCTGTTTGCCTGGGCCTGGGTCAAGGCGGGGGGGTTGGGACCCATGCTCGAGAACCCGCCGGCGCCGGCCGGCACCGACGCACGCGCCGGGCTCACTGCGGTCTTTGGAGCCGGGCTCACCTCGGCGGTGGCGTTTTGGGGCACCATGGCGCTCTCCATTCCCGACTTCAGTCGCTATGCCAAGTCGCAGCGCGATCAAATCATCGGGCAGGCCCTGGGGCTGCCGGTCACCATGGCGCTGTTCAGCTTCATTGGGGCGGCGGTGACCAGTGCGACGCTGGTGATCTTCGGGGCTAGGATCGCCGATCCGATCGAGCTCATGTCGCGGGTCGGGGGGCCGTTCACGGTGATCATCGCGATGCTGGGCCTGGCGATTGCGACCCTGACCACCAACATCGCCGCCAACGTGGTGGCCCCGGCCAACGGGTTCAGCAACCTGGCACCTCGGGCGATATCGTTTAAGATGGGTGCCTTGATCACTGCGGTGATCGGGATACTCATGATGCCGTGGCGGCTGTACAGCGATGCCGCGGCCTACATCTTTACCTGGCTCATCGGCTACGGCGCCCTCCTCGGTCCTGTCGCGGGCATCATGATCGCCGACTACTTCGTCCTCCGGCGCAATCGACTCGACGTGGAGGCGCTCTATCGGCGTGGGGGACCCTACGAGTACCGGGGTGGGGTGAACTGGGTCGCCATCGTTGCCTTGATCCTGGGCATTGCGCCCAACCTGCCGGGGTTCCTGAACGCTCTGGGCGTCGTCGAGGCGTCACCCTTGGCCAAGGGCGTCTACGACTGGGCATGGTTCGTCGGCTTCGGGCTGGCCGCCGTGGTGTATCTCGTTGGCATGCAACTCGTCGGCGCCCGGTCCCTGGTCGCCGCGACGGGCCATCCGGGAGTGGCCGATGGCTGAACGCCCCTCATCACTTCCTGCCGACGAGTTGGAACGCCGGTTCGCCGACATCGCCCCGCCGCTCACCCTCGATGCGGCCCTGCTCGAGTCGGCCAAGTGTCTCTATTGCTACGACGCGCCGTGCACCCAGGCCTGCCCCACCCACATCGATGTGCCCGCGTTCATCAAGAAGATCGCCACCGGGAACCTCAAGGGGTCGGCCAGGGTCATCCTTGACGCCAACCCGATGGGCCACTCCTGCGCCCGGGCGTGCCCAGTCGAAGTGCTGTGCGAGGGGGCCTGCGTCCTGAACGACCGAGATGAACAGCCCATCAAGATCGCGCTCCTCCAGCGACATGCCACCGATTATGCCTTGGAGCACCGGCTCAAGCTGTTCGAGCCAGGGCCCTCGAACGGGAAATCCGTGGCCATCGTCGGGGCCGGGCCCGCGGGGCTGTCCTGTGCCCAGGATCTCCGCCGTATGGGGTATGCGGTGACGGTGTTCGAAGCCAAGCCCGATCCCGGGGGGCTCAACACCTACGGGATCGCGGAGTACAAGATGCGGCCGGCGACGTCGCTGGCAGAAGTGGCGATGATCGTGGACCTCGGGGTGGAGCTCAAGACCGGGGTCACCGTCGGCCGCGACGTCCCGTTCGCGGACCTCGAGCGCGACTTCGATGCGATCTTCGTCGCGGTCGGACTGGGGATGACCCGGGCTCTCGAGCTGCCGGGCGAAGACCTTCCCGGCGTGGTCGAGGCGCTCGAGTTCATCGAACACCTCAAGACCCACCCGTATACCGAGACTCCGGTCGGCCGCCGCGTGGTCGTGGTCGGTGGCGGCAATACCGCCATCGATGCCGTGACCCAAGCGAAACGTCTGGGGGCGGAGCAGGCCACGATTCTTTACCGGCGGGGTCAGGCAGAGATGCCCGCCTATGACTACGAGTATGAACTGGCCAAGCAGGATGGCTGCGAGTTCCGCTTCTCGACCGCGCCCAAGCGGATCGTGGGGAGTGATCACGTGACCGGCATCGAATGCGTGCGGACGGAACCGGGCGAGCCCGGGCCCGACGGCCG
>JBFGLJ010000141.1:0-7615 GCA_041576235.1 Gemmatimonadales bacterium | reverse complement strand
GGACGGGGCCGACTTCAACAGCCCGTTCTTCGGCGAGCAGCGCGGCGGCCAGCGGCCGGCCTTCACCTTCAACCTCGATGCCATCGAGGACATGGTGGTGGTGGCCTCCGGGGCCAACGCCGAGTTCGGCCGCTCGGGCGGCGGGTTCGTGAACGTGGTCACCAAGTCTGGCACCAACGAGGTGCACGGCTCGGTGCACTACTTCGGCAAGTACGACGCGCTGTCCAATGATTTCTCGACCGACTCCCCCTTCGCTACCCCGCCCACGTCGGAGGTCGCCGACTTCAGCCAGCACCAGTTCGGGGCGACTTTGGGTGGGCCGTTGGTTCGGGACAGGGCCTTCTTCTTCCTGGCCTACGACCAGCAGGAGTTCAACTCCGTCAAGCAGACCGACGAGAACCGCATCGACCCCCGGCTCAGGGCCTGGATGGACACCGCCTTTTCAGGTGCGCTGGCCAACGACTACGGGCCGATCTCGCGGACCAACGACGCCAAGGCCTTCCTGGGGAAGCTCGACTTTCTGTTGGATGATGACAATCGAGCCACACTCAAGTACAACTTCGCCGACGCCGAGCAGGTCCTCGGCACCTTCGACGCCAACCCGTGGGGGCGGAGCGCCAACGGCATCGAGAAGGTGCGGTCGCACGCGATCAACGGCAGCCTCACCTCGGTGATTTCCTCTAGCGTTTCGAACGAATTCCGGTTCCAGTGGGCCCGGGAGGAACGCCCTCGGCCGTATCCTGGGCCGACCAACCCCGCCACCGGAAGGCCCTTCCCCGATACGGCCGTGGACTTCGCCGGTGGGTACCGGTTCGGAATGCCGTTCTTCCTGCCGATCGAGACCGCATTCGATACCCGGATACAGGTGCTGAACAACGTCTCGTTCCTGACCGGCGACCACCTCATCAAGGTGGGCGCCGAGTGGAACCGGACCAAGACCAAGCAGACCTTTCTGGGATTTGGCAACGGTCGTATGATTCTCAGCTCGGTTGATGGGTTCCTTGGCTATGTTGCGTCTGGAGACCCAACGTTTGTGGTATGCGACGACGGTAGCTTCGGCACCGCCAGCAGCCCGTGCCAGGATGCCTCGGCTGGCACCACCCCGATCCTGCTGTACATCCAGAATTCCGGGGTGGGGAACATCAGCTTCGAGGAGGCCGGCACGCAGGAGATCACCCAGCACGAGCTGGCGCTCTTCGTTCAGGACAGCTGGAAGCCGCAGCCCAATCTGACCATCGACTACGGGCTCCGCTGGGAAGCCCAGATCCAGCCCGATCCCATCACCCCGCCCGACCAGGTGTTCTTCGAGCCGTTCATCGGCCAGACGGTCACCAACGCCCAGGGGACCCATGTGTTCCCGTCCGACGGGACCATCCCGTCCGACTACAGCATGATCCAGCCGCGGCTGGGTATCGCCTGGGACGTGAACGGCGACGGCACCTCGGTACTCCGGGCCAGCGGCGGCATGTACTACGCCAGGACTCCGCAACTCAACCTGGCCAGTGTCCGGAGCACCAACGGCTCGCGGGGACAGTCCCTGTGTAGGGGCCTATTCTGTTCTGGCGGTCAAGGCCCATTCCCCGTGTATGGCGAGCTGCTGACGCTCCCGTCAACGCCCCTGTTCCCGGACGTGTACGTGGCTGATACGGACTTCCAGAACGCTCGCACCATCACGGCGACCGCCAGCTACGAGCGGGAGCTCGGCTCGGGCATCGCGGGATCCTTCACCTACACCTTCGCCAAGACCGACAACCTGCTCCGGTTCCTCAACATGAACGACGCCGCGTTCGGCAGCCCCTGGGGCACCGGGCTGGATGACGGGTCGGGGAACCTCACCAACGGTGTCTTCACGCTCTTTACGCTCTCGAGCGATGCCCGGTCACGATATCACGGGTTCACGGTGAGCTTGAAGCGTACCACCGATCCCAACGTCCAGTTCCAGGTCAACTACACCCTGTCGTTCGACAAGGCGGACGACGACAACGAGCGCGATCCCTTCACCCTGCGGTATGCCAGCATCGAGGATCTCGAGTCCGAGTACAACTGGAGCGACCGCGACCAGCGCCACCGGGTGAACGCCTTCGCCCTCTTCCGCCTCCCGGCCGACTTCATCTTGAACAACCGGGTGAGCTACTACTCGGCTCAGCCGACCTCGGAGAGCTGCGGGGCCAACAATCAGGGGACCGGTCAGCGGGCCGGCACTCCCCAAGACCGGATCTGTCCCAACGGCACAGTCTTGAAGCGGAACACCCTCCGCCGGGACAACGAGTTCTTCTCGTGGGACGTGCGGCTGTCCAAGATCTTCCCGCTGGGCGGTCAGCGCGGTTACGTTGAAGCCCTCATCGAAGTCTTCAACGTGTTCGACACCGACAACTTCAAGGACCCGCCGTTCGGCGGATTCCTGTTCAACTTCGACGGCACGCTCCAGACCGGACTGGGAACGCCCCGGCAGGTCCAGGCGGGGATCAAGTACGTGTTCTAGGGGTGTAACGGAGGTTCATAGACCGAGGGCCCGGCGGCAGCCGGGCCCTCGGTGTGTTCACCCCCCTCGCCTTACTTCCCGGCTAGGCTGGCGAGGTAAGCTACGACCGCCTCGATCTCCGCTGCCGTGAGGTTGAAATTCGGCATCATCGAGGTCGGGTTGTCGACGATCGGGTCCGCCAGCTTGCGCCGCAGGAACACTATTGGCCGGCGTCTTGTCACCGCGTCGAGATCCGGACCCACCCGGCCACCCTGGCCGCCAATGATGTGGCAGCCGAGGCACGCCTTTTCGGCGAACAGGCGCTTGCCCTCGGCGATGGTGGCGGAATCGGATGACGCCGGCCCCGAGAGGGCGCCATCCACACCGACCCGCGGAGTGGGGGGAGGCACCGGCCCGGCCCCGATCGCAATGCGCTCGCGCGGATCCGCATTCGTTGCCTGCAGGAAGGCGAGCACGTCGCGGACCTGCGTCCCCGTGAGCCCGCCCCGGACCCGCATGTGGTTGGCGATGATGACCCACGCGCGGTCCGACCGCTCGAGGGGCGAGCGTGGGTTGTGACAGCGGCCGCACATCGCGCCGTAAACCCGCGCGCCTTCGCTCACCGAAGCCGCGTCTTGGGCCCCGGCGGGCGGCGCGAGCCAGAGCACGCTCGCCGTGGCTGCGATCCAGGCCGCACGACCAGCGCCTCGCCTCAATGTCCTCATGTTCGTCTCTCCTAGAATCCGTAGGCGATATGCAAGACGATCCGATCGTTGTCGAGCTCGGTGACGTCTTCGCGGTTCAGCTCGTAGCCGGCCATGACCGCGATCGACGGGCTGAGCCAGTAGTCCAGGCCGAAGCCGGCCTGCCAGGCGCCTTCCTGCTGCGTCTGGCCGTTGAGCTTGGCGTCGAACACCTGGGTCCAGCGGAACACCGGCTCCCAGGGCCCCACCCGGTACGCGACCTGGGCGTAAAATCCGTGTCGTTTCACGGTCGGAAAGCCGGCGGGCGTTTCCACCTCCTGTCGGGTTTGGATGTACTCCCCACGGATCTCGAGATTGGCCCGGCGCACCTCCGCGGCGACGTTCCAGCCGGTGAGGTCCAACACGCCCAGCTCGTCATAGTCGCCGTTGAAGTACGAGACATTGAGCTCGGCATCCGGAGGAAGCGACAGATCCAGCCGGCCGCCGACCATCTTCCCATTGTTGTTGTCGCTGGAGGACGCCGGGAAGATCAGTTCAGCGATGGCCGCAGTCTCGTCCTCAGCCGCCGGGCCCTGGGTCACGTAGGCCGTGGCACTGACGTTGACGGGCCCGGTGCTCAGAACCCCACGTCCCATCACACCAATGTCGGAGATGATGGGCACGAGCGGCTCGGCTCCGAACGCGGCCACGTGGTGCCCGTAGAGCGGCGGCGATGTGGGAAACTTGTTGATCCACGTCGGGTGCAGACGCTCGCCAAAGATACCGAACGGGAGCAAGAACTTTCCCCCGACCAGCGTAAAGTTGTCATGCAGCAGCAAGTCCAGTTGGGCGTATTCGAGGCCCGTCTCGGTGACGCCCTCGGTGAGCTCAAATTCAAACTCCGCCTCGAACAGGACCCGATCCTGGAACTGGAAGAGGAAGATGGGACTGATGCTGGTGGTGAAGGCGTTTTCGTTCTCACCCTGGGTACCGAACGCGTACCCGACGGTCCCATACCCCGTGATGACCACCTCATTGGTCGGGACGACGCGCGCAGTCGGTTCCTCCTGGGCCGCCCCGCCAGACGCCAGTAGCACGAGCAGAACCATTGCGGCCAGAAGGGCGCCGCCGAGATGAGTCTCTCTAGTGGCCATGGCCGTCACCTCCCCCGTTCCCGTCAACGGGGTCTTGAGCTACGGCACCGATCGGGATGTGGAACTCGGCCTCGGCCCCCGGCCCGCCGCCCATCAAGGTGACGTGGAGTTCATACGGCCCGGCATGGCCGAACTGGTGCTCCATTTCATATTCCCCGCCCCCTGCGTCGTGAACACTCAGGCCGGAATGATCCCCGTCCGGATCATGCATTTCCGCACTGAAGTTGAGGCCCGCGACCGGCATTCCGCCGGGTCCATCGAAAGCCATCAGATGGATGTGGGCGCGTTCTCCTTCAATGACACGGCCGGGGTCGAGGCCCAACTCTACCCAGTACGGTCCGATCTGCCGTCCCTGAGGGTGCGCGTCGATCTCAGTCTCGCCTAACTCCATCCGGAGCCGGTGATGCTCAGGGGTGCCGCGGAAGTGGACGTGGTGCTCGCCCGCATCGTAGAGCACGACGTGGGCCTGATACTCCCCGCGGCCCACCGCGACGGGGATCTCCTGCAGACGGCCCGAAGCCTCATGCTCGATCTCGAGGATGCCCTCGCGCAAATACATAGGGCCCGACCCCTCCCTCAGGTGGATATGGACCTCGAATTCCTCGAGTGTTTCGACCTGCGCCACCGAGACTTCGAACTCCGCCTGAGGATTGAGGTCTGCAAGGGCAACGGGGTTGTCCCACCCGGCGCAGGACATGACGAGCGCCGCGGCGGCCCCCGCGGCCAGACCTGCCACGAAGCGATGCATACCACGCTCCTCGTTCGGGACGAATTACGATTGAGGCTGTTGGGAAACTCTGATTACGAAGGAGCGAAACCTTAATGAGAAAAAAGTGAAGATTTCTTCAAGCGAGCCTAGCGATGTCACGCCGCCTCGGGCGCCTCGGCCGGCTCGACCAGGATATCCCGGGCGATCTCGCGGTCGAGCGCGAGCTCGGTCTCGCCCACCTTGATGACGCAGGCCGGGCGCTGCTGGATGACGCGGACCTGGGCTCCGGGCACCAGACCGAACACCCCGAGCCGGGTGTGCCGTGGGGTCCGGGTCGAGCCCAGACACATCACCTCGGCCCGCTGGCCGCCCCTGAGCTCGGACAGCGGACGAATGCCCTCCGGCAGGCTCTGGGGCGCGCCGCGCCGCCGGAAGAGCCGGCCCAACCAGGACACCGCCCGCGGGGTCTCCGGGTACTCGTAGCCGCAGGCGGGACAGCGGACCAGGGCGCACATGGCGCCGAGGGGGCAGCCATGGGCACAGACCGTGTCGGCCTTGTCGAACTCGAAGCCGCAGAGCGGGCAGGTCAGGTAGTGAGGATCCATTTCGCCGCGTAGTGGACCACGCCTCCCACCAGGAAGGCGAAGGGGAAGATGAAGGCGGCCATGCTGAGGGCCACCTTGATGCCGTGTTCCTTGACGATCACCAGGAAGTTGGCGAAGCACGGCATGAAGAGCGTGATGGTGATCATGGCGACCAGGATCTGGACCGGATCGAGCAAGGGCACCGGTGCGGTGGCGGCGTCCAGGATGTACACCGCGCCGAAGTCGCGCCGCATGAACCCGATGAGAAAGGCGTTGGCCATCTCTTGGGGGAGCCCCAGCCAGCCGGTCACGATGGGCCGGCCGAGCCGGGCCACGAGGGCCAGCAGGTTGAGCGTGCTCATGAGGAACAACACCGCGGTTCCGAACACGAACACCGGGATCACTTCCTTCAAGTACCAGTTGAGCCGGCCCGCCGTCTTGACCAGCACGTTCGAGAGCTGGGGCCGCCGCATGGGCGGAATCTCGAGGATGAACTCGCTGGTTTCGCCGCCGAACACCCGGGCGGTGAGCCATCCCACCAGGAAAATCACGCCGACGATCAAGGCCAGCCACACCACGGCCCCCACCGGCGACAGGGTGGCCATCAGCGCCAGCAGCACCCCCAGCTGGGCCGAGCAGGGGATCGCCAGGGCCAGGAGCATGGTGGTGACGATGCGTTCCTTCTTGGTCTCGAGGATCCGGGTGGTCATGGTGGCCATGGTGTCGCAGCCCAGGCCCAGGATCATGGGCAGCACCGCCTTGCCGTTGAGCCCCATGGCCCGCATGGTGCGGTTCAGCATGATGGCCATCCGGGGGAAGTAGCCTGAGTCCTCGAGCACACTGAACACCAGGAAGAAGGTGGTCACGATCGGCAGCACGATCGCGAGAGCGTAGCTCAAGGCCATGGTGATGAGGCCGAATTCCCCCACGAGAAAGTCATGCACGAACCGCAGGGTCGATTGCGTCGCCGACAGTGGGGTTCCGGCCTCGATGGTGTAGGCCGGGAGGGTGGTGGTCTTGGCCAGGGTGGCGATCGCGACCTCGTGGGCCGGCGAGAGTGGGACGCCGATGGGGTGGGCGATCTCGGCCACCGTATGCGCGTGGGGGAATGGCAGCACCGCGTCCACCGCCCGGATCGCAGCCGGGCTCACCCGCTGCTGGAAGCCGCCCACCTCGAGCAGGTCCACCAGGGTGCCGGCACCGAAGAGCCCCACGAACCAGAACACCGCCAGGAGCACCACCGCCATCATCGCCAGGCCACGGAGCGGACTCATGGCCCAAAAGCCGAGCCGCACCGCAAAGGACGGATGTTCGGGCTCTTCGATCGAGTAGGTCTCGGCCAGAATGGCGTTCACCTGCTCCACCCGGGCCCGGTTGCCGCCGAGCCCGTTGGCCAGGAGCGACGGGGCTCCAGGAAGCCGATCGAGCCGCGGCGGCCGCGCCTGAGCCAGTGCCCCGATGAGCGCGTCGGTGCCTTCGTTCTGTATGGCCACGGTGGTGACCACCGGGACGCCCAGCATGTCGCTCAACCGGTCCACGTCGATCACCCCGCCCCGGGCCCTGAGTTCGTCGGCCATGTTGAGGACCAGCACCATGGGACGCGGGTGCTCCAGCTCGGCCAATTGGAGGGTGAGCAAGAGGGCCCGGCGGAGGTTCTTGGCGTCGGCCACCTGGACCAGGGTGGCCTGGGCGGTTTGATCGAGCAGCGCCCGGGTGACCCGGGCGTCGTCGCTCACCGGTGAGAGGTCGTTGAGCCCCGGGGTGTCGATGACCTCGATGTTCCGGCCGTTGAAGTTCGCCTGAGCCCGGACGATTTCGACCGTGGTGCCCGGGAAGTTGGAGACGGTGACGTAGCGGTTGGTGAGGTTCTTGAAGAGAACGCTTTTACCCACGTTGGGATTGCCCACCAGGACAGCGGTGCTCGGTGTCTCAGGCATGCCTGGATGAAGCCGAAACGGCTGTGAGGGCGGACGTAATCGGGGATGAAGAAACCTTTAGGCTCTTGATTGCCAGGAAGGCTCCCT
>JBFGLJ010000140.1:0-7642 GCA_041576235.1 Gemmatimonadales bacterium | reverse complement strand
GGTGGTGTCGTCCTGGTTGGTGCCGTCATCGACGGTGAGCCGGTATTCGACCTGATCGGGGTCGTCCAATGTGAAGCTGAGCGTCGGGCCGGAGCCGCTTGCCGGGGCCGAGCTCTGCCCGGTCTGGCTCACCCGGGTCCAGGCGTAGCTCTGGATGGCGGCGCTCGGCGCCGAGTTGCTGGCATCCAGGGTCACCTGGGTCCCCAGGTCGACCGTCTGGTCGGGGCCGGCGTCGGCGAGGAGCGCGACGGCAGTGATCGTGACGCCATCCATGGCCTTCTGCTCGCTCAGTTTGTCTCCGCACGCGTCGTCTACAGTCTCTTGGACAACCAATACCCAGGGGTACGGCCCTTCAACGTTCGCCACGAACGTCGGATCCAATGCGGTAACGTCGCTGAGAACGGCTGTGCTTCCCGAGGGGCCAGCTTGACTGTCTTCCCAGAAAAACTCCGCCTGTCCCGGCGCGTTGCCTGACGACCAGGCCCCGTCAAGCTGCACCAGTGATCCGACGATCACGGTCTGGTCGGGCCCGGCATCGACGAAGAAATTGCAGGCGGGAAGTGCCGGCGGTTCGGCAAGTTGACAGGCGCTGAGCGCCCCGGCCCCCGCGGCGACCCCGATCCCGATCAGCACCAGCCGGCGCCGCCACGCGCCCTCGAGTCGTTGAAGGCCGATGGGCTTCATGCTCGCCTCCTCCTGAGGGACTGCCAGGGGTCCCAACACACACAAGCCCCTCCCCCGAGCACCGGCCCGGGCGGAGGGGCGTATGTTTGGACGTGGGCCATCCTGCGCTCCATCGTGGGGCCCGCGGCCCGCCGCCGCCTCCAGTCCACCACCTGGCAGGCCGGCGGCAAAGCCGACACGTTATGTCGGCTAACCTAGGGGCCCGAGCACGCACCGCAACCCAAGGCTGGATTCTCTCGAACCCATCCCGGAATGCGCCCTGAGATCATGCGGTTTCTGGAGGGCTCACCCCTCCCCCTTCCCTGGCTGGCGCCGCTGGTGCCCCGCCCGGGCCTCATGTACGGGATCGCGCTGGTGATCTTGACCCTGGTGTTCCTGCGGCGTGCCCACCGCACCGGCCTCGACGGCCAGCGGGCGCTCGAGGTCGTGCTGGCCGCCGCCGTCGGTGCCCTGATCGGCACCCGGCTCTTCTATTTGATCACCACCGGCGACTTGCTCCAGATAGACGTTGCCGACTGGTTCAAGCTCTACCGCGGCACCGCCTCCTGGGGTGCCTACCTGGGCGGGATCCTGGGGTGCGTGTTGTACACGACCACCACCAAGATCGACACCTGGTCCTACCTCGAGACCGCCGTGTCGGTGGCGCCGCTGGGCCCGTTCATTGCTCGCTGGAGTTGTTTCCTGCGGGGCGACGACTTCGGCCGGGTGAGCGACGTGGCCTGGGCCGTCACCTTTCCGGCGCAGAGCCTCCCGTGGCAGGCCCACGTGGCGAGCGGACAGCTGCCATCTACCGCCTCAGCGTCGCTCCCGGTCCATCCGTTCCAGCTCTATCTCCTGGTGAACGGGCTCGTGGTGTTCGTGGTGCTGACCGCCATCTGGAGGCGCTACCGCGAGCGGCCGGGGGTGACCCTGGGCGCGTTTCTCCTGCTCTACGGGGCGAGCCGCTTTCCTTGGGAGTTCCTGCGGGACCCTGCGGCCGGCGGGCGAGGACCCGATGCTCTCTTCTCGGTATCGCAGTGGATGTGCCTCGCGCTGGTGGCGGCCGGGACCGGGTTTCTCATCGCGCGAACGCCCGCCCGTGGCTTGACGGCGGCCTAGGGTCGAGAGCGGCGTTCTATGCCGCCCCCTCCCTGGAGGCCTCACCGGGCTGCTGCTCGTTGGCGCTCCCAGCCCTCCATCTTCCAGAACGCGATGCCGCCCGGCTGGTGCCGGAGCGCGACCGACGCCACCCGCTCTTTCGTTGCCAGGTCGATGACGTCCACTGTCCCCCGGACGGCCCCGATCGCCTCATTGGAGATGAAGGCATACCGGGAGTCCGGGCTGATGGCCACGCCGTGAGTAATGGGCTGGGTGGTTGGGATTCTAGTCTCGCGTCCCGTGGCCAGGTCGAACACCGCTACCGCCTGAGCCCCCTTGAGGGTCACCACCAGGGTGGTCCCGTCGGGCGAGACATCGGCGTTGTAGGGGGCCTTGCCGGTGGGGAATCGGCGCTGGACCTCGAGGGATACTGCGTCGAGTTCGATGATTTCCGCGTGGCCGTTGCAGGGCACATAGAGGCGGGTGTCATCAGGCGAGACGGTGACCCAGGTGGGCTTGCAGCGCGCCCCGCCGCTGTGCATGGCATGCGCGCCCAGGTCATCCACCGCGAGCAGGCGTTCCTGCCCCGGGGTGAGCAGGAACCGCCGGGTCACCGCCTGGCGCTCGGTGGAGATCTCGACCAGCTGGTCGCTCATCATGCAGGTCGAGTAGTGCCGCCATCCATCATGCGACACCTTGCTGCCGTGCGGCATGACACACGTGGTGATCCGCTTGGACTCGTTCATGAAGGGAGTGAACACCGCGGATACCGAGCTGGGGACGTGCTTCCCATGCAGGTTGAAATTGACCGCAAATAGCCCGGTTCCATCGGGAGTCACGGCCATGGACGCAGGGAACAGGCCCACCGTGAGCGAATCGATCAGCGTGTCGGCGCCGGCCGCGAACTTCCAGATCTTCCCGAAGGGCGTCCCGTGCGCGAGGGACACGTACCAGTGCTCGCCAGTGGGCGAGACGGCGACGCCGTGCGCCCCGTCCAGGTCGGCGGGCATGATGCCGATGGGAATCGTCTTCTCCTCGACCAGCTCGCCCGGGGGGGCGAACCGCACCCGCGATATCAGATCCGACGATTCGTTGGCCACGTACACCCAGTAGCGCGTGTCGCGCGCGGCCGTGTCCGGTGCCGCGCCGGCCGACGCGGCCGGATGCGTCGCGCACGCGGTGATCGCGAGCGCTCCGAGCGCGCCGGCCGCTCCCAATGCTCTTACCATGGTCTTCCCCATCCGGTATCGAGTTCGCCCGGGCATCGATGTGCCGAGGCCCGGGCGCACTCCCATCACTTGGCTGTGTCGGCCTACGGCACGAGCGGCCGGGGACGCTCGTGCTGGACGGCCCAGAGACCGCTGTTCATGTCGCTCACGAAGATGTGCCCCTTGAACGGCTGCGGGCCCCACGCCATGGGCGAATTCGGCACCACGGCCTCGCCTTCCCCAGCAGCCGTCGGGATCCACCCGATCTGCCGGCCCTGGCGGTAGAGATCGCCCCGCAGTTCGCCCGATACATCGACGATCCGGAGACCGCCCTGGTAGTAGGCGATGTAGAGCACGCCGTCCTCGACCCAGATGTTGTGGGCGCCGGCCTCGGGGACGTCGAACTTCGCCACCTCCTTGGGCTGCTCGATGTTCTTGACGTCGATGACGTGGATGTAGCCCCGCGGCCCGTTGACGCATTCGGCGCAGCCGAAGATCTCGTCACCCACGAACACGTAGTCACCGTAGCGCCAGGCGACGTGCGAATTGCCTTGGCTGTACGCGATGCTCGAGACGAACGCCGGCTTGGTCGGCGTGCCGCCATGGCTCCCGCTGATGTCGAGAATGACCAGGCCGTCATTCCAGTACGAGACGTAGAGATACTGGCCGTCGGACCACACGTCGTGGAGCGACTTGTTGCTGTCGCCGGGACGCAACTCCCATTGGCCTGCATGCTTGGGGTTCGTGGGATCGGTCAGGTCCAGGATGTTGATGGCCGACGTCCCATCGTTCACGGCATAGACGATGTTGCCTTGGATCCAGACGTTGTGAATCCCGCTGGTCATCTGATCGGTGAGTTCCGCCTGGACCGTGGGATGGGCCGGATCGGCCATGTCGAGAACCACGATGCCGTTCTGGCGGTTGCTGGCCCCCTCACGGGTGATGATCGCCCACGAGGCGTCGGCATTGACCTTGACGTCGTTGACGACCCGAGCATCGACCACGACGGAATCGACTAACTGAATGTCGCTTGGATCGGTGACGTCCCACACGAACATGCGCTGCCCACCGCCTTGGGCGTGGGTGCCGGTGTAGGCGTAGTCGCGGCCATCCTTCCCCGTGAACACCCAGAGATCGCTGGTGGCGACTTCCGTTCGGACGCCCTGCCCCACCTTCTTGGCGGGGGTCGGCGGGGGCCGGCGGCTCACCTCCACCACCGCCTCGGCGGAGCGACCGCCGGTGCTGGCCACCACCCGATAGGCACCGGGGTAGTCGGCCACAAACGTGCCGTCGCGGTACACGTGGGCGCCCGCTGAATCGATGCCGAAGACCGAATAGGCCATCGCCAGACCGTCGACCGGCTTGCCGCTCTTGTCGAGCGCGCGGACATCCAGCCGGACCACATCACCGGTCCGGGCACTCGAGGCCTTAGGCGCAATCTCCAAGGTGGCCGTGGGGTTCGTGACGGCGGTCATGGTGTACTCGGCCGTGACTCCGTTCTCGGTCGAGGCGACCAGCGCGGCCCGTCCCGCCTTCATCGGGGTGACCACCCCGCTCGGCGTGATCGAAACGACTCCAGGTTTGTCGCTCCGCCACGTCACGGTTGCGGACTCGTGCTCGCTGTCATTCACCGTCATCGGACGGGCCGTGAGCTTGAAGGTTGTGCCCACGTAGGGCCGATAGACCGGCTCGGCGATCTCGATGCGGGCCACGTCCCAGTCCTTGACCGTGACCGGGATCGCCCCCACCTGACGGAGGCCCTTCAGGCCCTGGAAGGATCCAGAGTCCTCGGGGACTTGCACGAATACGGATACGGTTGCGTTGCCGGGCTGGCGTCCCCAGACCACGATGGTCTCGCCGGTGACCGGGTTGGTGCCCCGGACGGCGGGGCTCGGCGACCAGATGAGCACCTGCGCGCCGGTGACCGGGTTGCCGGTCCGGTCCTGCAACACGGCCCGGGCCCGGGCCGTGTCGCCCCGGGTGATCTCGAGCGCTCCGGGCTCGATCTGGACGTTGGCAACCTTGAGACCGGCCTCGGCCTGCTCGGGCGAAACCGCTGGAAGCTGGGCGCCGGCGGCCGACACCAGGCCGACGGAAAGACCTGCGGTGAATAGTGCAATCACTCGACGGGACATGGACCTACCTCGATATCCAAGAGAATCAGTTTCCGATACAGCCTGGAAAATTAGTACACTGCGGGGTACCGGGGAACCTACGGGGAAGCCGGGGGCGGGGTTTCTGGCCAGGGCGGGCGTGGCCGGCGCCCCCGAAGACCGGCGAACGCGGAGGGAGGCGGCCAGGGGCATCGTCGGCGCCATGGTGGGGGCGGCGGCGTTGGGGCGCGACGCCCAGGATCTGCGGCAGGCCCTCGAGTCCTCACCACAGGTCAGGGCCGGAAGGCGATTCTTCCGCTCGGGATCATGAGGTGCGCCCGGTGCTGGCCCGCATCCATCAGGAAGGGCCGGCCGCGCTCGGCGGAGCTGGACATCCCGGTCGAGGCCTCGGTCGCGAAGGGGACGTAGATGACCCGAAGCACGGACACGCTGTCCGGCCGCCCCGTCTCCGGATCGATCGACCCAAAGTGCGAGACGAGCCTGGCGCTGTCGGGAATGGCCAGGGTCCCGGCCTCGACCTCGGCGCGGCGAATCGCGCGCACCTCCATGCCACCCTTGCCTTGTGAGCGAAGGGCGCGGCCGCGAGCCATGAACGGATCCAGCGCCTTGTCGTAGCACGAGGCCTGGTAGCGATCATCGCCGGGCTGGTCGGCCAGGCAGATGAAGCCGTTGGTTCCGTGCCGGATCACCTCGAGCGTGTCAGCCTGGGTGTAGCCCATCACCGCCGCCCCATCCCGGTCCGCTTCGGCGAGAATGAAGACGGCTTCCCTGATCTGGTCCGCGATGGCTCGGCCCTGGGCCGATCCGTCGGTCGCCTGGGCCAAGACTGCCAATCCGCCGGCCAGCGCAATCAGAGAGACTCGCATCAGGGACCCCTTTCTCTAAACGGCTCGGCCCGAGAGACACATGACCGTCTCGAGTCCTCTGCCGACGTGAGCACACGCTCTGTCCTCGACGAAGAGAACGGGTGTGAGTTTCATGTGGCCTTCGGTGGTGGCCGCCCGCTCCGTTACTCGGTCCAGCAGACGTCTCGCATTGCGCCCTCGGGTACGCGCTGTCGCAAGAGGGTGTGCAATCGCGCGATCTCTGCGGCGCCGTCCGGTGTGCCCGCCAAGTTGTGGCGCTCCTCAGGATCGCGTCGGCGATCGAACAGCCGAGGGCCGCGATGCTCGTGCAGAATGTAATGCCAGTCCGGCGTGATCAGCGATTCGACCCAGCCCTCGTCCGGTGGCGAATCCTCACGCAGGGGACGCTTGGCCAGCTGGGCGATGGGGTAGGCGGAGTCGCCCAACGCCGTGGAATCGGTCCAGTACTTCCGGAGGCTGAATCCCGGGAACGGGTGGTCGTCACCCAGCTCGAGCAGGTCCATGATGGTGGCCGGAAGCGGCCGCAAGGCGGCGGTCGGGACGCCGATGCGGATGCCCCGCGGGAGCCGACTGGGCCAATGCAGGAGCAACGGAACATGGAGCTCGGCCTCCCACAGGTCGACGCGGTGGCCGGCGACACCATGCTCCTTGAAGAGTTCGCCGTGATCCGAGGTGACGATCACCAGGGTGCGGTCGGCCTGGCCACGCCTCTCCAACGCGGCGGCCAGTGCGGCGATCTGATCATCGACATAGCGGATGGCGCCGTCGTAGGTGTCAAGCACGTACTGGAATTGGGCCTCGGTGCCGAAGTTGCGCCACCGCCAGGGGATGCGTTTCACCCGTGCAAAGGGTTCCCTTGCCTCGATGAATTGGGCGCGGTACGGCTCCGGGGGCACATAGGGCCCGTGTACATCGAAATAGTTCAAGACGGCGAAGAATGGAGCGCCGGGGTCCTGGTCGATCCACCGGAGCAGCGCCCCGTTCACATGGCCCGCTCGCTTGGGTCCGGCGATGGTGCGGATGCCTGCCTGATCGAGGCCGGGGACCTCGGCCAGCCGCGCCAGCGCACGGTCGATGCGCCGGCCGACCATGGTGCGGGCCACCAGGTCACGGTAGGAGTAGAAGGTGTCCTCGAACCGGAGGAACCCGCGATCGAACCCCAACGCCCGAGAGAAGAACATGGTATTGGCGGAAAACCCTCCGGTGCGATAGCCCCGCTCGAGCAAGACCTCGGCCACGGTGGGATAGGCGTCCCCCAACGGGCTACACCACTCGGCTCCGTGTTCATGCGGAAGCCGGCCGGTGAGTAGGGTAGCGTGGGTGGGCGGGCTCCACGAACTCGCGCTGAAGGCCTGTTCGAATAGCACCCCCTCCCGCGCCATCCGGTCGAGATGGGGACTCGTGGGGCGTTCATATCCGTAGGCCGAGAGGCGATCCGCCCGCAACGCATCGATGATGATGACGATCACGTTCGCCGCCGCGCCAGGCGGCGGCTCGAGGCCGGCCGCGAGGCGTTGCTCGCGCCACGACTCACCCCCGTGGACGCCGGCGACGATGAGTAGGGCGAGGGCCGCCACGGCGACGAGCGACGCGCGCGAGTAGGCGAGGAACGGCGCGGGGACGCGCACGTAGCGCCGCGTGAGCACCGCGGCAACGCCCAGGGACAGGATCAGGAGCGCATACTCCTGGAGGC
>JBFGLJ010000139.1:0-7841 GCA_041576235.1 Gemmatimonadales bacterium | reverse complement strand
GGCCAGCGTGGTGTCGATGCCCGCGAACAGGCCGTCGGCGGTTCCCGCGCCGCCGGTCTTGTCCTCGACCAGCGCCAAGTGGATGGACGACGGTCCGATCCGCTGGAGCACGCCCATATCCTGCGAGCGATGGAGGCTCCGGCTTTGCATCGCGATCTGATGGACCGACTGGCCCACGGCGGGGTCGAGGACACCGCCTTCGAGGATGAGGGTCGCGGCCTCCGGGTCGAAGCGAGCGCTGCGATACAGTTTCGCCGGCGCCCAAGGCCGCAGGCCTTCTTCCGGCTCGAGTTCTGGAAACGCGGCCGCCGATCCGGCCACCTGGAACGCGTCACGGGTCAACACCCCCGATGCCTGGTGCTGGCCGTGTCCGTCGCGCTGGGTTCCGCTCCACGCCGAGACCACGATTTGGGGGCGGAACCGCCGGATGATGCGAACGATGTCCTTGAGGATGCTGTCGCGGGGCCAATGCTCCCAGACATCGTCGAGGCTCTTCGAATAGCCGAAATCGTATGCGCGGGTGAAGTACTGCCGGGCTCCATCGAGGCGGCGTGCGGCGAGCAACTCCTCGGTACGGATCAGTCCGAGGGCATCGCCGAGTTCCGGCCCAAGGAGGTTCTGTCCGCCCTCGCCGCGGTTGAGCGAGAGATAGGCCGCTTCCGCGCCGTCGCGCACAAGCAGGGTCAGCAGTTCGGTGTCTTCGTCATCAGGGTGGGCACCGATCATGAGCACGCGTTTGTGGTGTCCGAGCATGCGGAGGGCGTGAGCAAGGGCGATCGCCCCTCCCGTCGACGGAGGTGACAGTTGCGCGGCAAGCAACGAGGGGGATCCCACCAGTGCCAGGGCGCCGAGACAGCAGGCCAGTCTCCGCACCTTGAGCGGGGGTCCGGCGAGGGGAGAGAGCGCGATCATCGCGGCAAAAGGTAATCCGCTCCGGGAGGACGTGGCCACCCGGGTTCGGGTTGCGATGGCAGCGGACCGAGGAGAAGGAGAGGGAGGAGGCGGTCCGATCGCCGGTTAGCGATCTTGAGCGCTGTCGGCCCGGCCGAGCTTGCGGCGCTGGTACCACCACACCCCAATGACGACGCCGCCACAGAGCAGCGGGGTGAGCACAAACATTGCACCCACCCAGAACATGCTCGTCGAGAGGGCGTCCGCGCTCATCGATGAAGAAACCGTCTCAGGTGCTTGAGGTAGTAGCCACCCAATCCCGCCACCACCACGGACAGAATGGCCAGGACCAACAGCACAATGTCTCCCGTGGCCCGGAACGCAACCGATGCCCAGATGGCGAATCCGGCAGCGAAGAGTATGGCCGTGCCTATGAGTACCCGGTGGAAGATGATCATGGCGACAGGAGGCCATCCAAGACGAGCAGGCTCAGGATGGCCGGCAGGTATATCACCGACGCCTTGAAGAGCCGGCGAGCGCCTTCGGTGGACGGATGCCGGGAGGCCCGGACCGTGGTCCAGAGCATCCAGGCGGAGAGCGCGGCGACTCCCCAAAAGTACAGCCGGCCGGCGAGACCGATCAGCGTCGGCATGAGCGAGACCGGGACCAACGCGGTGGCGTAGAGGACGGCCTGACGGAACGTCAGGCGTCCCGTGTCGTCCTCTACGCTCAGCATGGGCAAGCCGGCACGAGCATAATCGTCGCGGTACAGCCAGGCGAGTGCCAGGAAATGTGGGAGTTGCCAGAGAAACATGATCGCGAACAGCACCAATGCTTCGGGACCGAGGAGCCCCCCGGCCGCTGTCCAGCCGCCAACGATGGGGAGCGCGCCAGGCACCGCGCCGACCAGGGTGGCAAGGGACGTGGTGCGCTTGAGGGGCGTGTAGAGGAACACATAGGACAGGAGCGTTGCGGCGGCTAGGATGCCCGTCGTTGGGTTGGCCATGGCCGTCAGGTAGCCAACCCCGAGTGCCCCGGCGCTCCACGCGCCGAGCGTGGCCGGACCAGCATCGATCCTGCCGGCGGGGAGCGGACGGTGCCGAGTGCGCCGCATCCGCGCGTCGATGTCGCGTTCGACGACTTGGTTGAGCGCGTTCGTCCCGGCCGCGACGAGCGCGGTGCCGAACAACGTGTGGAGCAGCACGATACCGTCGACACTGCCGGGACTCGCGGCATAGAAGCCCGCCGCGACCGTGACCAGCACCAACCCCACGATGCGGGCCTTGGCCAGCTCGAGCAGGTCGGCCGGACGGACGGCGGTGAGGCTTCCTGTTACCATATCCATTCGGTGATGACCGCCAGGACCAGGATCACGGCGAGCGGCAACGGTGCTACGGCTAGAATGCGGACTCGGTTGGGCTCGAACCGCAGGTGCATGTAGTAGAGGGCCACCAGCAGGGCCTTCCAAATCGCGAGGCCAATGAGGATGAGGACGATCGTCCGCTTCGGCCACGGCAGGAACGCCACGCCCAGTTCGAGCGCGGTCAAGATTGCGAGCCCGACCCATACCGCAATGTAGTTGGGATGTCTTGCGTGTTGGACCTCGTCCATGGCGCCAGGTCTCCGGTGTCAGATGAGGTACACGATCGTGAAGAGAATGATCCAGACGAGGTCCACGAAGTGCCAGTAGAGCCCAATGACTTCGACCCCGCGGTGATCTGTGGCGGTGTACTTCCCCCGGAAGGCTTTCCATGTCACAAACATCATGCAGAGGACGCCCAGGGTTACGTGAAACCCATGGAACCCCGTCATGATGTAGAACGTGGACCCGTAGAGACCTTCACTGGGGACAAAGCCGTGATGGATGAGTTCCCGGTACTCGTAGGCCTGAACACCCACGAACGAGGCGCCGATGATCACGGTGGCGAGGAGCCACAGAGAGAGAGCCTTTTGGTTGCCATCTTGGGCCGACGCGAAGGCCTTCACCATGGTAACGCTGCTACAGATGAGGAGGAACGTATTGACCGCCGTGATGGGCACGGCCAGCACTTCCCCGGGTGGCTGCCAGGCTTCCGGGTTGGCGAAGCGGAGGATGATGTAGGAGCCGATGAGGGCGGTGAAGAACATCACCTCCGAGCCCAGGAATACCCACATACCCAGCTTTTCGTTGTAGACCCCAGCGCCGACTTCGGCCTCGGTCGGCGGGCGCATCACGGCGGCGTGTGCCATGGAGACTCCTACCTGCCGGCCGCGAGTGCGGCCGGTTCGGGGTCACCAGGGAGTTTGCGATTCTGTGGCAGGAAGTCCTCCTCCACGTTGGGATTCGAGAACTCATAGGGTCCGCGATACACCGTTGGTGTCTCGGCGAAGTTCCCGTGCGGCGGCGGTGACGGGGCCACCCATTCGAGGCCGTTGTCGTTCCACGGGTTCGCGGGCGCTCGCGCACCCCGGAACAGCGAGCCGAGGAAGTTGATCATGAAGATCAGCTGGGTCGCAAACAGCAGGAACGCCGCGATCGTGATGAATTCGTTCGTTCCCTGGACACCGGCGAGAAACTCGTATTCCGTGGGGTCGTAGATGCGACGCATGTGACCCTCGAGACCCAGGCTGTGCATGGGAAAGAAGACGAGATTGTAGAACACAAACGTCAGCCCGAAGTGTACCTTCCCCCAGACGGGGTTCATCATGCGCCCGAACATCTTCGGGTACCAAAACGTGATTGCCCCGAAGATCGCGAAGAGGCTCCCGCCGAAGAGCACGTAGTGCAGGTGCGCCACGATGAAGTACGTATCGTGGATGTAGATGTCGACGGGGGTGGAGGCCATGAAGACGCCGCTGAGACCCCCAATCACGAACATCGCCACAAACGCAACGGCGTGGAGCATGGGCACCGTGAACGTGATATTCCCCCGCCACATGGTGCCCAGCCAGTTGAACACCTTGATGGCTGAGGGCACCGCGATGAGCATGGTCGAGATCATGAATGTGGTACCCAGCGTGGGGTTCATGCCGCTCTGGAACATGTGGTGGCCCCACACGATCCACCCCAAGAACGCGATGCCGATGATGGCGTATACCATGGAGTGGTAGCCGAAGATCGGCTTGCGCGACCCATTGGCGATGATATCCGACACCATCCCCATGGCGGGGAGGATGAGGATGTAGACTTCCGGGTGACCGAAGAACCAGAACAGATGTTGCCAGAGCAACGGTTCTCCGCCGAGTTCGGGCAGGAAGAATCGTGTGCCGATCGTCTGGTCGAACAGCAACATGATGACGGCTCCCGACAGGATCGGGATCGCCAGCAGCACCAGAACCGAGGTCACGAACAGGGCCCAAATACTCAGGGGCATCCGGAACCATTTCATGCCCGGCGCCCGCATGTTGATGATGGTGGTGATGTAATTCGTGGCACCGAGAATGGACGACAGGCCGAGGACGATGATGCTGACACACCAAAAGACCTGCCCGAGACTCACGCCTGAGTACTCCGGATTGGCGCTCAACGGGGCGTAGACGGTCCATCCAGCGCCCGAGTGGCCGCCCTCGACGAAGAACCCGGCCATCATGAGAATCCCGGCCGGCACGGCAATCCAAAACGATGCCATGTTGAGGCGCGGAAAGGCCATGTCGGGCGCGCCGATCTTGAGCGGAATCAGATAATTGGCATACACGCCCACCAGCAACGGCATGATGGCGAAGAAGACCATGAACGTGCCGTGCATGGTGACCAATGAGTTGTAGAACTCCGGCACGAGTATGCCACCCGGCGCCATCGTCTCGGGAAGCACGCCCCCGCCCGGCATGGGGCTCCCGGGGTAGCCCTGCTGCCATCGGATCGCCATGGCCAAGAGCCCGCCGAACAGGAGAAACAGCAGGCTCATGAACAAGAATTGGATACCGATGATCTTGTGATCGGTTGAGAAAATGTACTTGCGGATGAACGACGGTTCGGCCGCGTGGGCGTGGCCGACGTGTTCAATGGTCGCCGCCGAAGTGGCCATCGTCTCCCCTTAGTTCTGCGCTACGGTTTGGCTTTCGTCGGTCATCCACCGGCCGAACCCCTCAGCCGTGTGCACCGTGACCGCCGCTCGCATCCGATAGTGGCCAAGCCCGCATAATTCGGCACAGGCCAGTTCATACTCGCCGGTCTGTGTCGGTTCGAACCAGAGATCGATCTCCATACCCGGGACGGCGTCCTGCTTGATTCGAAACGCCGGAATGAAGAACGAGTGAATCACGTCCTCGGCCGTCAGCCGCACGCGAATCGGCGTGTTGACCGGGATGTGGAGCTGGTTCCGCTTGCTGAAGTCATCGGTGGTCCCCAGGGTGCCATCGGGTCCCGGGTACGTCACGTTCCATTCGAACTGCGAGCCATGCACGGCAAGCGGATACGCACCGGCCGGGATACTATCCCGGCCCTTGATGCGATCCCAGACCCCACCGCTCAAGATTCCGATCATCACGACCACTACCGCGGGCACGGCCGTCCTGATGACCTCGGCCTTCATGCTGCCATGCGTGTAGTAGGCCTTCCGACCGGGACGATTGCGATACTTGATCAGAAAGATGATCAGCGCGGCCTCGACAATCACGAACGCCAACCCGGTGATGCCCAGGATCAGATAGTAGATCCCGTCGATCTCGCCTGCAAAGGTGGACGCCCCAGGGGGGAGTATCCAATCCATGAGCGCGACTCTCCTTAGGAGGCTGAAGCTCGGAAGGTAAAGGCCGCAGGGACCTCGCCCGTGTCAGGCACGGTGATCGAGAGGGTCTGCGTGCCGAACTTCTCGTGCCAGGCCTCGAGTTCGTAGGTACCAGCTGGGAGGTTCGCGATGGTGAAGCTGCCGTCCGCGGCGGACACCGCAAAGAAGGGGTGCGCAACGACACCCACGTACGCATTCATCCAGCCGTGCACGTTGCACTCGAGCGGCACCATGACCTCCGGCGTCGCGAACTTCCTCTTCGTCGTCATCCCTTCCGACGGCTGGCTGATGTTGAACCCGCGGTTGGCACTCGGCACGGCCTTGATGTTGTGCAAGAGCGGATCGCTGTTGCGGATCTCGATCTCTTGGTTCGGCATGACGCCCAGGACTCGAGGCTTATATAGGCACCCGTCCTGGTCCAGCACCACCGGGGACGACGGCGCCGCATAGGTAGCCCCCGCCGGGAGTCCGCTCTTCACATACACAAAGACGTCGGCGAGTTTCCCGTTCGCCACCAGCACCTGGGGATCGGTCGGGGCGCCTTGATACTTGGCTACACAATCAGGTTCCTCGGCCATGTCGATGGCGGGGTTGGCTGGAACCGCGCCTTCAAAGCTGATCGTCCCTGCCACGCTCGCCTGCCCCATCGGCCCCGCAGCGGCGGCCGAGGCGGCATCGGCTGCGGCGGCGTCGCCGTCTCCGCTCGCCCGCTCACCGCCACAGCCAAGCCCCAATATCAGCGTGCAAAAAACCAATCGTCTCATGATGCTCCCTTTCCTGGATGATCGGCACCAAGGCGGTGCCGCTGCTGCGCCCGCTTGACGAGCGTGAACCCAAACGCCGCCGTCAATATCATGGCGAGAACCGGGGTGACGTAGGCCCGCACCGGCGTTGGGACGTCGAGATAGATCCCGTACCACGCGCTTACCGCTCCCCGCATTTCCCCTTCGCCGGAGGACCCGTCCGCTACGAGGAACCCAATGGGGATGGTGCGGCCCGGTACAAAAGTAAGCGACTGGGCCGAATCCTGCGCGAGGAGGGGGCGGGAGAACTGGATCCGCCATTCTCCGGCGTCGAACCGCGCACCATGGGCCAGTACCTCGCCCGCCGGGGTGAAGGCATCGAGTCCGGTACCGGTGCCGGTTTCGACCCGGTCCGGTGTGCTGGTCCACCGCCAGACGGCGACCGGCCGCTTGCGGTCTCCGCCTAGGAAGTAGGGGCGCTCGAGGCCGTCGGGGAGACGGACGGGGAACTGGACGTGGAGCCGGTCGGGACCCTGCACGGCCGGCAGCGGCCCGTCGGCATCGGTCAGGGTCGAGCCGAGCAGCGTCAACCAATCTTGCCACACGGAATCGGGACTGAACGACGGATCGTGCCATCGCACCCGGAGGACGAGCCGCTCGCCATCGTGAACAGCCTGAGCCCAGAGGCCATCGACCGCAGGCGCAAACAACCGAGGCTGCTGGATGATCTGGCCCGCCAAGGGGATGTAATACGACTCGATCTCAGCCCACGCCGTGTCATCAGGACCCTCGGGCAAGGCGCCCGCCACGAGCGGAGCCCGAATCACCTCTCGCACACGCGGCATGTCCTCGGGGCCGAGGCTCCGCACGTATTGGGCAACCCGCCACAATTGCTCCTCGGTGATGATCTCCGACTCGATGGCGTCGCTGAACGAAGGCATGGGGGTGCCATCGAGCCCGGTTCGGAGCCGGCGGTAGATGTCCGCCACTGTACTCCCGCCATTGAACTGCCAGTACTCCGAGAGATCCGCCGGCCGAATCGGGAAATCCCAATCGTCGCTCATGGTCGGCGCCGAGGGACCGTCGCCCCGGCCCGCGTCCCCGTGGCACTTGAAGCACTCGAGTTCTCGGTACACGCGCTCGCCTTCGGCGAGACCCTCCGCCGAGGACGCTGGGGGCCGCCCAAAGTCGATCGGTGTCGGCGGGGTATCCCCGAAGAAGCGCGAGAACGACTTGAGGTGGACGATGACTTTGTCCCGCTGCTGCCTGTTCAGCTTCGACTTCCACCCCGGCATCGCCGACCCGGGCATGCCTTCGTCGATCACCCGTGCCAGATCCTCGTCGGTCGGAAGCTCACCGCTCGCGGTGGTGCGGATTTGATAGACCGCCGGCCGGAAGTCTCGGGGCCGTGGCAGCATCCAGGCCGCTGCCTCCCCGTCCCCGGCGCCGGTCTCACCGTGGCACCCCGCACACCAGCGGTCGTACAGCACCCGCCCCTCTT
>JBFGLJ010000138.1:0-7842 GCA_041576235.1 Gemmatimonadales bacterium | reverse complement strand
TGGCCGGCGGTGCGGGGACGCGCTTCTGGCCCCTCAGTAGCCCCGACAAACCGAAACAGCTGCTTCCTCTGACCGAGGACAACCAGAGTCCGGCAGAGGCCACGGTGGCCAGGCTCGAGGGGCTCGTGCCGCCGGAGCGGATCCTCCTGGTCACGGGACGGGCCATCGCCGAGGCCTTGCGCACCCAACTCCACCTCCCCGCCGAGAACGTTCTGGTCGAGCCGCGTCCGGCCTCCACGGCACCGGCGATCGTATGGGCCACAACGGAGGCGCTCCGGCGAGACCCCGACGCCCGGGTGCTCACCATGCACGCGGATTGGGCCATCAGCGACCCGAGCGGCTTTCAGGCGGCGGCGCGGCAGGCGCTCGAGGCCGCGCAGGTTCACGACCGGTTGGTCACGGTGGGCATCGTCCCGCGACGTCCCGAGACGGGGTACGGGTACATCGTGCCGGGGCCCGCCCTCGACGACACGGCGCGGAAGGTCGCGCGATTCTCCGAGAAACCGGACGCGCCCACGGCGATGGATCTGATCGCGACCGGGGCGCTCTGGAACAGCGGGCTGTTCGCCTGGTCAGCGCGGCGGCTGCTGGCCGAAATCGAGCGGCATACCCCGGAGATCGTGTCGGGTCTTCCTGCGCTCACATCAGGACATATCGAGGAATTCTTCGAGAAGGTCACCCCCATATCGGTCGACGTGGGGCTCCTCGAGCGGAGCAACGCGGTCGCGGTCGTCGCCGGTGCGTTCGAATGGGATGACATCGGCGATTGGGATGCCCTCCACCGCATCCGATCATTGGACGCCAGCGGTAACGTCATTGTCGGCTCGGTGTACGCGGGCGACTGTCACGAATGCGTCGCCTGGTCCGACGACCAGCCGGTCGTCATGAGCGGGGTCCGCGACCTGGTGGTGGTGGTCGCCAACGGTCGCGTCCTGGTCATGCACCGCCAGCGCTCTGCCCATCTCAAGAAGATCTTGGATGCGCTTCCCCCTCAGGTCCGCGATCTCTCCAGGTGAACCGCCTCTATCTGCTGGAGCCGGCGACGCCCAGCCCTGAATGGGCACCCTTCGGCGGGGTGCGCCCCATCGCCGAGCTTCGGGCCGGAAGCCGGACCGTGCGAGCGGCGTGGGAGCAGGCGGTGGGGACGGAGGTCAGCGGCGTTCTCGCCGGCCCCGGCTCCGCGGCCCCGCCAGAGGTCGCTCAGGAGACCGTGCGCGGCCCGGCCATCGTCGCCGCGTCGTGGTTCGTGCCGTCGGACACGGTGGGCGACACGTCCGGCGTCGGGCGGCTCCTGGCCGACGGCGAGACGGTCGGCTGGGTCCTCCCCGCGGGAGCGGCCTTCGATCGCGAGGCCGCGACCGGCCGGGACCGGGAGGTCAGCGGACTGAGGCTCAAGGGAACCTACTCGCTGCTCGATGCCTTGGACGCGCTGTTGGCCCGGCAATGCGCGGACTGGGGCGAGAGCCGGAGGCCGGCCGAGGTCCCGACGGGGAGCGTGGTTCTGGGCGACCCGTCTCAGGTCTACGCCTCGGAAGCGGCGGTCGAGCCGGGGGTGGTCTTCGATGTGCGGAAGGGGCCGATTGTCCTCGAGCCCGGGTCCGAAGTCCGGCACGGGACGCGGCTCGAAGGGCCGATCCATGTCGCTCGGGATGCCATCGTGTGGGGCGGTTTCATCCGTCATTCGGTGATCGGCCCCCAGTGTCGGGTGCGGGGGGAAGTGTCCCACTCGGTGTTTTTGGGGTACGCCAACAAGGCGCACGATGGTTTCGTGGGTCATAGCATCCTCGGGCATTGGAGCAACCTCGGCGCGCTCACCACCACGTCGAATCTCAAGAACACCTACGGCGAGGTGCGGCTCTCCGTCGACGGCGCGACCATCCCGACCGGTCGCCAGTTCGTTGGTACGTTCATCGGTGACCATGCGAAGACGGCCATCGGGACCATGCTCGGAACCGGCACGGTGGTGTCGGTGGGTGCCAACCTGTTTGGCCCCGCGCCCGTTCCCAGATACGTCCCGCCCTTCGCATGGGGGAACGAGTGTCGTGCGGTCATGGACGAGGCGGGCTTCATCAAGACCGCCAAGCGGGTCATGCCACGGCGCGGAGTTGAGGTGACGGAGGAGCGCGAAGCGGCGCTCCGGGCACTCTACGCCCGTTCGGTTCGCCGGTGACGACCTTGTTCGTGCTGGGGTCCGGCTCGAAGGGAAACTGCATCGCGGTACGACATCGCGACCAGACCCTGCTCATCGACGCCGGGTTTAGCGGAAAGGAAATCGAGCGACGCTCGGCCCAGGTCAACCTGGATCTCTCACAGGTCGTCGCCATCGCGGTGACCCATGAACACGGTGACCACTCGAGCGGCCTGGCCCGTTTGGCCCGCCGGTTGCGCGTGCCGGTCGTTGCCTCGCCTGGGACGTGGGAGCGCTTGGGCCGTCGTGCCGGAGGGGCGGAGTACCTGCCGCTCGGGCTGACGGGTCGGGTCGACGTCGGGCGCTTCACCGTGGCCGGATGCCTCACCAGTCACGACGCCTCCGAACCGCTCGCCTTTGCGGTGACGGCCGAGGACGGCACAACCGTTGGGGTCGCCTACGACGTCGGGAGGGTCACGGGCGGACTCCGGTACTTATTGCGCGGGATGAATGCCCTCGTCATGGAGGCGAATCACGATGAGGTCCGGCTGCGCCTCAGCCACTATCCCCCATCGGTCCAGCACCGCATCGCCGGATCGGGCGGCCACCTCTCGAACCGGGCCGCGGCCGAGCTGCTGGGTGAACTGACCCACCCCGGTCTTCGGGTGGTGGTGCTGGCCCACCTGAGCGAATCGTGCAACACGGCGGCGGACGCCCGGGCCGCGGTCGAGCCGGTCCTGGGCGCGGCCGGGTTCGAGGGGCGGCTCCACGTGGCGGAGCAGGCGGCTCCGTTGCCTCCGCTTGCTGTCGGCGGGTGACCGCCGCGGGGCAGCGCAGGCCACAGACGCACAACACCCCGGGCGGCTGCCCGGGGTGTTGTGGTATTCGGTGCGCTCGATGCGCCCTTAGTACATGCCGCCCATGCCGCCTGGCGCGGAAGGAGCCGCCTTCTGCTCCTCCGGCTTCTCGGCCACCACGCACTCGGTCGTGAGCAGGAGGCCGGCGATAGACGCGGCGTTCTGGAGCGCCGTCCGGGTCACCTTGGTCGGGTCGATCACCCCGGCCTTGACCAGATCCTCGTACTTATCGGTGGCGGCGTTGTAGCCATATGCAGCCTCCGTCGATTCCTTGATCTTGGCGGCGACGATGGAGCCTTCTCCACCGGCGTTCTCGGCGATCAGCCGGACCGGTTCTTCCATCGCCCGGCGGACGATCTCGACCCCGACCTTCTCGTCCGAGGTTCCCTTGACCTTGTCGAGGACCCGCTGGGCCCGCAGCAGCGCGACGCCGCCGCCGGGCACGATGCCCTCTTCCACGGCCGCGCGGGTCGCGTGCAAGGCATCTTCGACCCGAGCCTTCTTTTCCTTCATTTCGGTCTCGGTGGCGGCGCCGACGTTGATCACGGCCACACCACCGGCCAGCTTCGCCAGCCGCTCCTGCAGCTTCTCGCGGTCGTAATCGCTGGTGCTCTTCTCGATCGCGGCCTTGATCTCGCCGATTCGGCCTTGGATCTCCTCGCTCTCGCCACGGCCATCGACGATGGTGGAATCGTCCTTGTCCACCACCACCCGCTTGGCCTGACCCATCTCGTTCAGGGTGGCGTTCTCGAGCTTGAAGCCCACCTCTTCGGAGATGACCTGGCCACCGGTGAGGACCGCGATGTCGCGGAGCATTTCCTTCCGGCGATCGCCGAAGCCTGGCGCCTTGACCGCGCAGACCTTGAGCGTGCCACGCAGCTTGTTCACGACCAGCGTGGCCAACGCCTCGCCTTCCACGTCCTCGGCGATGATCATGAGGGGCTTGCCGCTCTGCGCCACCTTCTCGAGAATCGGAAGCAAGTCCTTCATGGCCGAGATCTTCTTGTCGTGGATCAGCAGGTAGGCGTCCTCGAGGACGGCTTCCATCTTCTCGGGATCGGTCACGAAGTACGGCGACAGGTATCCGCGGTCGAACTGCATGCCGTCAACGGTCTCAAGCGTGGTCTCGAGGCCCTTGGCCTCCTCGACCGTGATCACCCCGTCCTTGCCGACCTTCTCCATCGCTTCCGCGATGAGCTTGCCGATCTCGGGATCGTTGTTGGCGGAAATCGTTCCCACCTGGGCGATTTCCTTCTTGCCGGCCGTGGTGACCGACACCCGGGCGAGCTCTTCCACGACGGCCTCGACCGCGCGATCGATGCCGCGCTTGAGTTCCATCGGGTTGGCGCCGGCGGTGACGTTCTTGAGTCCTTCGCGGTAGATCGCCTGGGCCAACACCGTCGCGGTGGTGGTGCCGTCACCGGCCAGATCCGAGGTCTTGGTGGCGACTTCCTTCAACATCTGCGCGCCCATGTTCTCAATCGGATCGGTCAGCTCCACTTCCTTGGCCACCGTCACCCCGTCCTTGGTGACCGTCGGCGACCCAAACTTCTTGTCGATGACCACATTACGGCCCTTGGGACCAAGGGTGACCTTGACCGCGTCGGCCATGTGATCGACGCCACGCTTCAGCCTCGAACGGGCGTCAACATCAAAAACGAGTTCCTTTGCTGCCATTGGATGATTCTCCTCTTCGACTCCGGCCTCTACTCGACTTTCGCGAGGACGTCGGAGGCCTTGATGATGATGACTTCGTCGTCTCCCATCTGAAACGGGGTCCCGCTGTACTTGCCGTACAGGACCTTGTCGCCCACGGCGACTTCCATCTTGATCCGCTCGCCCTTCTCAAACCGGCCCGGGCCCACGGCCAAGACCGTCCCCTGCGTCGGCTTCTCCTTGGCCGTGTCAGGGATGTACAGCCCGCCGCGCATGGACTCCGCCTCGTCATCCGGCATGATGACGACCCGGTCCTCGAGGGGATGGATCTTGAGCTTTGGCTTGGCTTTGGTGGCACTCGGCATGTCGCCCTCCAACACCGTTCCTGGTTCTTGGGTGTGTATGTAGTAAGTGACTAATTGACAAGAGATTAGCACTCTAGCCTCGAGAGTGCTAATCCAATCGGAGAGAAAGATAGAAGGCGCTCCGATTCTGTCAAGCACGGCGCCCTAGAAGTCGAACCGCAGCTCGAACCCCAGGTAGGAACTCTCGCGCCGGAAGAACTGGCGCTGGGTCGAGAGGCCTTCATGGGCGACCAGAGAAAGGCTGACGGATCGGCCGGCCCCGCCGGGGAAGGCGATGCCGGCCCGGGCGGAGGTGCTGATCCGCCAGGAGGTGGCCGCCAGGCCCTGGGAGTAGATGCCCAGGACCGGCCTCGCCGGGGCGCCCAGCACCGACAGGGTCGACCCCTGGAAATCGACGCCGATCGCCGCCCCCCCCCGGCTGAGATTGAGCTGATCCAGGAGGGCGTAGCTCACGTTGCCGAGGAAGCTCCACTGCCCGGTGGTGTAGCGCACCCAGCCTTCCAGGACGCCCCGGCTCCAGTCGACCCGAGTGGCTCCGAAGGCCTGGGCATACTCATCGCCCAGGTGACTGCTCTCGTGATATAGCCGGAGGGTGGTGCGCCAGGCACCGAAGTCGCCGTTCACGTTGAGGCCCACGACCCAGTCGGTGCTGATCAACGAACTCTTGGGGTCGTCCAGGCTGAAGCGGGCATAGGCCTCGACCCCGAACCCGAGGGTGATGGGACGGGCCCCGCGCTTGAGGGCGAGAACGGGAAAGTCCTCGCCCACGCCGGCCTCGGCCTCGGCGCCGGTGCCGAACGCATTATCCGCCTCGAGGACACTGAGCACCCGGCCCACGAATGCCGTCGCCCGGGGGGCCGCGGAGGGATATTCGAAGCTGGGGACGTCGGGGAAGACGCGGCTGCCTTGCGCCTCCGCTCGAGGAGTCGCCCACACCGCGAGCAGGAGCAAGACACCGCCCGTCGCGGTGAGGGGCCCGGCGGTATGGTACCGAGATGGCAATCGGAGGCAGGGCATGGGTCTCGGGATCATCCGGAACAAGGAGCACGCGGTTGGGGTTTGTGGCCGGGAGGATGTATGCTAGCTTACGCGCTGTCAATGTGACCGTTTCACGAATTTGAGGGCTTGTCACGATGTCGCCGCTAGCTCTGCTCGTTCCGCTCGCCGTCGCCGTTTCGCCAGGGGTAGAGGGCGGAGCCGTCACTGCGCCCGGTGCCACGCCCGCCTGGACCGATGATTCGAGCACCATCCAGGTGGCCATCGACTCCGCTCGTCATGAGTTGATCGTGACGGTGGGGCCTTTCCGGCTGGAAGACATGTCGCACATGGACCACCACGCCATGGAAATGGACGATGGCGGTGGGCACGATACGCCGGTGTTCGATTTCGTGTGGCCGGTTGAGGGCTGGTTCCGGGGCTTTCGCATCGCCGTCCTCGATGAGAACGGGAACGCCCTTCCGCGTGACCTGATGCATCACATGATCGTCGTCAACTACGATCGCCGGCAGCTGCTCTACCCTGCCGCCGAGCGCATCATGGGCGCCGGCTCTGAAACGGACGATTTCATGCTTCCCAAGACGGTCGGCGTGCCGGTGCCGGCGGGCACCCGACTGGGCATGTACGTCGCCTGGCACAACGCGACCGGTGCAGCCATCGAGCGCGCGTACCTGAGGCTCGCCCTGGCGTGGACGCCCAAGAACCAGATGCCACGGCCGGTCAGCGGGCTCCCGGTCTACATGGATGTCAATCTGACCGTCGGGAAGACCAACACCTTCGATGTCCCGCCTGGGCGGAGCGAGAAGTCCTACGAATTCGAACTTCCGGTTGGCGGTCGGCTCCTGGGCGTGAGCGGTCATCTCCACGACTACGGGGTCGAGGTGCGCCTCGAGGAAGCCCGGAGCAACCGTATCGTTACCGAGGTCGAAGCCGACCGGACACCCGATGGCGCGGTAGCCGGGATGGAAATCAAGTTGTTTGGAGTCTCCGGCCGGGGAAAGAAGATCCACGCCGACCGGCGCTACCGAGTGGTAGGGGTATACGACAATCCCACCGGCGAGACCATACGGCTCGGCGCGATGGCGGAGATCGTGGGCCTCTTCGTGCCCGACGATCTCGCCCTTTGGCCCGCATTGGACCCCAACGACCCAACCCTCCAGCTGGATCTCGCGTCCCTGCGGGAGATGGGCCAGCAGTCAGCCGGCATGAATCAGGGCGGCGGGGGCGCGACCGGCCAGCAACACAAGCACGACCCGTCGGAGCACAACGAAGGGCACTGATCCCAAGGCGGGTTCTGCAGGCGGGTACCCCCGCGCCGGTCGGCCGAGCGCGGGGGTCGCTTATTCCAGGAGTCGGCGGGCGCCCACCCATCGGGCGAGCCACCAGCGCCCGTCGGGGTCATCCTCGTGCAAGCGGCTGATGCGCACCCCGGTCGATGCGCTGTGGATGAACTCGCCGGCGCCCAGATAGAGACCCACGTGGCTGACGCTGCCCCCGCGCTCGCTGAAGGTGAGGATGTCTCCCGGGGAGAGCAGCTCCTGGTTGGGCGACACCGCCCGCCCGGCCCGGGCCTGATCGGCGCTCCTGCGCGGAAGGGCGATTCCCTCGGTGCCGTAGGCGTATTGGATGAGGCCCGAGCAGTCGAACCCGCCTTCGCCGTTCCCGCCCCACTTGTAGGGCGTCCCCATGGCATCCGTGGCGGCGAGGAGCACCCGGTCGACCACCGCGACACTGGTCCGTTCCAGCCGGCGGGGATCCGCCGCCCATGGCTCCGAGGCCGGGAGGTCCCATTCTCCGAGCGCGCTCGGCTCCAACCGGCCGCCGCTCACCGCCCCGCCCC
>JBFGLJ010000137.1:0-7853 GCA_041576235.1 Gemmatimonadales bacterium | reverse complement strand
GGGCGGGGGCGGGCTCATTCGGCCAAACATAACGCGTCGGCGCGGCCCCGAGAGGGCCTCTCGGGTGCCCCGCTCCACCGGCGAAAGGGATATATTCCCTCCCCTACGTGATCCGCCATCTGCGGCCGAGTGGCGGGCCTCACCGTTTCCCAATTCGAGCTGCCGAGGCCGCCAAGGCCGCGGCGCGGGTGAACCGATCGTGGCTAGTCCCTATCGCAAGCTTGGTGACCACAGGCGCCCCACCGAAGACGAGGTCCTGCTCGAAAGTGCGGTGGGGCTCGAGCGCCCCGACGCCCTTCGCAAGACCGATCCCTGGCGAGTCTTCCGCATCATGGGGGAATTCGTCGAGGGGTTCGATACCCTCGGCGACGTGTTCGACGCCGTGTCGATCTTCGGATCCGCACGGGTCCCCGAATCGAATCCATTCTATGCGGCGGCGCGTGATGTGGGCCGCCGTCTGGCCCTGGCCAACGTCCCCGTCATCACCGGAGGTGGCCCGGGCATCATGGAAGCCGCGAACCGCGGCGCCTCCGAAGGCAACGGGCTCTCGATCGGGTGCAACATCGAGCTCCCCTTCGAGCAGCGGCCCAACGACTACCTCGAGCGCAGCATCAACTTCCGGTTCTTCTTTGTCCGCAAGATGATGTTCGTGAAGTACGCGACGGCGTTCGTCGTTTTTCCGGGCGGCTTCGGAACGATGGACGAACTCTTCGAGTCGCTCACCCTGATCCAGACAGGGAAGGTCAAGAACTTCCCCGTCGTCCTCTTCGGTACCGAGTACTGGGGAGGGTTGGTGAATTGGCTCCGCGACACGGTGGCGCACGAAGGCAAAATCGACCAACCCGATCTCATGCTCTTCTGTCAAACCGACGATCCCGCCGAGGCTGTCGAGTTCGTCCTTCGATCCCGCCCCTCGGGAGTGTCACCATGAACCAGGACTCCACGCGCACCCGTCCGTCCTCGTCCTACCTCACGGGCGAGCGGATCGACCCGGTTGCGATTTCCGGCCAGGAGACCGTGGCGGACCTGATCGAGAATGCCTACTTGGCCTACAATGCCGGCCGGCTCCGGGACGGCTGCCGTCTCATGGCCCAGAGCATCCTCGAGCCGAATGTCACGGTGGGCATCAGCCTGACGGGAGCCATGACGCCGGCGGGATTGGGCATGAGCTGCCTCATCCCGCTCATGGAGGCGGGGTTCATCGACTGGATCGTGTCGACGGGGGCCAACCTCTACCACGACGCCCACTTCGGTCTGGGCCTCCACATGCACCGCGGCAACCCCCGGGCGAACGATGTCGAGCTGCTGGAAAAGGGTGTGGTGCGGATCTACGACATCTTCTTCGACTACGGAGTGCTGCTGTCGACGGACAAGTTCGTGCGGCAGGTCTCGGCCCGTGAGGAATTCCAGCACACGATGAGCACCGCGGAATACCACTATCTGCTGGGCGGCTACCTCAAGGAGCGGGAGCAGGCGCTGGGGCTGTCCCGTCGTTCGCTGTTGGCCGTCGCGCACGACTTGGAGATTCCGATCTACACCAGCTCGCCCGGCGACAGCTCCATCGGATTGAACGTAGCCGAGCAAGCCATGGCGGGGAGCCAGCTGCGCTTCGATGTCAGCGCGGACGTCAATGAGACCGCGGCGATTGTCTACGCCGCCAAGCAGAATGACGGCAAGAGTGCCGCGATCATGGTCGGCGGGGGAAGCCCCAAGAATTTCCTGCTGCAAACCGAGCCGCAGATCCAAGAGATCCTGGGCCTCGACGAGCGCGGTCACGACTTCTACCTGCAAATGACCGACGCACGCCCGGACACGGGGGGCCTGTCGGGGGCCACCCCGGGCGAAGCCGTGAGTTGGGGAAAGGTCGACCCCAGCATGCTCCCGGCCAGCGTTGTGATGTACGCCGATTCGACCCTAGTGCTGCCGCTGCTCACGGCCTACGCCCTCCACCGGCGCGAGCCGCGCCCCCTCAAGCGGCTGTATCCCAAGCGCATGGCAATGCTCAAGGCCCTCAAGGCCGAGTACATGAAGACCATCGAGCGCCGGAACGCCCGGGCGCAAGAAGCCGAGGAAGCCGTCGGTCCGCACGGTGGCCGCTAGCCCCCCGCCGCCCCCCGCCCCCGAGCGCCCCGGCCAGCTGTACAGCGCATACGCGCTGGGCCTGTTGGCCTTCATCAACATCCTCAACTACCTCGATCGCAACGTCATCTTTGCGCTGTTCGAGCCCATCAAAGCCGACCTTGCCTTGTCCGACACGCAGCTGGGCTGGCTGGCGTCCGCGTATGTGCTGGTGTTCTCGCTCTCGGCGCTTCCCTTCGGGGTCCTCAGCGATCTCCGCTCCCGGCGCGCGGTCGTCGCCGGCGGGGTGGCCCTGTGGAGCGCCTTCACGTTTTTCAGCGGTCTGGTGCGCGGCTTCTGGCAGCTGTTCTCCTGCCGCGCCGCCGTGGGCATCGGGGAGGCCGCCTACGGGCCCGCGTCCCAATCCCTGGTTGCCGACTACTACCCCGGCAAGGGCCGCGCCCTGGCCATGGGTATCCTGGCGTCCGGCGTGGCCTTGGGCGGGGTGCTGGGGATCCTGCTCGGCGGGGTCCTCGAGGAGCGGTTCGGGTGGCGCGTCGCCTTCATGGCCGTGGCGCTCCCGGGATTCGCGGCGGCGGTGCTGGCAGGCCGACTGCGCGACCCGACCCGACACCCCGGCAAGAAGATCTCCGTCAGACGGTATCTCCGAGAATTCGAAATCGGCATCACCACCGTCGTCCGCCAATTCACCCCGCTCATCACCTGGACGGCCGTCGGCGCCGTGCTGGCCTTCTGGCTCGACCTCTCCTTCGGCGTGGAATCGAACCTCGACGTCGCCGTGCTGGCGGCCTGCGCCGGCCTGGGACTGGCCTTCAACATCCGGCGCTGGGTCAAGCAGATCCAGACGGACCAGATCCATGAGACCCCGTTCGGTGGCCATGTGGGAGGGGCGTTCGAGGACATCCTCGGGGCGGCGCGATTCGTCCTCCGCACGCCGACGTTGGTCTATCTCTTCTTGGGGGGCGCCCTGGTGTCCTTCGGCCTCAATGGACTCGTCGGCTGGGCGCCAACCTTCACCTCCCGAGAGTTGATGCTCTCGCCCGCCCAAGCCTCTGTGTTGCTGGGCAAGTGGGGCCTCATCACCGGCACCCTCGGAACCCTCTTCGGCGGCCTGGTGGCGGATTGGCTGCGCCGCTATACCCGGACCGGCCGGGTGATCACCATCGTGGTCGGTCTCTTGCTGGGTGGCAGCCTCTCGCTCTGGCTGCTCACCATCCGCGACCTCGACCTCTTCGTGCCGGTGTTCAGCGCCGCCTTTTTCTGCTTGACGTGGTATAACGGCCCGCTCTCGGCAGTCATCTTTGATGTCGTCCCCGCCCGCATCGGCGCCACGGTGATCGGGGCGTATCTCCTGTTCATCCACATCGCCGGCGATGCGATTGCATTCCCGCTGGTGGGCATGCTGTCCGACCGCTTCGGGCTCGACCGCGCCATCCTGCTCTTGCCGATCGTGGCGATGGTGGGAGGGGTGGTGACCCTCGGGGCCGCGCGCACCGTGATCCTGGATATGGATCGGGCCGCGCTCCGCACCACAGGAACGTTTCGCCGCCCGAAGCTTGGGAAGACCACGGACAGCGCGTGAGTTAGCGACTCGCGCTCTTGTACATCAGCTCGACCAGCTCGTCATACATAGCCTCGGCGCGCTCGGGGTCGTTGGATCGGATGGCCTCGGTGGCGCAGTGCGCCAGGTGATTCCGAAGGAGCGCCCGCCCGGCGCCGCGGAGCGCCTCCTGGACGGAGGAGATCTGCGCCACCACATCGGCACACCAGCGCTCCTCATCGACCATGCGCTGGAGCCCGCGAACTTGGCCCTCGATGCGGCGCAGCCGGTTGAGCACGGCCCGCTTGATTTCGGGATCCACCGCCGTCGCCCGCCGCTCAGCGCCACCGGCGCCGCACCCACACGGGACCATTTCCGGTGAATTCATCGTGACACCTCGAGCTCATACGGCGCTGGGCGCCTCACAGGGGCGCACGCCGAAGCCGGAGGGCGTTCCCGATCACCGAGACCGAGCTGAAGCTCATCGCCGCCGCCGCGATCACAGGGCTGAGCAGAATCCCGAAGAACGGATAGAGCACCCCGGCGGCGATCGGCACGCCCAGGGCGTTGTAGATAAAGGCAAAGAACAAGTTCTGCCGGATGTTCCGCATGGTCGCCCGGCTCAGCACACGCGCGCGCGCGATGCCCCGGAGGTCGCCCTTCACCAGGGTGACGCCCGCGCTTTCCATCGCGACGTCGGTCCCGGTCCCCATGGCGATCCCGACGTCGGCCTGCGCCAGGGCCGGGGCGTCGTTCACCCCGTCACCCGCCATGGCAACGACACGCCCAGCGGCCTGGAGTCGTTTGACGATGTCGGCCTTCCGGTCCGGTAAGACCTCGGCCTCCACCTGATCGATCCCGAGGCGGCGGGCCACGGCTTCGGCCGTCGTCCGGCTGTCGCCGGTCAACATGACCACTGTCACCCCTTCGTGGTGGAGCTGGCGAATGGCTTCAGGGGTCGATTCCTTGATGGGATCCGCCACGCCGATCAGGCCGGCCACCTTGCCGTTGATGGCCGCCAGCATCACGGTCTGTCCCTCCAGACGCATGGCTTCCGCCCGCGCCACCGCGTCCCCGGCGGCGATATCGAGATCCTGGAGCAGCGCATGATTGCCGAGCGCGACGTGATCGTCGCCGACCGTACCCACGACACCCTTCCCAGTGGACGAAGAGAAAGCGCTCACCTTGAGGAGCGGGAGACGGCGCTCATCGGCGCCCGCGACGATCGCGGCGGCCAGCGGATGCTCGCTGCCCAGCTCGAGACTCGCCGCGAGCGTGAGGAGGCGGTCCGGGTCTTCACCGTCTATCGCTTCGACCGCGGTGAGCGCGGGCTGGCCAATGGTCAGGGTGCCCGTCTTGTCCACGACCAGCGTATCCACCTTGCGAAGCACCTCGATGGCCTCGGCGTTGCGAAACAGAATCCCCGAGGTCGCTCCCTTGCCCGTCGCCACCATGATGGACATCGGGGTCGCCAGCCCAAGCGCACAGGGGCAGGCGATGATCAGCACCGCGACGGCGTTGATCAAAGCAAACACCATGGCCGGCTCGGGACCGAGGGCGCCCCACACGACGAATGTGATCACCGCGACGGCGACAACGGCCGGGACGAAATAGCCGGCCACTACATCGGCGAGCCTCTGAATTGGTGCCCGACTCCGCTGGGCCTCCGAGACCATCCGGACGATCTGCGCCAACAAGGTCTCCGACCCCACCCGTTCCGCTCGCATGACGAACGACCCGGTGCCGTTCACCGTCGCCCCGATGACCCGCAGACCCGCATTCTTTTCAACCGGAATGGGCTCGCCGGTCACCATCGACTCGTCGACCGCGCTCACGCCCTCGACCACCACCCCGTCCACCGGGACCTTCTCGCCCGGTCGGACCCGGAGGAGGTCCCCAGGACCGATCGCTTCCAGGGGCACGTCGTGCTCGCTGCCGTCCGGGGCCACGCGCCTAGCGGTCTTCGGCGCCAGGCCCAGGAGCGCCTTGATCGCCGCGCCAGTCCGGCTGCGGGCCCTGAGCTCCAGCACCTGCCCCAGTAACACCAGGGTCACAATGACCGCGGCCGCCTCGAAATAGACCCCGACCCCACCGCCCGGTCCTCGGAACGACGCGGGAAAGATGCCGGGCGCGACCGCGGCGATGACGCTATACCCGTACGCGACCCCAACACCGAGCGCGATCAGCGTGAACATGTTGAGACTGCGGAACACGACCGACCGCCAGCCACGCACAAAGAATGGCCACCCGCCCCAGAGGACCACCGGCGTGGCGAGAGCCATTTCGATCCACCCCATGGTCGGCGACGCCACGTCGTGGAGGACGCCGCCGAACATTCCTCCCATGGCGATCACGATCAGTGGCAGGGTGAGCAGGGCACTCACCCAGAAGCGCCGGCTCATGTCCACCAGCTCGGGGTTGACCTCCGCCTCTGGCGGGGCTCCTCGGGGCTCGAGCGCCATGCCGCAGATGGGGCAGTCGCCCGGTCCGTCGCGGACGATCTCCGGGTGCATCGGACATGTCCACTGCACCCCAGCCGGGGCCGACTGGGTCGGGGCAAGCGGTTCGAGTCCCATGCCGCATGACGGGCAGCTGCCGTGGCCCTCTTGGCGCACCTCGGGGTGCATCGGACAGGTGTAGATACGCCCCTCGTTGTCCCCCGCCCCCGCCCCGCTAGCCGGTCTCGCGGCCGAGGCAACGCCCAGATAGCGCGGGGGCTCACGGCGGAACTTCTGGAGGCACCCGGCGGAGCAGAAGGCGTAATCGACGCCGTCATGCGCGGTCTGGTGGGGTGAGTCGGGTGTAACCGTCATGCCGCACACGGGGTCGGTTGCGCGGGCGTGGTGCTCGGGTGTTCCCTTGACTGTCTTCATGAAGACCTCCGGCCAACTCGATTCTAGTATAGGGGAGGGGGGTATGTCAATCGCTCGGTGGCCATGCGCACTAAGTGGCTGTCGGAGCACCCGTTAAGGCAGCGCGCCCCAGCGGCGTGCAAAGCGAGCGTCAAGGGGATGGGATGGGGAGCGGAGGCGGCCCGGTCCGCAAGGGATAACCGCAAGGCCCGGTATGAGTTGTGGTCGTCCCGGTCGGCACCGGGCACAACTTCTGCAACCGGCCACCTACATGAAAGGCGACTTCGGAGTCCAAGGCCCGGATCCGGGCCCTTGGCATACGCAAATCGCGGCTCGAGTGCCCCTCCTGCGGCTCGAGGCGGCCGGCTGGGATGCCGACGCGCTCGAGACCTGGCGAGAGGCGCTCTCGAGCACGCTGGGCCCCGAGGTCGGGCACGATCTCTTTGCCCTTTGGCTCTACCCCGCCAGGGGCGGGGAGGGGGGCGGTGCAGCCGTGCTCCTGGGACCGCCGGAGTTGGCCCAGGATGACCTGGCGGTCCCACTCCCGGCTCCGCGCCTGGGCGAGGAGCAGCTGCACCACGTCGAGCAGACCGTGCGGACGGCTGGGTATGGGTCGGCCATTTGTGCCGCGATTCCACACGGGAATCGAGACGTGGGACTCATCTTGACCGCCAACCTGCGCCACGGCGAGTACGGGTCTCCCGAAGCGCTGTTCATGCGTGAGGTCGGCGTGGCTCTAGGACCCATCATGGCACGGATCTCACGCCAATGGGTCGAGACCAACGACCGAGGGCCGGCGGAAACACCGGCTCGCCCGCGCCCTCCCGGAGCCGATGCCCACGCCCGCGAGATCCACGGCCTGCTCGATACGGTGGGGGCGGCCATGCGGGATGCGACCACGCCCCGGCAGCTGACCCAACTCTTGAGCGCGACCCTCCACCACGTGCTCCCGCATGACGCCCTCGAGATCCTCGTGCCCGACGAGGCGGCGGAGCAACACTACCGGCTGTCGGGTCATGTGCACGGCCAATTGTGGGCCCATCCGGGGCTGGTGGTGGCGCGCTCGGATTTCGATCCGGCGCGGTTGTTCGCCGGGTCGAACCAGGTGCTGGTCTTGGATGGTGCCACCGATCGGCGGGCCCCGGTGTGGGGGTTTCCCTGCGATGCGCCCGGCGACTCGGATATGCGATCGGTCATTGGGGTTCGGCTGGTCGCGGGCGCTCAGGTCGTTGAGCAGCGTGTAGCCCCAGACGTGCTCGAACGCCCGCTCGCGCGGGATGTCGCGGCCGGGCCGACCGATGACGACGGCGACCTCGCCCTCGTAGTCGAGCATCCGGCTCCGCGCCGGATGGACGACCTCGTCGCCGTGGCCGACGACGTGC
>JBFGLJ010000136.1:0-7864 GCA_041576235.1 Gemmatimonadales bacterium | reverse complement strand
GGCCGACCGATTCTCGTTGCGTGCCCATTGGTGCCGGCCGAAATCCCGGGCTACCTGCTGCACGAGCTGCGCCCAACCGTCGGGGACCTCGACGCCCTCGAACGCTGGATCGCGGCATCGGATCTCCCATTCCACCTCGAGATCGACACCGGCATGGCCCGCGCAGGCTTTCGGTGGTACGACGAGGAGGCGTTGGCGGCCGTCGCGGCTCTGACGGCGCCGGCCCGGGGATGGGAGGGTGTCTTCACCCACTTCCACTCCGCCGACCACGATGCGACGGCAACGGACACCCAGTGGAATCGCTTCACCCATGTGCTCAGCAGCCTGCCACGGCGGCCGCCCGTGGTTCACGCCGCTAACAGTGCCGCAGCCCTGCATGGACGGCGCTACGCCGCTGACGTGGTGCGGCCCGGTATCTTCCTCTACGGGGGCCGTGCGGGACAGGGCCGTGAGCCAGAGGTCGTGGTGAAACTCCAGGCGCCGGTTGTCGCGCTGCGAGACGTGCGGCCTGGGGACACCGTGAGTTACGGTGCCACCTGGAGGGCGGGAGCGGCGGGCACGGTTGCCACCCTCGGCGTGGGGTACGCCGATGGCGTGCCCCGGTCCTTGAGCGGGCGCACCGACGTGGACCTTGGAGGCACGCGGGTGCCGGTTGTTGGTCGGGTTACGATGGATCTCACCATGGTTGCGGTGGCCGAGGGCGCGGTCCGGCTTGGCGATGTGGCGACGGTTTACGGCGGACTCGTCTCCCTCGATGAACAGGCACAGGCCGCCGGGACCATTCCCTACGAACTCCTGACCGCCCTGGGAGGGCGGGTTTCACGCCGGTATCGACACAGCCTATGAATCCGCACTTCGCGTCCTTGGTGATTGGACTCGCCCAGCAAGCCGAATCCGCGCTAGCCGGCAACCTCCCGCCCGGCGCCGAGCAACTTGGCGGGGCAAGTCCGACGACCGTCGCCCAGGCGCTGATCGACACCCTCGGCATGCTCGAAGAGAAGACGGCGGGGCGACTGGAACAGGACGAGCAGCAGCTGCTCGCCCAGACCTTGACCTCGCTGCGCTTCCAGTTCGTCAAGTCGTCCAAATCCACGTGATGCGACGGGCGGCCGTCATTGTGCTGGATGGGCTCGGCGCGGGTCCGGCCAGAGACACCGAGGCGTACGGGGATGAGGGCAGTCATACCCTCGGAAACGTGGCGCGCGCGGCGGGCCGGCTGCGTCTTCCGAACCTCGAAGCCCTCGGGCTTGGGTGCACGACGGATCTTGGACCGATTCGGGCCGTCGACTCTCCCGCGGCGGCGTGCGGCCTGTGCGAGCCCGCCAGCGCCGGGAAAGACAGCACAACCGGCCATTGGGAAATCTGCGGTCTGGTGCTGGACGAGCCGTTTCCGACCTTTCCCAATGGCTTCCCGTCTGAGCTCATCGCCGAGTTTGCGAAACGCACCGGCCGCGGGGTGTTGGCAAACCGGGCCGGATCCGGGACGGCCATGGTCGAAGCATTCGGCCCCGCGCACATGTCCTCAGGGAAGTGGATCGTCTACACCTCGGCCGACAGTGTCTTCCAGGTCGCGGCGCACGAAGATGTGGTGCCGCTCCACGAGCTCTATCGCGCCTGCGAGATCGCACGGGACATGCTCCAGCCACCGTTTGGCGTGTCCCGCGTCATCGCGCGCCCGTTCATCGGGACGGTGGGGCAGTGGGAGCGCACCCCCCGGCGCAAGGACTTCAGCTTGCCTCCTCCTGGTCCGACCCTGCTGGACCAGCTCGAGAACCAGCAGGTGCCCCGCATCGGCGTGGGGAAGGTGGACGACCTCTTCGCCGGTCGGGGCATCACCAGTACCCACACGAAGACCAACGCGGACGCCTATCGTCTCATTCGCGAAGTCCTCTCTGCCATGCCCGCGGGATTGTTGCTGGCCAACGTCATCGAGTTCGACCAGAGCTGGGGACACCGAAACGATGTCGCAGGGTTCGTGGAGGGGCTGCGCGAACTCGACGCGGAGCTTCCTGCGCTGCTGAGCGCCGCGCGGCAGGAGGACCTCATTATCTTTACCGCCGATCATGGAAACGACCCGACGACGCCATCAACCGATCACTCGAGGGAAGTGGTTCCTCTCCTCGCCTATGGCCCCAGCGTGAGCCCGGTCCCCCTGGGGCAGCGATCGAGCTTCGCGGACATCGGACAGACCGTAGCCGAATTCCTCGGCGTGGCCCCGGTGGCCGCCGGCGTGTCCTTCTTGAGTGAGGTGTGGCGTGGGTGACCTGACGCCGCTCGTCGCGCGCGCCCGCGAGGCACAGGCTCGTGCCTACGCCCCCTACTCCGGATTCCGGGTCGGCGCAGCTCTCGAAGCGAACGACGGAACCATCTACCTCGGGTGCAACGTCGAGAACGCTTCCTACGGCCTCGCGATCTGCGCGGAGCGCTCCGCCCTGGTGGCCGCGGTCACCGCGGGTGCCACGGCGTTTCGCCGGCTGGCGGTGGCAACCGACGCCGAGCCGCCGGCCTCTCCGTGCGGAGCCTGTCGACAGATGTTGGCCGAGTTTGGAACCGACCTGGCGGTGACCGCGGTGGGTCCCTCCACGACCCGGACCTGGACGCTCGACGAACTGCTGCCCGACGCGTTCCTTGCCGATCGCCTGACGAGGCAGGGGCGGTCCCCGTGACGCGCGCCCACCAGGGTCGGCGGCGGCGGGTGATGGCCGCGGGTGCCCTGTTGGGGTTCCTCGCGGCCGGCGGCTGCCAGGAACAGCTGACCGCCCCAGGCGCGTGCCCCACCTCGTGCCCCGACGCCACGCCGCGGGTGATCGACACCACGCTGACGGCTGTCCCGAGCGGAGACAGCACCTTCACGGGATATGTCCTGGCCGGAGCGGGGAGTGCCCTCCTGGTGTCGGATCAGCTCCCCGGTGGCGATGCCAGGGCGGTCGTTCGATTTGCGCCGCGACAGGACTCGCTGCTGGTCCAGGACACGTTGCGGTCGTTTGTCGTCGATTCGGTTGTGATCGGCCTCGGCGTGGTGGGCCGCGATTCGTTGGCCAGCGGCGCGGTCCTGTTTCTGTACCGGCTGCCGGCGACCGTCGATTCGTCGGTCGGCTTCACTCAACTGGATTCGCTGTTTGTGGCGACGAATGTCGTCGACAGCATCGTCATTCCTGACAGTCTCCAGTCGGGCGGGGTCTCGGTCGCCTTCTCCGGCACCGAGCTCGCTCGAGTGGACATCCCTGCTGGAGACAGCGGGGTGCTGGCACTGGGCGTCGGGCTGACCAGCCCGTCACCGACTGGCGTCCGGATCGGGAGCCAATCGGCGGGATCGCTCGCGCCGACGTTCACCTCGTTTGTCACGATCGACATTGCCGACACCTCGCTGCAGGTCCAGTCGATCGGGCGCGGGCCGACCTTCAATACCTTCGTCACCGAGACGGCCGGATTCCCACCGGCGGACCTCCTCGCCGTGGGCGGGGCGCCGTCCGCCCGGTCACTCATTCGGTTCGCCTTGCCCAAACGGCTCGAGGACTCCGTCCAAATCGTGCGGGCGACGCTGCTTCTCGCGCCCGAGAGCATCGCCGGGGTGGCGAACGATCAAGGTGTGCTCGAGGTGCGAGCCTTGCAAGCGGATGTCGGGGCGAAGTCGCCGTTGTGCCGAGTGGGCCTCGCGTGCGGGAGCGGCGCCATTCTGCGCGCGTCGCGGGCGGACTTGATTGGCGGGAGTACGGCTCGGCTCGAGATCGAAGTCATCGACATCGTGCGCAGTTGGCAAGGCGAGCGCGGCGGACCCAGTGGATTCTTCCTGCTGCTCCTCCCCGAGGCTTCGACTTTTACCCGCGCCGTGTTCGGGTCGACCCGGGCCGGCGGCACGCCGCCTCGCCTCCAACTGACCTACGTGGACCCGGTGCTCTTTGAGGTGCCCTGAGATGTGGCGGCTTGGGCTGCTCCCGGCTCTCGCGCTCGCGCTGCCAAGCGGGCTCCTCGCCCAGTCTTCACAGTTCAGCGTTCGCGGTCTAGGCTTGCCCGGGCGAGGACTGGCGGTGCGTTCCGGATCGCTGGGTGGCGGCTTCGGGCTCTTCGATGCGGAGTCCAGTCTCAACCCGGCGTCGCTCACGTCTATTCGAACCCTCACCAGCAGCTTCACCGCGACGCAGGAATGGCGGACCTCGACCAACCCGGCCGGCGAGGCCTCCCTGCGCGACTCCCGGTTCCCGTTGGTGCGTGTGGTGGGCCCGATACCCAGTATTGGAGTGTGGCTCGGTGGGTCGGTGACCATGTATACCAACCGCGACTTTCGGATCGCGTCCGTCGATACGATTGCCCTGCGCGGACAGCCGGTCGGTGTGGCAGATACCACCTCATCGATCGGAGGGATGAGCGATGTGAGCATCGCCGGCGCCATCACGCTCGATGACGTGTGGTCCGTGGGGCTGGGCCTGCATGTCCTCACCGGCGTGTCACGCGTGGAAGCCCGGAGGACCTTCGCCGATTCATCGTTCCTGCCGTTCCGACAGTCCGCCGAGCTCTCGACCACCGGCTGGGGGGTCTCCGCCGGACTGGTAGGACGGCTGTCCTCCACCTTCATGGTCGCGCTCACCGCACGCAGCGATGCGAAGGCCGATGTCGACCGGGACTCCACCGCCACGGGTGAAATCGACCTCCCCCATCGGTTCGGCGCCGGCATGCTGTGGCAGGTCCATCCCAAGCTCACCGTGGCCGGGCACGCGCAATACCACACCTGGTCCGCCGCCAATAGCGACCTCCTCGCCCAGGGTGGCGTCGGAGCCAAGAACACCTGGGAAGTGGCGGTGGGCGCGGAGTGGGTCGGCGACCCCGACCGGCCGTTCCGTCGGCCACTCCGCCTCGGCGTGCACTACACCCAGCTCCCCTTTCCCCTCGCGCCGGGCCAACAGGGACGGGAGGTAGGGGTGTCGGTCGGCACTGGCGCGCGCTTCGCCGGAGGCCGCGGAGGAATCGACCTCGGGCTGGAGCGGCTGTGGCGCCGCGAGGGTCCGAACTTCTCCGAATCCGCTTGGCTCCTCTCGCTCGGGGTGTCCATTCGCCCCTGACCCCCACCGCTCTCCCCACGCGTCGTTTCCGATCCCAGCGGGGCGGACTATCTTGTACCGCATGACGAAGCGCGTGTATATCGAGACATACGGCTGCCAAATGAACGTGGCCGACACCGAACTCATGCTCGGCGCCCTCCGAAGCGAGGGATTCGACGCGACCGATGTGCCGTCCGACGCCGATGTGGTGTTGGTGAATACGTGTGCCGTTCGCGATAACGCCGAGCAACGGGTCTTGGGACGCCTGGGCGAACTCCAGCGCTACACCCACAACGGAACCGTGCTCGGTGTGGTCGGCTGCATGGCCCAGCGCCTGGGCCCGGCGCTCCTGGATCGCGTGCCGCGCGTAAATCTCGTAGCCGGACCAGATGCCTACCGTGTTCTCCCAGACTTGGTGGATCTCGCCGCGCGCGGCGCTCGCGTGACGGACACCGAGCTTCGGAACTGGGAACACTACGACGACATGTCCCAGGCCCGCTCCGGCGGCCCAACCGCCTTCGTCACCGTGCAGCGCGGCTGCGATTATCGGTGCACGTTCTGCATCGTTCCGTATACCCGCGGTGCTGAACGAAGCCGCACCTTAGGAGAGGTCGTCCGCGAAGTCCGTTCGCTGGCGGAGGCTGGGACGACAGAAGTCACCCTTCTGGGCCAAACGGTCAACAGCTACCACGACGGGACCGCTGACTTTGCCGATCTACTTCGGGCCGTTGGTGCGATCGATGGTATCCGCCGGGTGCGGTTTACCAGCCCGTACCCCACCGACTTCAGTGAACGCGTCATCGACGCCATGGCTACCACCCCGGCCGTGTGCGAGCACGTCCACCTTCCGGCCCAGAGCGGCTCGAATCGGGTGCTCAAACGCATGCTCCGCCGGTATACGCGGGAGCGGTTCTTGCGCGTGCTGGAGGAGCTGCGCGCGGCCATTCCTGGGCTCACCGTTACCACCGACCTCATCGTCGGATTCCCCGGCGAAAGCGACGAGCAGTTCGAAGAAACCGTCGACTTGGTCCGCACGGCCGCCTTCGACGACGCCTACACCTTCAAGTACTCGCTCCGTGATGGGACTCCGGCGGCCAGGCTCAAGGATCACCTCCCCGATGACGTGGCCAGCCAGCGGCTCACCCGGCTCATCGAGGTCGTGCGAGACGTGGCGCGTCGCAAGAACGTCGCCCGAGTGGGATCAACGACCGAGATCCTGGTGGAACGGGCGGCGAAGCGGGGCGGGCGCATGTTGGGACGCACCCGCACCAATCATATGGTGGTGGTCGACCTCCCGGCGTCGTCGATCGGAACGTACCATCACGTGCGCCTCACCGGCACGACAGGGTCGACCTTTACCGGGGCGCGCGTGTCCCCGCCTCCGCCCCCGTCGATGGCCATCCTATGATCCACAATTTCACCGAAGATCACGTCGCCGATGCCTACCAACGGGTAGTCAACCACTACGCGACGTTCTGCGGCTGCGACACCTGCCGCAACGACGTGCTGGTCTACGCGCTGAATCGTCTGCCGGCTCGATACGTTGCCACCGACGAAGGGGTCGCGGTCACCGAATTCCAACTCGAAAAAGGCCAAAACCGCGCCGACATCGAGGTCACACTGATCGCGGGAATCCAAACCGTCGCCGCAGCCCCGCGCTGCGGCAGCAAAGCGCAACAACTCTAAACCTACGGCGCTGATGCGCCGCCCGGCCGTTTTGCTGGCCTGGGCATTTGGGGCCGGTCTCGGGACCGGCCTTCTCCGTCTGGGACCCCCCACCCTCGTGGAGCTGGGCCTCGGCGTCCTTGCCGTGAGCGGATGGCGGAGGGCGCCAGGGTGGGTTGTGGGGGTCGCCCTCCTGGGCCGTGTGCTTGGGGGCTTCATCCTCGCCGCGGAGGCCGAGACCTGCGCCGCGCGGCTCCCCGTTGGGCGCCTCGCGATACGCGTCCGGGTCGCGGACCCGGTCGGGGAGGCGGGCGGACCCACCAAGCTGGCTCCCACCAGGGCCGGCTGCCGTGGCTGGGTTGCAGCCCGGTGGCCGCCTGGCCACCCGGTGCGTGCGGGCCACCTCGCCCACGTCATCGCCCGGTGGCAACCGAGAGAACCGCGGTGGGGGAGACCACGGGGGACGCTCAGGGTGCTGGATGTGCGTTCGATCCGATCGGACACCCGGCCCAATGAAGTGCTCAAGAACCGACTCGTGGCGTCGATCGATCGCTTGTACGGCGAGCGCGCCCCGATCGTTGACGCGCTGGTTCTCAATCAAAAGGCCGATCTAGCTCCCGAGGTACGCCAACGCTACGCGCGGTCCGGGATGATTCACCTCTTGGCCATCTCAGGGTTTCACGTCGGGCTCGTGAGTGCCTGGCTCTTCGCGTTGGCCCGGCTGCTGAGACTCTCCCGCCGGAGTGCCTTCGCTGTGGCATCCCTCGGCGCCTTGGCCTATGCCGCGTTCCTGGGGTGGCCGGCTCCGGCCACTCGAGCCGCGCTGCTTGGCACCCTGATCGCGCTGGCGCGCATCCGCCAGCGCGTGGTAGACCCAGGATCCTTGCTGGGCGCGACCGCCGTCCTGGTCTTGATCATCGATCCTTGGGCGATCCTGAGCCCCGGGGCGTGGCTCTCCCTCGGGGCGGTATGGGGAATCGGCTCCTTCGCCTGGCGCACCCGCCGTATCCGCTGGCGAGGACGAGTTCGACGAGCCATCTCGGCCTCCATGGGTGCCACGCTCGGAACGGCCCCACTCACGGCTGCCCTCTTCGGCGTCGTGGCACCCGCCGGGGTCGGTCTCAACCTGGTGGCACTACCGCTCGCCGGCGTTGCCGTGCCGG
>JBFGLJ010000135.1:0-8121 GCA_041576235.1 Gemmatimonadales bacterium | reverse complement strand
GAACCTGTCCGACCGGCCGCTCCGGCACCGCCCGCCCCTCCTACGGCCGGAGAGGGGGGGCGGCTGGGTGGCGCCCGGATCAAGGCGTCGCCCCTGGCCCGCCGGATGGCCACCGAGCGGGGCCTCGACCTGGCCGCCATCACGGGCTCGGGTCCGGACGGGCGGATCGTGAAGCGCGATCTCGAGGGGCTGGCGGCAGCGGGGCCGCCTCGCCCGGGAGCCGCGGCGGCGGCATTCACCGACGTTCCGCTCACGCAAATTCGCAAGACCATCGCCAAGCGGTTGGTCCAGTCCATTGGGCCCATCCCGACCTTCTACCTCACCACCGATGTCGAGATGGACCGGGCGTGGGATGCGCGGGAAGCGCTCAAGGCACTAGGCCCCGAGGGCAAGGTCTCGTTCAACGACATCATCGTGAAGGCCACCGCGCTCGCGCTCGAACAACACCCTGCATGCAATGCCTGGTGGCAAGACGATCATATTCGGCAATGGTTCGACGTTCACATCGGCATGGCCGTTGCCGTGGAGGACGGGCTCATCACCCCGGTCATTCGGCATGCCAACCGGAAGTCGCTCCGGGAGATCGCGGCAGAATCGCGCCAATTAGCCGGGCGTGCGCGGGACCGCAAGCTGACACCCGAGGAGTACACCGGGGCAACGTTTTCGATTTCCAACCTCGGCATGTTCGACATCGAACACTTCACCGCGGTGATCAATCCCCCGGAGGCGGGAATCCTCGCCGTCGGGACTATCACCGACCGGCCCAGCGTGCGGGACGGCCGGATCGAAACCAGCCGGCGCATGCGGGTGACGATGTCCTGCGACCACCGCGTGATCGATGGGGCCATGGGCGCGACGTTCCTCCAGACGCTCAAGGTCCTGCTCGAGAATCCCCTCGCCATGGTGTGGTGAGGGAGTAGGAAGTCGGGAGGAGTACGAGGAACGGCGTTCGACCTTACAACGGTTCAGCTTCGAGGTTGCTCGTGGCTACACAGTTCGATGTCATCATTCTCGGTGGAGGGCCGGCCGGCTACGTCTGCGCCATCCGCGCCTCGCAGCTTGGCTTCAAGACCGCGGTGGTCGAGAAGGACAAGCTTGGCGGCGTCTGCGTCAACATCGGCTGCATCCCCACCAAAGCCCTTCTGCACAGCGCCATGGTGGCCAACCTGATCGCCCACGATGCCAAGACCCTCGGCATCACAACAGGGAAGGTCTCCACCGATTACGGCGTCGCCATGAAGCGCTCCCGCCAGGTCTCCGAGCAGAATTCCAAGGGCGTCGAGTTCTTGATGAAGAAGCACAAGATCACCGTGACACGTGGGACCGGGCGACTCCTCCCGGGCAAGAAGATTCGGGTCGGTGAGGAGGAACTGGCAGCCACCAAGGCGATTGTCCTCGCCACCGGCTCCCGCGTGAAGGGCCTGCCGCAGATCGGCCTCGGGCTGAACGGCACGAGTATCATCAGTTCCGACGAGGCGCTGTTCCTCGAAGCCGCCCCCAGCTCGATGGCCATCGTGGGTGCCGGGGCCGTGGGCTGCGAGTTTGCGGACATCTTCAATGCCTTCGGAACGACCGTCACGCTGATCGAGGCGCTTCCGCGCATTCTCCCCTTGGAAGATGCAGAATGCTCCGAGGCCCTGGCCAAGAGCTTCGCCAAGCGCAAGATCGACGTGTTCGCCGGCGCGTCCGTCAAGAAGGCCGCGGCAAAGAACAAGGGCGTGGCCTTGGAGTTCGAGGCCGGCGGGAAGCTGCAGAAACTCACGGTCGATGTGGTGCTGATGGCGGCCGGTCGCGCCGTGAACACCGAGGACATGGGCTTCCAAGAGGCGGGCGTAGAACTCACCGATGCCGGCTTCGTCAAGGTCAATCCGGCGACGCTCGAAACGACCGCGCCCGGCATCTACTGCATCGGTGATGTCGCTGGGCCGCCGATGCTGGCCCACAAGGGAAGCCGTGAAGGCGTGCTCGTTGCCGAACTCTTGGCCGGACACACACCCATGCCCATCAAATACGACAATGTGCCAAGCGTGACCTACTGTCACCCAGAAGTGGCCAGCATCGGGATGACCGAGGAGCAGTGCAAGGAGCGGAAACTCGAGTACCAGGTCGGACGGTTCCCGTTCAGCGCCAACGGTCGCGCGCGCACCTCCGGCCATACCGAGGGATTCGTCAAGATCATCCGCGATGCCAGATACGGTGAAATCCTGGGTGCCCATATCGTGGGCAGCGATGCGTCCGAGATGATTCATGAACTCCTCGTGGCGAGAGAAAATGAATACACCGTCGAGGAAGTGGACCTCGCCATTCACGCCCACCCCACACTGTCGGAGGCCATTGCCGAGGCGGCGCTCGATTCGATGGGCCGGGTCATGCACCGCTAGTCCGAGTGTGCGGCCGATGGACCACCATCCCCCTCCTGTTCCTCCTTCCCTTCCGGACGACCCGGCACCGGGCCTGGTCAGATTCATCGCATCCGCCATCGGATTCGGCATCCTGCTGGGTCTGACCATCATCGCGACTGCGCTCTGGATGGTGGTGACACTGCAGGAGGGCAAGCCGCCGAGCGAGGTGCCCGATACCTCGGGCCCAGCCTTCGCGATCCTGATTGGTGGAACCCTGCTCGGCGCGCTGGCCGCCCTCCTGGCGAGCTGGAGCCTGCTCGCCCCGCTCGGATCCCCATATCGAAGGGGGATGCTGGCGACCGTGAGCAGCTTCGCGACCTTTGCCGCCATGCTGGTGGCCATCCCGGTGCATCACGGCCTCGGCCGGACCGGACTGGTCGGGCTCGCCGTGGTCTCAGCGGCTGGCTGCTTCTGGCTCGGGCGCGGGCTCACGCGCCAGGGGCGGACGGATGGGGGGCGCGATGGGTCCCGGGAACGGACCCATGGCTGATCGCATGCTGCGCGTCCACGCCATGGGCCGGCAAGCGTACGGGGATGTGCTGACGCTTCAGCGCGGGCTCTGCCGCGCGCGATTGGACGGGCGGCTGGCCGACGATGTACTCCTCCTCGTGGAGCATCCGCCAGTGGTCACCCTGGGGCGGGGCACCAAGCCGGAGAGCCTCCCGCTCTCACCAGCCGAGCTTGCACGGCATGGGTTGGACGTGTACGAGGTAGAACGGGGCGGGGATGTCACCTACCACGGCCCCGGGCAGCTCGTTGGGTATCCAATCCTCGATTTGCAGACGCACCGCCCGGATCTTCATTGGTACTTGAGGCAACTGGAAGAGGTGCTGATTGCAGCCTTGGGCCAGTTCGGATTGGCCGGCGAACGGAACGCCGGCTATACCGGGGTATGGATCGACAATCGGAAAATCGCCAGCATCGGCGTCCATGTGAAACAATGGGTCACGTTCCACGGTTTCGCGCTGAACGTGACCACCGCATTGGACGCCTTCGATGTCATCGTTCCGTGCGGCATTCCCGGGGTCGCCATGACATCGATCGCGCGGGAGGCCGAACGCAAGGGCGTGCGATCCAGACAACCCGGCGTCCTCTGGCAGGAGGCGGAAGCGGCCGTTGTGGCGGCCATGGGAGCGGTGTTCGACCGGCTCCCGACCTCCTCCGAGGACCTCGCCCTCGCGGAGCTGGCTGAGCCCGAACGCCCCCGCTGACCGCCCGCCCGCGGCCCGGCAACGTCCACTCTACGTACGCGGGGAGGGCCGTTGCCTTTCGAGGCCGATGGCCTCATCCTCCGTGTCATGGGAAGCCAGCCCGACCACCAAGCCGCCGGCCAGCAGGCCGACGCAACGGTGAAAGACATTCTCCAGGCCGCCGCAAGCTGGGCAAAGGAGGCGCCGGAATCCCTCACCCCGGCTATACGCGCCGTCTGCGTTCGGCTGGCGGAGATGGTGGCCGATCAACGGCACTACCTGACGCCGCTTCCCGAGCCCCAAGAATCGGAACGCAGCATGATGCTCGAGTCGGTGGCGAAACAGCTTCGGAGCCGTCCGGTCATCGACGAGATCACTGAGCATCTCGACGCGCTAGCAGAATTGGAACTTCGCTCGACCGGATCGTGGGCGGGCGTACCGTCGGCGCAAGCGCAGTGGATCAGTACTGCGATTCAGTACCTCGAGTCGCAGGCCGACGCTTTATCGGAAGATCAGCGTCCCGACCCCTACTGGGCGGATGATGTCGTGGCTGGGATCATCGCGTCGGTCCGGGCCGTCATTGGCGTCAACGAGCTTCAAGCCCGCCACGCGGCGCCGCCAGGCGCCAGTCCGGAGGTCGAAGCCCCGCCCCCCGAGGACGGAGGGACGTCCTAGGCCGCGGCCCGAAGCCCCTCCTCCGCGAGCAACTCGAAGAATCGCCCAAAGACCTGGATGCCATCCCACAATTGGCTCAGGTTGAGCTTTTCATTGGGGGAATGGAGCCCATCGTCGGGAAGGCCTATGCCCGTCAACAGCACGGGGGCTCCGCCGGCGCCCAGGCGGGAGACGACCGGGATCGAGCCCCCCGATCGCACGGCCACCGTCTTGGTCCCCACGACTTCCTGAAAGGCCTGATCCAGCACGCGAAAGGCCGGGTGCGAGACATCGACCTGGACCGGGTCGGCACCGTGTATGGCGCGGACGGCCACCTCCGCCCAGGGCGGCGCCGATTCCTTCACCGCACGCTCGAGTTGTTTCAACACCTTGCGCCACCTCTGGCCGGGAACCAGTCGCAGGCTGACCTTGGCCTTGGCGTGCGCGGGTATGACAGTCTTTGCCCCCTCCCCGGTGAAGCCGCCGACGATGCCGTGCATCTCGAAAGTCGGCAGCGCCCAGAGCCGCTCGAACACCGAGTACTCCTTGAGGCCCGTCAGCGCCTTGGCCGTCACCTCCTCTTCGAGAAACTGGCGTTTCTTGAACGGCAGGTTCTTCCAGGCCTTGAGCTCGGCTTTGGTCGGCGGAACGACTGACTTGTAGAGCTTGGGGATGCGGATCTTGCCATGCTCGTCCTTCAGCTGCGAGAGCAGCCGAACCAGCGATTCGATGGCGTTGGGCGATACCCCGCCGTAGTTCCCGGAGTGGAGATCACGAAGTGCCGTGCGAAGCGAAATTTCCGCGTAGCAAATGCCGCGAAGCGCCGTGTAGACGGCGGGGATCCCTGGGGCGAAGTATGAGGTGTCGCACACCAACACGGCATCGACATCGGTGCGCTCCGGCTCGGCCTCGAGCAGCTGGTCAATGGCGTGGCCGCCGCACTCCTCTTCGCCTTCGAGAATCCAGTGCACATTGAGCGGCGGGCGACCCTCACTATCGCACACCGCTTCGTATGCCTTGAAGACACAGTAGACCTGGCCCTTGTCATCCACCGCACCGCGCGCGAAGAGCTTCCCGTCACGTACGGTCGGCTCGAAGGGAGGGGACTCCCACTCCTCGAGCGGGTCCGGAGGCTGGACGTCGTAGTGTCCGTACACGAGCACGGTAGGCTTGCCGGGAACCTTTGGGCCTTCCGCCCAGACGATCGGATTGCCGTCGCCCTCGATGAGGGTCGCCACGGGACACCCCAACCGCTTGAGCTCTTGTGCCGCCCACTCCGCCGCACGGCGGCAGTCCGCAGCGTGTGAGGTCAGCGTGCTGATGCTAGGAATGGCGAGGAAATCTTTGAGTTCGTTGAGGAAGCGATCGCGGTCTCGATCAACTAGCGCCTGATTCATGAAGTCACCTGAGCAGAGGTCCAACCCAACGCGGGACAGGAAAGGTACACGGAATCTGGGCTCTGGCGAGCCCGCGGCCCTCCCGCCGCAGGGCTCCCACAGGCTAGATTGGACTCGTAACATCCCGCGAAGGTGTGCCATGATCCAGATGGAGGCCGTTCAAGGGGATATCACCCAGGAGCGGGTCGACGCCGTCGTCAACGCGGCCAACACCTCACTCCTCGGCGGCGGCGGCGTCGACGGGGCCATCCACCGAGCCGCCGGCCCCGAGCTCCTCGAGGCATGCGCCGCCCTGGGTGGCTGTCCCACCGGCGAGGCCCGGCTGACCAAGGGGTACGCCCTCCCCACCCGGCTCGTCATCCACACCGTCGGCCCGGTCTGGTCCGGCGGGGTGCGGGGGGAGCCCATCCTCCTCAAGACCTGCTACCGCAACGTGCTGAAGCTTGCCGAGACCCACGGCGTCCGAAGCCTCGCGTTTCCATCGATCAGCACGGGCGCATATGGCTATCCCATCCAGGCTGCTGCTGCCATCGCCGTCGAAACCGTTCGGGAATATGCGGCGACAGGTACCGGAATACAGCACGTGCGTTTTGTCTGCTTTAGCGAGGCCGACCTGGCGGTGTACCAGGCGGTGCTGGCGAAGCTGGGGTAGGGTCCCGAAGCGCCTCCTCCAGCCCGGTGTAGGCCTCCTCCCCCTCGGCCTCGGCGACGAGAGCGCGGAGCGCTGCAACGGCGCGGCCGACGTCGCGCCCGTGCAGCGCAAACCATTCCTCGAACAGGGCGAGTCGTGTCCGGTAGATGCGCGCCGCGATAATGCGGGCGTTGTTGATGGGCCGCTCCTCGAGCGGGCCCAGGCGAATGGTCCGAAAACGCGGGGTCAATCGCGCCAGCTCGTCCCGGGCCCATCGCGCCACCCCCGCACGTCCCGCATCCACCGTGGCGGAATCGGCCCGGCGATCATACAGGGCTTCGAGCCGCTCCGACAGCTCCGCGTAGTACGCCGACAGCAGCAGCTCGTCGTGCCAGCGATCCGCCGCGCGCTGCGCCAGCGCCGAGTCGCCTCGCGTTCGAAAGAAGGCCTCCGCCGCTCGATATCCCGCCATCTGGGCGAAGCTCTCGTTGAACGGGGTCGCGCTCTTGATGTACAGCGTATTGTGGGCGATCTCGTGAAAGACCAGCGAGGCCAGCTCGACCGAATCCCGTTCGAGCGCCGTCGACAGGAGCGGGTCGTTGAACCACCCCAAGGTCGAGAAGGCCGCCGACGGCCGTAGATAGACATCGAACCCGCTGGCCGCCAAGTCCTCCGCGGCCGCATGTGCCATGCGGAAGTCGAAGAATCCCTTATACGGCACCCGGCCAACGATCGGGTACTTCCAGGTGTACGGGCAGAGACAGTCCTTGGGAGAGGCGGACAGCACCAGGAGCAGGGTGTCCCGGCCGACATCGGCATATGTCGTGTAGGTCTTCTTTGCCTCGAAGCCGAGTGTGGCCGCATAGTCCCGCGCCTCGAGGACCACATTGAGCGCGCCCCGGGTCTCGGGATCGACACCGCTGTCGGCGACTAACTTGCTGATGGGCTGGCGCAGCTGGAGGATCCGAGTCTCCTCGAAACCGGCCCGGGTCAAGTACCGAACGTCCTCGCTCGCGACGTAGGCCGTGCCGTACCCCACGAAGAGCACCCCAACGAGCACCAGGAATACCATCGCCACCGTCCTCCACCGTGGGCGCGTCACGGGGTCCAGCGGGCCCCGAACCGGTGCACCCCTCCACCGAACGCCGTCTCTGCCTGGTAAGCCCAATCGAGCCGAAACTGCCCCAGCACCACGCTGGCTCCGTAGGCCCACTTCGAATGTCCGCTCCCCTCGGGCTGCCCGCCGTGTCCCACCCGGCCTACCAATCCCACGCCGGACAGCACCACGCCGGCTTCTCCACCCAATAGGGTCCGCCGGGGTTCCCCCTCTGTCCAGATCGTCTCAATGGTGCCGAGGAGTCTGGCCTGGGATTGGGGATCCACGAAGTTCAAGGTAAACCCAATGTGCGTCGTCGTGGGCAACGACAGTGGGATACCCGAGACCACGTCCCTTCCCAGGTTCTGCACGCTCACGGCGAGGGCCATGATGTCGAAGACGGCGAGCGTCAGGCCGATATCCGTGGTGATCGCGCGATCGGGCGTGCCGCTGGTGTCCTCGATGGAGAGGTACTTGAGCGATGCCCCCACCGCGGTGAGTCCGACGCGGTAAACGACGGAGCCCAGGAGTATCTGGTGCCGGTCCGTGGCAGAGGTGTCGCTGAACTCGAGCACCTGAAGCCCCGCACCGAAGTCGAACTGACCCAGTCGGAGGGCCACCGCACCCATAGCGTTGGTCGATCGGTCCGGGAAGCGTGCGTAGGCGCCCTCGGCGCTCAACGACCCGATGGTGGCAAGTCCGGACGGATTGGTGAAGATCGACCCGGCGTAGCCGACGACGGCCGCCCCGG
>JBFGLJ010000134.1:0-8131 GCA_041576235.1 Gemmatimonadales bacterium | reverse complement strand
CTCCGCATCGTCGGCGTCGCGATGCGGGTAGAGGTGGAGGTAGGTCTCTCCGAACCACTCTTCGAACCATTCGGGCATGTGAGTCGTGAGTCGTGAGTCGTGAGACATGAGGCTCCAGACTGAAGACTCCCGTCTCCCGTCTAGCCCCCCTTGTGATACTGTTCGCCGCCGAGGATCGTCCATCCTCGGTACACCTGTTCGTAGACGATCACCCGGGCCAGTTCGTGGGGCAAGGTCAGGGCCCCGAGGCTCCATCGGTGGTGGGCCGCCTCGAGGAGGTCGGGGGCCAGGCCGATCGAGCCGCCGATCAGGAACACGAGCGGGGTGCCGCGCTCCTGCCACCGCCCGAGGCGTCGGGCCAGCTCGCGGCTGGACCAGGCGTCCCCCTGCCGGCTGAGGGCCACGAGCGTGGACTCGGCGGGGAGTTTCTTCCTCAGGGCCTGGCCTTCCTGGGCGAGCTGCGCCAGACGGGTGGGGGCCCGGCTCGCTTCCTTGATACTCAGCTCTCGAATGGGGGAATAGCGTTCGATCCGTCGGCGGTACTCGTCACACGCCGCGCGGTAGTGCGGTCGGAGCCGTCCCACCGCCAGCACTACCATGTCCATCAGGCATACAGTCCGCGCAGACGATGCACCGCGGCGACGCGCTCGATCGACAGCATGTATGCTGCGATCCGCATGTTCACGCTGTGCCGTTCGGCCATGGTCGCCACCTCATCGAAGGCACGCACCATGATGCGTTCCAGCCGGTGGTTCACCGTTTCGAGGTCCCAGAAATAGCCTCCGCGGTCCTGCACCCACTCGAAATAGCTCACCGTCACGCCGCCGGCGTTGGCCAGGATATCGGGAACGACGTACACGCCCTTGCCGTCGAGGATCTTGTCGGCGTTGGCCGTTGTCGGGCCGTTGGCCCCTTCGCAGATGACCTTGGCTTGCACATCCGCGGCGTTCTTGCTGGTGATCACGTTCTCGAGGGCGGCGGGAACCAGCACCTCGCACGGCGCACGCAGCAGCTCGAGGTCGTCGACCGGGTCGGCCTTGGGGTATCCGCTCAGAAACCGGTGCGCCTGAATCCAGGCCAGCAGGTCCTCCACGTCCAGGCCCTTCGCGTTGTAGAGCCCGCCGGACACGTCGCTCACGGCGACGATGGTGCAGCCTTCGCGTTCGAGATGCTTGGCGGCGATGGACCCCACGTTGCCGAAACCTTGGATGGCGACCCGCGCGCCCCGGATGGGGATCTCGAGCCGGCGCATGGCTTCGCGGGCCACGAATGTACACCCGCGGCCGGTGGCCTCACGGCGGCCAAGCGAGCCGCCCATTTCGACCGGCTTGCCCGTCACGACCGAGGTGACGGTGTGTCGCTTGTGCATGGAATAGGTATCCATGATCCATGCCATGACCCGCTCGTTGGTGTTGATGTCGGGGGCGGGCACGTCGGAGTCGGGGCCGAGGGTCTCGAGAATGGCGGAGGTGTAGCGCCGGGTGAGCCGCTCGAGCTCGGCGTTCGAGAGCGAATTCGGGTCGCACACGACCCCGCCCTTCGATCCGCCGAAGGGGATGTTGACTACGGCGCACTTCCAGGTCATCCAGGCGGCCAGCGCCTTGACCTCTTCCAGGGTCACGTTGGCGGCGAACCGGATGCCGCCTTTCCCGGGCCCCCGGGTGGTGTTGTACAAGACCCGGTAGCCGGTGAAGACCTCGACCTCGCCGTTGTCCCGTTGGACCGGGACGGAGACGATGATCTGTTTTTCGGGATGCCGGAGGATGCTGTAGAGCCCCGGGTCGAGATGCAGCAGTTCGGCGGCGTGATCGAACCGCAACATCATGGCCTCGAACGGGTTTTCCTCGCTGAGGAACGTGTCTTTGTCTCCGCGGATGACGTCCTGGCCTCGCCGGGATTTCGTTGTGCTCATGGTCTCGGGCACGTTGCCCTCAGCTAGAGTTAGAATCGGTCAACTGGCGTCACCACCGCATCCAACGATCGACAAATGTCGTCTTCACCCTCTTCCCACTCCAAGTCGAGCATGGCAACCAGGGGCTCGGGAGCATCCGCGGGCCACCGGTCTCGGAGTTTGACGGCGTCCTTCTCCGTGACCACCACGTGGTCCGCCCGGCGTGCCGCATGCACCAACCAGGCAATGTCTTCCTTCCCGAAGCGGTGGTGATCCTTCCAGGTCGCCACCTGGACCGCGGCCCCCGTCGCCTTGGTCTGGGCCACGAACGACCCGGGGTCGGCGATCGCCGCGGCGGCCACGACCCGTTTCCCGGCCAGCACCCCGGCCGGGTGGGCGTCCCCGCTCACCAGCCCCTCGAGCCGCCGGAGGCCCAAATGGGCCACGGCGAGCGGGCCATCCACCCTGCCATGCAACTCTTTGGCCAAACCGAAGGCCGCTTCGGCCGTCGCCCGCTTGCGGGTAATGATCAAGCCGCCGGCGCGCTCCAACGCCCCCTTGGTCTCGCGCCAAGGGCCCGCGGGGAGCGGCCAACCCACAGCCCGCGACGTCTCGGCGCCGATGACGGCGATGTTGAGATCCCGGTGAACGTCCAGTCTCTGGAAGGCATCGTCCAAGACCAGAACATCGGCACCGTTGGCCAGGGCCCGCTCGGCCCCCCGGGCCCGGTCCGGGTCGGCCACCACGGTGGCCTCGGGGAGATTCCGCTGGTGGACCAGGATCTCGTCTCCCCCGTACCCGCGGAGCAGGATTCCCGGCATGAGCCCATGGGACAGGTAGTAGCGTGCGATCCACATGGCGATGGGGGTCTTTCCCGAGCCCCCCACGGTGAGGTTGCCGACGGCGACCGACGGGAGCGGCAAATCCCGAACCGGTAGCCAGCCGCGCCGGTAGGCCAATGCCCGGGCACTCATGGCCCCCCTCCACAGGCCCGCTGCAGGGAGCAGCGCGACCCGGGCCAGGCGGGCATCGAGCCGCCGGCTGGTCCACAGCCAGCGGACTACCCGGTGGGTATCGCCTCGCCGTCGCTTTGCCATTGAGCGCGTCTCGCAACCTCCGCTAGGGCGTCCCGGGCCCGCCGGCAGCCGGTCTTGAGCCCGTGATCTCCGGGTTCCACCCGGAAGGGTTCTCCGTAGGCCACCCGCACCTTGGCGAACGGCTTGGGGACAATGAAACGGTCCCAGGACCCGAGCCGCCAGGCCCGATCCGCCTCGGCGTGGAGCGGGACGACAGTGCCCTCCCCGCGTTGGGCCGCGGCGATCACGCCTGGCTTGAGCTCGCGCCGCGGTCCCCGGGGTCCGTCCGGGGTGAAGGCGACGCTGCCGCCGGCTCGCAATGCCTTGACCGCGCCGAGGAGCGCGCGGGTGGCGCCGCGGCTGCTGGAGCCACGGACCAGGCGGTAGCCGAGCCTCACCGCGAAGCCGGCCAGGTACTGCCCGTCGCGGGCCTCGCTGACGACGATGGCAATGGCTTGTCGGCGGTGCTGCCAGAGCAGTGGGAGGAGACACTCATGCCAGCACATGAAGCAGTGCGGCACCCGGGCGTCATAGAGTGATCGCCAGCGCTGCTCGTCCTCGGTCTCCATCCTCCAGGTTCGGGCGAGCAGGGTCACCAGCGGTCGGGCGACCAGGTTGGCGACCTCCGGCGGAATCCGGAGTTTCATTGCCCCGACAATTCATACACGAGGTCCGCGACGCGATCGGACGCTCCCGGTACGCCGAGGCGTCCCTTGACCTCGCGCATGCCGTGGAGTTGTCCTTGGCGCGCCGGGCCGTCGGCATGGAGCAGCGGGCCGACGGCCTCGACCAGGTTGGGCACCGTAACCTCGTCTTGCAGGAATTCCGGAACCACTTCGCGTTCCGCGATCAGATTCACGAGGCTGATCCAGGACACCTTCGTGGCCCGCATGCCAATCCAATAGGTGAGGGGATGGGTACGATAGGCCACCACCATCGGGGTGCCCGCGAGGGCGGCTTCGAGGGTGGTGGTTCCCGATTTGGCGATCACCGCATCCGCGGCGGCCAGGACGCGGGCCGGGGCTTCCCAGGCGATCTGGAGGGGGCCTGGGTTCGGATAGGCTTCACCCCTGGTGCCGGCAACGAGGACCCGGTCACACTGGGCACGCTCGAGGAGTTGCCGGGCGGCATCGCGGAATACCGGCCAATGGCGCCGCACTTCCTGGGGTCGGCTCCCCGGGAAGAGCCCCAGGACGCGGGCGCCGTCGGGGATGCCCAGGCGCCCGCGGGCGTCGGCCTTGCACGGGATGTGCTCGCGGTCGAGGAGCGGATGTCCCACGTAGCAGGCATCGATGCCGAGGCTCCTGAAGAAGGCTTCTTCGAAGGGCAGGACCACGGCGGTGCGGTCGACGGCTCGGGCCAGCCGGCGGGCGCGCCCGCTCCACCACGCCCACAGCGCCGGGGGGATGTAATACAACACCTTGATTCCCTCGCGCTTGGCTGCCTCGGCGACCCTGATGTTGAAGCCTGGGTAGTCGATGAGGACGACCACGTCGTAGGCGACCCGCCGCAGGTCCTGCCGAACGGTGCGGAGCAACCGGTAGTGGGCCGGGATGCGGGTGACCACTTCGGCGATGCCCAGCGCTCCCAGGTTCGCGATGGAGTGGAGAACGGTCGCGCCGGCCTGAGCCATGTTGGGGCCACCGATCGCATCGATCTCTGTCTCGGGGTGCCGGCGGAGGAGGGCGCGGACGACGCCGGCCCCATGAAGGTCGCCGGATGGTTCGCCTACCGAAATGAAGAGACGGGCCGGGGCCGCGGTGTTCATGGTACCGTCAGGCGCTCCGCGGGTGAGCGTTCGACCGCCTCGGCGACTTGAGTGGCCAGTGCCAACGCCTGGCGTCCCTCGTGGCCGGTGACGACCGCCTGGCGATCCCCGCGGACGGCGTGGACGAAGCTCTCGAGCTCGAGCCGGAGGGCATCCGCTTCCGGGGCTTCCAGCGGGACATGTTCCACCACGTCTTCCAAACGGATACCGTTTCCCGGGCGCCAATCTGCGCGCACCCGCATGAAGGTGCCGCTCCCAGCGGCCAGATCGAGGGACAGGTATCCCGAGGGTTGAAAGAGCCGGAGCCGCCGGACCCGGTCGCGGGCCAGACGGGACGCCGTGGCATTGGCGGCGGCGCCATTGGCGAACTCGACTCTGGCATTCACGATGTCGAGGTGTGGTGAGAGGACGGCGATCCCGCTGGCGCGGACCTCCAGCGCCTCCGCGCCACCGGTCAGGTGCAACATCAGATCTAGGTCGTGGATCATGAGGTCCAGCACCACAGCGACGTCGGTGCCGCGCAATTGGAACGGAGCCACCCGATGGCTTTCGAGATAGAGAGGGCCGTCCAGGTACGGCGTCGCGGCACGGATCGCGCGGTTGAACCGTTCGATGTGGCCCACTTGCAGTTGGACGCCTGCCGCGTCGGCCGCGTCGACCAAGTCATCGGCCTCGTCCAGGGTGGCTGCCAGCGGCTTCTCGATGAAGACCGGAATGCCGTGTCGCATCACTTCCAGACCAACGACCGCGTGATCCGTCGTGGGCACGGCGATGGACACGGCTTCGACCTGACGCAACAGCTCGTCGAGGCTGCGAGTCGCCGTCGTGCCGAGCTCGGCGGCGACCGCGCGTCCGGTCGCCAGGTCGATGTCGAAGACCCCGACCAGCCGGGTGTCGTCCATCGTCGCCAAGTGCCGGGCATGATGGCGGCCCAAGGCGCCGACGCCGACTACACCCACCGGAAGTCTTGCCGTCATGCCGGCACCCCCCGTTCAGAGGACTGGACGAACCCGATCAAGCGCTCGACCTCGGGGAGCATGGGCACCTCCTGCTTGGCCCGTTCCAAGGCCTGCGACAGGTTGAGATCGGAGTTGAAGAATAACCGATACGCCTTCTTCAGGGCCGTGATGGTGTCCGGCGGGAAGCCCGCCCGCTGCAGCCCGATCGTGTTCAAGCCGTAGAGCTCCATGGGGTTCCCCACAGCCTTGACGTACGGCGGGATGTCTTTCGACACGCGGGTGGCCCCTCCGGCGAAGGCATACTCGCCAATGGTGGCGAATTGGTGGACCACGATGAGCCCGCTCAGGATGGCGTGGCGGCGGATGGTCACGTGCCCCGCCATTTGGGTGCCGTTCGCGATGATGACCTCGTCCTCGATGTGGCAATCGTGGGCGATGTGGACGTAGGACATGATGAAGCACTTGCTCCCGACCGTGGTGCGGCCCGTGGCGCTGGTGCCGCGGTTGATGGTCGCGTATTCGCGCAGCACCGTGCCGGCGCCGATTTCCACCCAGGTCTCTTCGCCCCGGTATTTGAGATCCTGCGGGTCGCCGCCCACCACGGTGCCTTGTCCAATGCGAACCGCCATGCCGATCCGGGCATTGCGCTCGATGGTCGCGTGGGGCCCGATCCAGGCGCCATCTTCGATGGTGACCTTCGGCCCGATGATCGCATACGGGCTCACGGTCACGTCTCGGCCGAGCTCGGCGCCCGGATCGATCACCGCGCTGGGGTGGATCGTGGTCATCGATCGACGACCTTGGCCATCATCTCCGCTTCGGCGGCCACCTCGCCGTCGACCCACGCCACGCCACGCATGCGGCAGGTCGAGCCCCGCAGCTGCACCATCTCGAGTTCGCACCGCAACTGGTCGCCGGGGACCACCGGGCGGCGGAACTTGACGTTGTCCAGCGACATGAAGTACACGACCTTGTCGTCAGCGTCCTCCAGGCTTTCCATCATCAGCATCCCACCGACTTGGGCCATGGCCTCGACAATGAGCACCCCAGGCATGATGGGGTGGCCGGGGAAATGGCCTTGGAAGAAGGGTTCGTTGATGGTGACGTTCTTGATGCCGACGATGCGCTTGCCGGGCTCGACCTCGACGATCCGATCGACGAGCAGGAACGGATAGCGGTGGGGGATGACATCGAGGATGTCCGAGATATTCATGATGACGCCGCCGTTGCGTTGTCCCCGCCGGGCGATGGCCCGCGCGAGGGCGATGTTGCCGTGATGGGTGGGCCGTGTCGCGACAATGTGTGCCTCGAGCCGACCGCCGAGGAGGGTGAGGTCCCCGACGATGTCGCCCGTCTTGTGACGCACGAATTCGTCAGGCCAATGGAGGGTCGTTTCGTGTACCGCATCGTCGGTGAGGACCACCGCATTGGCCGTCGAGGCGCCTTTGATGAGGCCTTGCGCGCGGAGGGCCGCCACCTCGCTGACGAAGCCGAAGGTTCGCGCCTCCGCCAACTCGGCCGCGAACGTCTCCGGAGTGATGTCATAGGAGCCCACTTGGCGGCCGATCAACGGATGATCCCACTCGATGGTGGTGGTGAGCCGGAAGTGCGGAGCCGGTGAGACCACGTAGTCGGCCTCGCCATCACGCACGTCGAACGGGGCCGACACCCGAAACACCACGGCGTCACCACTATGGGCGGTCGGTTCGGCCGAGGCAAGGAGGTCGAGGTAGGGCTTGAACGACCCGTCGAGAATGGGAGGCTCCGGTCCGTCGATCTCGATGACCAAGTCGTCCAACTGGAGCGCGCCCACCGCCGCCAGCAGGTGCTCCACGGTATAAATCGTGGCCTCCCCTTCCCCGATGCCCGTCCGCCGCTCGGTGACGGTCACCTCGGAGAGCCGCGCCGGAATCGTCGGCGCGTTGGGGAGATCCGTTCGCCGAAAGGCGATCCCGACCCCGGAGTCGGCGGGGCGGCACCGGATGGTGGACTCGCAGCCGGTGTGGAGCCCCACACCGCTCACGGTCACCGTCTCGCGGATAGTGCGCCTAGCCACCACGCGGGCGCTCCTGCACCAGGGCTTCGAGATCTCGCAGGATGTCGGCCAGCCGGAAGATCGTCGCTTGGGCACGCATCATCTCGCGGTGCGACCGCGCCGGCGAACCACTCACGGTGGCGCCGTCGGGTAGGTCGCGCATCACCCCTGCCTGACTGGCGACACGCACCCCGCGTCCGATGGTCATGTGCTGGATGACGCCGGACTGTCCGGCCAGAATGGAGTCATCTCCTATCCGGACGCTGCCGGCGATCCCCACGCAGGCCATGAACAGACAGCGCTTCCCGATCTGAACGTTGTGGGCCACGTGGACCATGTTATCGATCTTGGTCCCCGCGCCCACGATGGTGTCGTTGATGCTACCCCGGTCGACGCAGGTAT
>JBFGLJ010000133.1:0-8156 GCA_041576235.1 Gemmatimonadales bacterium | reverse complement strand
GCGGGGGCGGGGGCGGGGGCGGGGGGTCACTCAGCGGGACCGTCGGCTACGTGCTTCTGGGCAGTGCGGGGCCTGAGCTCTACCGCGAGGATGACCTCGACCTCTTGGCCCGGGTCGGCGGGTTGCTCGCTCCCCGAGTGGATGGGATCGTGCTCGCCTGGGAGTTGGATGTCCTGCAGACCCACCTCGCGGTCCTACGGGGCGTGCCGGCTCACCTGGGCCGCATCGCAGAGATCCTGGCAACGACGGCACACTTGAGTGTGGCGACCCGAATGTTCGCGGAAGAGGCGGCGGCGGTGCTGCCATTCAGCCAGTGCGAATTCGCACTCAGGGTCGGCACGGCCGAGGCGGTGGTGGTGTTCGAGCCCGGTGAGACGCGACCGCCCTCGGACCTGCCGCAGGTGAAGTACCAGGGGACCGAACTGGGCCGGGTGCTCGACGGACAGTTGAGCCATGCGTTCGCCGAGGCTCGGGTCCAGAACGCGGCTGAAGCTCACGACGCACAGCCAACCGCGGCGTTGGTGGTCCCGTTGCGGGTGGCGGGACGGGTGTTCGGGACCATGACCCTGGTGGCCACCGGAGGCCAGTCGTTCACCCGCGCAGACGTCTCGATCGCCCAGCAGTTGGCCGATGTGTTGGCCCCGCATCTGGAACAACTCCGCCGCGGAACCCCGCCGACGCGCTCGTCGTCACAGGCCTGGCGGCGGGTATCCAAGCCCTAAGACCCGTTCGCTCCTCTAGGCCGGCCCTGCCTCGGGAACCTCCGTCCCTCCCGTAGGTCCCGTGTGCATCAGCCTTCGGACCATCGCGGCCAGCACCAAGGAAACGCCAAACATCGTGACCACGACCGGTCCCGTCGGAAGGTCGTAGTGGAAGCTCACTCCAAGGCCCGCCGCCGAGGCGACCACACCGGCGGTCCAGGATATGATGGCCAAGGGGCCATAGCGCCTGGTGAACTGGAAGGCGATCGCGGCAGGGACCACCAGAAACGAAAAGACCAGGAGCACCCCGGCAATTGGCACCGAGAAGGTGATCACCAGCCCGAATGAGAGATAGAACAGGAAATCCCACCACCGAATCCGCCATCCGAGCGCCTCGGCCTTGGCCGGCTGAAAGGAGATCATGAGAAAACGGTGCCGCAAATACCAGTGTGCCAGGCCGATGACCGCATAGATCGCCGCGAGCCGGAGGATCTTGGGCCAGGTGACCCAGAGCAGACTGCCCACCAGAATGTCCTTGATTGCCTCGCTGCCTCCCGGTGCCCGATCGGCCACCAGAATAGCGGCGGCCGACGCAACGACGTACACGATGCCAATGATGGCTTCATGGGGAACCCTGGGCTTGCCTCGGGTACGTGTGAGCGCGAAGACCGCAGCCCCGATCGTCGTGAACCCCATGGCATAGGCAAAGGTCGCCGGAGACTCGGGATGGGAGCCCAAGTAGATCGCTAGGGTGGACCCGAGCGCCGCCATCTGGGCGAGCGAGAGGTCGACAAAAATGACTTCGCGCGCAATCACATGAAGCCCGAGGTAGCTGTGTATGGCGACGATCACCATGCACGCGGCCAGCGGAGGGAGCAGGAGGTCGAGCATGACGGTCTCGCTACTTGAAGGCGGCGGCTAGGCTCATGATCCAGACATTCATGAGGTCGAAATAGGTCTCCACTCCCGGGGCGCCGTGGGTGTTCTCTGGGACGACGACGGGGGTCGCACCCGTGCGCTCGGCGACCTGGCGGATCTGATTGCGGTTGAAGTAATTCGAGGCGAACAACACCGGAATCTGCCGCTCTCGCATCAAGGAGATGACGTACTGGACGTGTCTCGGAGAAGGAGGAATTCCCGGCTTGGGTTCAACGTATTCGATGCACGCAACCCGGAATCGGCGAGTGAAATACGCCCATTCCTTGTGATAGCACGCCATCTCCTTGTCGCGGAATCCTGCCGCATCGGCGAGCCAGCCCCCGAGCCGATCGAGCAGGGGCCGACCCTGGTACGGCGTCCGTCGGAGGAAATCCCAGAACCCGTCGGAGCCGAGCAGATCGAAGGCGGTCTCCGGCGTCAAGATCCGGACGAGCTCCCGTCCCATCGTCGCTTCAAGGACGCGACGCTCGAAATCCCGCTCACGGCTGCGAAAGTACTCGGCGTCGGCAGGTGCCACCCGCTCGAGACCGCGGAGAATGTTCCGGGCGATGAGAATGGCATTGAATGGATCGGTATGAATGTGGGGATTGCCCGTGGCGTGGATATCGCCCTCCGACCGGCTCACCGACGTCGGAATCTCCAGAAGATCGATCCCGTGATAGGCGGCCACGTACCCGGGACCGCCGGCAATGATTCGGCGGTTGTTGGCACGATCCAACAAGGCCGGGACCCAGAGTTCTAGGTCGAGCCCCGTCGTGACGAAGAGGTCGGCGTCGCGAAGCAAGGCGACAAAACTGGGCTTTGGCTGCACGAAGTGAGGGTCCTCATCGCCTTGCGCGATGCTATGGACCGTCCCCCGCTCGCCCACGATTTCACGGGCTATCGCGCCGTAGGTCGTCAGGCTCGTGACCACTTTGACCGGTTCAGGGCCGGGGCTCCATCCCAAAGAGCCAGCGGCCAGAAGAAGGTGCGTCAGCAGCATGGTCATCCCTCGAGCGCCCAACACTCAGTAGGTTTCGTGTTTGTGGGGTCCCATCGCGAAAACGACCTGGAGCCGTAGCATATTCGATGGTCCCCCCGAATCGCTGTTTCGATGCTCGCCTTCGAGGCGAAGGTAGACGAATTCACTCTGCCACCAGGTTATCGCAGGAGTGATCCGCCATTCCCGGTCGTTGACTCCGCGTGGCGCTTCAACCCAATCGTACCGGGCCCCAAAGACCCAGCGGCGGCTGGTCTTGACCTGCAGATCCGCGAACGCCCCGTACCGGTTGGTGGTGACTCCGGCCTCGGTTGCGTGCAACCGGTAGCCCTCCGCTCGAAAGGTGATGTCGCGACGAGCTCCGGCCTCTGGGGGCCGGTAGGTCAACCGGATATCCACCCCCGCGAGCCGGCTCCTGAGGTCGGCGTCGCTGTTGTTGCCCCCGACCCCCGTGACGCCGATCTGCGCATAGATGCTCCGGGTCAACTGCCAGAAATTCTGAAGCCGGCCAAGCACGGACGGCTGGGTCCCGCCGGCGAACAGCGGATCGCTCTCGGCTGTCGTGCCTTGGAGCCAGACTTCGTGGGTGCCGCCCGCAAGTGAGAACGGCAGATGGGTGTAGAGTGAGACACCAATACCCGCCAGCCCCTCTTCACCAAGGAACCGCTGGTACACCAAGGGGTACTCGATCTCAGGGAGGGCATGCGCGTGCCAGCGATTGAGATCACCAAGCTGCTGGCGGAGCTTTCCGGCATCCACTCGTATCCGCCCGGGAAGGCCCACCCAGTAGAGATAGCCTTCTTCAACCCCGATCTCGTCTTCTGAAAACGTCAGGAAGATCTTTGCCGTGGAGAACGGATCGAGGGCTGATTGGAAAGCCACCTCCACTTCACGCAATTCGGCATTGTCGCGCTGGGGACTTCCCTCCCGCGCCGAAAGCACCACGTTGCCGGCCACACTGATTTCTGGATTGAGGACGTTTTGATTGCGCGGTCCCGTCGGCACTTGTCGTGTCACGGCGGAATCGGGGGTCGCCTCCTCAGCGGCGGCTCTCGCGGCCTCCCGAAGGGCAGCGAGTTCGTCGACCGCGCTGTCGGCCACGGCCGGTCTGACTCCGAGGGCCGCGCACTGGGATGCCCCGAGTTGTTGGATGCGAGCTTCAAGCCGATTGAGCACGGCGTGCAACGAGTCCACGGCTCCGTCTCCGGAAGGCATCCGCGGCACCCGTCTCGACAGTGCGCCAGGGCAGAGGCCTACCACCAGGGAGTCGAGCGTGGCTTCGAGGACGGCGACGCGCTGGTGGAGCGAATCCATCGCCGGACGGATCGGGTCCTGTGCCGCGGCCTGTCCCGTCAGGAGAGTCGCGGCGCCGAAGAAACCGATCGAGAACCGAACCACCGCCCGCGCGGTGGTACGGGGAATGAACATTGTTGCCTCCATTGAAGCGCGGCTGGTGCAAGACGGCGTCCGTCTTGGGAGTGCTCACACCGGCGTCGGAGGCGCTCGTGTCTGCTGGAAGGGAGTCGGGTCTTGGTTCGGCTCGCGCTCACCACCGCCGGGAGCAACCGGGGGAGTCTCGAGTGGTGCCGATCGGACCCTCATGTCCGCCGTGGCGGGAATGCGGGGGCCGGTGATCTGCAGCCCGAGGGCGCAATGCCCGGCATGGGCCGGACACGGCCCGGCGTTCTCCACGTGCGACGCCGCGTCGTGTGACGTCGGGCCCCCCCTGTGGTGCACCACGGCGTCGACCCCCGCCGATCCCACCAACCCTCCCAGGAAGACTCCCAAGAGGAGGAGGGCTTGCATACCGCGCGTTGGGGCTCGGGCCACCGTGCATCACCGTTGGTTGGAGTGCGGTCAAAGAAATACCTGCGGGACATCCGATTGCAATGGTTGCGCCGCGGAGCTCGCCGGCGTATATTCAAAGTATATACACCGAGAGAGTTCGATTTGCGAACCCGCATTTCCAAGTGGGGCAACAGCTTAGCGGTCAGGATCCCCAAGGCCTTCGTCGCAGAGGCCGGGCTCGAGGACGGGGCGGCGGTGGACATCTCTGTCTCAGGAGGCCAGATCATCGTCACCCCGCTAGGACGGGAGTACGGGCTGGCCGAACTGGTCGACGACATCACAGAGGCCAACCGGCACACCGAGACCGATTGGGGTCCGCCGGTCGGATCCGAGGTATGGTAGTTCCCGACCGCGGCGATATTGTCTGGCTATCGATCGAGCCGCGGGGGAGAGATCGAGCCACCGGGCCGGTGCGCCGCCCGGCGCTCGTGGTCTCGCCCGCACGCTATAACAGCCGTTCGGGATTGGCGCTCATGTGCGCGCTGAGCGGCACGGCCAAGGGCTACCCCTTCGAAGTCGCCGTGCCCGACGACCTCCCGATCGGGGGCGTCATCCTCGCGGATCACTTGCGCAGCGCGGACTGGAAGGCGCGCCGCGCCGAGGTGGCCTGCCGGGTACCGGCGAAGGTAGTGGCCGATGTGCTCGCCAAGCTCAAGCCGCTGTAAAGGGATGCCACCGACGACCGACAACCGACGACCGACGACTTTGTATGTGCCCAGCACCTGAACTCACCCCTCTCGCCCGCACCCACAAGGTGCCTGGGCGTTTTGTGGTGAACGGGGAGACCCACGAGATCGTGTTCTCTTCCCACAAGACCTTGTTGGAGGTCTTGCGAGAGGACCTTCACCTCACCGGGACCAAGCACGGTTGTGAGTTGGGCGAATGCGGAACCTGCGCGGTGCTGATCGACGGCATGCCGGTGTTGTCGTGTCTGGCGCTCGCCTTGGCGCACCAGGATCAAGAGATCACCACGGTGGAAGGCATGGCGGACGGCCCCTCCCTGCACCCGCTGCAGCAGGCCTTTGTCGAGGTGGGGGCCGCGCAATGCGGGTACTGCACCCCCGGCATCTTGCTCACGGCCCAGGCCCTGCTCGAGGCGGTGCCGACCCCGAGCCGCCAGCAGATCAAAGACGCGCTAGCCGGCAACCTCTGCCGCTGCACCGGGTACCTCAAGATCTACGAGGCCATCGAACTCGCGGCCCGCCGGATGGAGGGGGAGACCGCCGAGCCAATCCGGGAGACGCTTCATGGCTACCAGTGAGGGCCGCGCCGACGGGCGTGGCTACCGGGTCATTGGCACGCCTCGGCCCAAGGTCGACGCCGCGGCGAAGTGTACCGGTGAGACGCTGTTCGCCGATGATCTGATCCTGCCCCGGATGGTGAGTGCCAAGATTCTGAGGAGCCCCCATCCCCACGCCCGGATCCTCACCATCGACGCCAGCCGGGCGGCGGCGCTCCCAGGGGTGCTGGCCGTGCTCACCGGTCGGGATCTGCCGATTCCCTTCGGCATCCTACCCGTGAGCCAGGACGAGCACGCGCTCGCCGTGGACCTGGTGCGATTCATCGGCGACGGCGTCGCGGCGGTGGCCGCCCTGGACGAGGACGTGGCGACAGAGGCGATCGACCTGATCGAGGTCGACTACCAGCGGCTCGACCCCATCGGGTCCATTGACCAAGCAGCCAAGACGCCGGATCCTCAGATCCATGCCTATGCCGACCAGGGCAACCTCCACAAGCTCATCCATCTGGAGTTTGGGGACGTCGAGCAGGCCCTCGATCGGGCCGACATGGTCCGCGAAGACCTCTTCTTCTATGAGGGCAACACCCATCTGCCCATGGAGCAGCACGCGGCGGTCGCCAGGTTCGACAAGACCGGCCGCCTGACTCTCTGGTCAAGCACCCAGACTCCCCACTACGTCCACCGCGCCCTGGCCAAGGTGCTCGAGCTTCCGCCCAGCCGGATCAGGGTGATCGCCACCCCGAACGGCGGAGGCTTCGGCGGCAAGAGCGACCCCTTTGGCCACGAAATCGTGGTGGGCAAGCTGGCCATGCTGACTGGTCGCCCAGTCAAGATCTGTCTGACCCGTGAAGAGGTCTTCTATGCCCACCGGGGTCGCCACCCGGTGCTCATGCGGGTGCGCACCGGAGTGACCAGGGACGGGGCCATCACCGGTATGGACTTCGAATCGTACCTCGACGGGGGCGCCTACGGGTCGTACGGTGTCGCCAGCGCGTACTATACCGGCGCCCTCCAGACCGTGACCTACCCAGTGCCGGCCTACCGCTTCCGCGGGGCCCGGGCGTTCACCAACAAGGCGCCCTGCGGTCCCAAGCGGGGCCACGGCACCCCCCAGCCCCGCTTCGCGGTGGAAGTGACCCTCGACAAGATCGCCGAGGCGTTGGAACTCGACCCAGCGGAGCTCAGACAGAAGCACCTTCAACCGGCGAACTCCATCACCGCCAACTACCTCAAGATTGGGTCGATGGGCCTTGGCCGGTGTATCGAGAAGGTGGTCGAGGGCTCCAGCTGGACGACGCGGTTCAAGCGTCTGCCCTACGGGCGCGGCTTGGGCCTCGCCTGCTCGTCGTATATCACCGGGGCCGGACTGCCCATCTACTGGAACGACATGCCCCACTCGGGCGTCACCATCAAATGCGACCGCGGTGGCGGGGTGACGGTGTTCTGCGGGTCCACCGACATCGGCCAAGGATCGGACTCGGTGCTGGCATACATCGTCGCCGAGGTCCTGGGCATCGAGCCGCTCGACGTGGCCGTGGTCACCGCCGACACCGACCTCACGCCAGTCGACCTCGGCAGCTACTCCTCGCGGGTGACGCTCATGACCGGGCAGGCAGCGATCCAAGCCGCTGAGCGCGTCAAGGCGACCATCGCCCGCGGCGCGGCGGGCAAGCTCGAGCTGCCGGTTGAGCGGCTCACCTTCTGGGGCGGCCGGGTGTTCGACCTCGAGAATCCCGAGCAGGGCATGACGTTCCCCGAGGCGGTGGTGGCTGCGGAGTCGGCCGAAGGGACCATTGGCGCCATCGGGAGCTATGCCCCGCCCCGCTCCCCCGGCCGGTACCGAGGGTCCGGGGTCGGGCCGTCACCGGCCTACAGCTACAGCGCCTGCGTAGCCGAGGTAGACGTAGACCCGGAAACCGGCGTCATCGAGGTGCCCACCATTTGGATCGCGCATGACGTCGGCCAGGCGATCAATCCGGCGTTGGTCATGGGGCAGGTGGAAGGCAGTGTCTACATGGGGTTGGGCGAAGCCTTGATGGAAGAAATGGCCTATCGCGAGAACCGAAACGTGGTGCACAAGTGGCCGTCGATGCTCGAGTACAAGAGCCCCACGACCCATGAGATGTGCGACGTCATCACCTACCTGGTGGAAGACCCCGATGCCAACGGCCCCTACGGCGCCAAGGAAGCGGGGCAGGGGCCGCTCCTGCCGGTCATGCCCGCGGTGGCCAACGCCGTCTACGACGCGGTAGGTGTGCGCATCGACGAAGTCCCGATCAGCGCCCCCAAGGTGCTGAAGGCGATCCAAGCCAAGGCGAAGGGGAAGGAACCGCGCTACGGCCCCACCCGGGTCCCGGTCATCGACTGGCCGCCGGTGACGTTTGTGCCGACACCGGCCGACGGTGGCGACGGACGGGCCCGCAAGGGCGAGCCGCAAACGGCGGGCCGC
>JBFGLJ010000132.1:0-8219 GCA_041576235.1 Gemmatimonadales bacterium | reverse complement strand
GGAAGGGGGGGGGCCCCACGCACGTGCTGCCTCAAGAGCGCCCACTCCATTGCGGTAATTCGGGCACCACCGCACGGCTGGTCCTTGGCCTCTTGGCGGCCCAGCCGTTTGCCACCACCATCACCGGCGACCAGTCCCTCAGGCGCCGTCCGATGCGGCGGGTCACCGATCCCCTGACGGCGATGGGCGCCACCGTCAGGGCGGCCGACCATGACGGCTTGCCGTTGACACTCCTCGGCGGTCGCCTCAAGCCCCTGTCATATCGCATGCCGGTGTCGAGCGCGCAGGTCAAGGGAGCGTTACTCTTGGCTGGATTGGCCGGCGGTGTCGCGGTCGATCTCGAGGAGCCGGGCGGACCGAGTCGCGATCACTCCGAGCGGCTGCTCCGCGGGCTGGGCCAAATGGTCGGCGTCGAAGGTGGATGGATCCGCTTCCGTCCTGGAGAGACCATTGCTGCATTCGACGCATCGGTGCCCGGTGATATTTCGTCTGCCGCATTCCTGGTTGGGGTGGCGCTGCTGGCCGACGGGGGGGAACTCTGTGTGGAGGGTGTCGGCCTCAACCCGACCCGGACCGGGTTTCTGAAGGTGGTCCGTCGCATGGGTGGAGGGAGCACGGTCATCGAGGAAGCCCGAGGGGAGGCGTTGGAAGAACCCTTTGGCGACGTGGTTGTCAGGCCTGCACGCCTCCGCGCGACCGCGGTCACGGCGGACGAGATCCCCGGCGTGATCGATGAGATTCCCATGCTTGCCGTGCTCGCCTCGCGCGCGGAGGGCACCACGGTGTTTCACGAGGTCGGGGAGCTTCGGGTGAAGGAGAGCAACCGGCTCGAACTCTTGGCGGCGAACATTCGGGCGGTCGGCGGTCAAGCCGAGGTGTCGGGCAACAGTCTGGCGGTGACGGGACATGACGCGCCGCCGGTGGGACGGGTCCGCACTGACGGAGATCACCGCTTGGCCATGGCCTTCTCCGTCTTGAGCACCTTGACGGGCGCGGGGGTGGACATCGACAACATCGTCTGCTCGGACGTGAGTTTTCCTGGCTTCCCTCGAGTGCTTGCGACCATTACCGGCGGTCGGTCCCTTGGATAGGGTCATCGCCATCGACGGCCCCTCCGCGGCCGGGAAGTCCAGCACGGCGCGGGCCGTCGCCCGGGCGGTTGGCTTTCTGCATTTGGATTCCGGGGCCTTGTACCGTGGAGTGACGCTGGTGGCGCTGGCGAGGGGGGGGGGAGAGCCGCCGGTGCTCGATGATCCTGAGACGCTGGTGCGCGAGGTGGAGCGTCGCGGTCTCACCATGCGCGAGCGCGGCCCCAAGTTCAGTGTGTATTGTGACGACGTGCTCGTCGACGGTCCCATCCGGAGCGCGGAGGTCACCCGGTGGGTGTCACCGGTGGCCGCCGTCCCGGAGGTTCGCGCATGGGTGACCAACACGGTCCGGGCGTTGGCCCGGGGCAAGTCCGTGGTGGTCGACGGCCGGGACATCGGATCGGTGGTCTTCCCCGAGGCGGCCCTCAAGATCTTTCTCACCGCCTCCGCGGCGACCCGCGCCGAGCGCCGCCTGGTGCAGCGTGGCGAGCGGGTATCACCCGAGGTCCTCGATCGAGAGACCCAAGCGCTCGAGGCCCGGGACGCGGCCGATTCGACCCGGGTGGTCGCGCCGCTTCGGCAGCCGGAGGGCGCCATCCGGGTCGACGGGACGGCCCTCACCTTCCAGGAGCAGGTTGCTCTCATCAGCGACCATGCCCATCGGGTCTTTGGCTTGCCTCGGAGGGAAGGTCCTCGGATCGGGGGTCCCGGTGCTTGCTAACCACCGATCTCGACGTTAGTTATTAGGGCTGCCTCTCCCTTGGCACGTCGGCCGGGGGCCGAGGCCCAGACCGACACTTTTCCCCGCGGACGATGACTGAGCCGCGGGCCGAGTCCAGGAACCCTATGTCGATGGTAGAGAACGCCACGTCCACCAAGAGCCCCGCCGCACCCAGCGCCTCGTCGGCTACTCCCGAACCTCCCGCCACGCCCGAGTCGGACGCGAAGCCTGAATTACGGGTGCGGGCCGATCTCTATAACGAAGAGTACAGCGACGAAGAATACGCCACGATGCTCGCCATGTACGAGGGCACCATGGCGTCCATCGCCGAAGGCGAAATCGTCAAGTCCAAGGTCCTCCGCGTCACCGACAACGCCGTCATCCTGGACCTCGGGTTCAAGTCCGAAGGCTCGGTGCCGCTCGAGGAGTTCAAGGACGCCCAGGAGTTGTCGGAGGGCGACGAAGTCGAGGTCTTCCTCGAAAGCCTCGAAGATCAGGACGGGGCGGTCGTCCTTTCCAAGAAGAAGGCCGACTTCATGCGCGTCTGGGAGAAGATTCGCCAGGCGTATGAAGCGGACGAGCCGGTGGAAGGCACCTTGGTGAAGAAGATCAAGGGCGGCGTGGTGGTGAATCTGATGGGCGTCGATGCGTTCCTGCCAGGGAGCCAGATCGCGCTCCGGCGAGTGCCCAATATCGACGAATTGCTTGGGCAAACATACGAATTCAAGATCATCAAGCTCAACAAGCGCCGCCGCAACATCGTGGTGAGTCGCCGCGTCATCCTGGAACATGAGCGGGCCCATAAGCGCGAGCACCTGATGAAGGAGCTCGCGACCGATCAGGTGCGCAAAGGCATTGTCAAGAACATCACCGACTTCGGCGCGTTCATTGACCTCGGCGGCGTCGACGGTTTGCTGCACATCACAGACATGTCCTACGGGCGTGTGGCCCACCCCAGTGAGCTGGTGCAGATCGGCTCCGAAGTCGAGGTGAAGATCCTCGATATCGATTGGGACCGGGAACGCATCAGTTTGGGTATGAAGCAATTGCAGGACTACCCGTGGAAGGATGTCGCTGCGAAGTATCCTGTCGGCGCCCGGGTGCAGGGCAAAGTGGTGTCGATTACCAACTATGGCGCCTTCGTTGAGCTAGAGCCGGGCATCGAAGGCCTCGTCCACATTTCCGAAATGAGCTGGACGCGCAACGTCCGTCACCCCTCGAAGATCGTCAGCATCGGCGAAACGATCGAAGCCGTGGTGCTCAAGGTCGACGAGGGTGACGAGAAGATTTCGCTCGGCATGAAGCAGACCGAGGAGGATCCGTGGATGGCCCTGCCGCAGTCCTATCCCGTCGGGACGAAGATCAGCGGCAAGGTTCGGAACCTCACCAGCTTCGGGGCGTTCGTCGAAATCGAGCCCGGGATCGACGGCCTGATCCACATTTCAGATATGTCCTGGACCAAGCGCGTTCAGCATCCCTCTGAAGTCGTCAAGAAGGGCGATACCGTCGAGGTCGTGGTGCTCAACATCGACCCCGATGCCAAGCGCATCTCGCTCGGCCTCAAGCAGGCCGAGGAAGATCCGTGGCTCAAGATCGGCGAGACGCTTCCCATCGGCCATGAGCAGCGCGGTCGCGCGGTCCGGCTGATGGACAAGGGCGTGGTAGTCGACCTCGGCGGCGACCTCGAGGCCTTCGCCCCGATGTCGCAACTCGGTGTCGCCGATATCGACTCCCCGGGCGATGCCGTAAAGGAAGGCCAGCCACTCGACGTCAAGATCCTCGAGGTGGATCCAATCCATCACCGGATCGTGGTCGCGGTCGTCGGGTATCCGGACGAGCCGTTCGAGCCGCCAGCCCCCCCGCCGACCGACGATGAGGCCGGGCCCGGCGCCACCGGCGAGGATGGCGTCTCCACGGCGGAGGCCTCCGCCAGTGCTGAAGCGGCCGAGAAGGCCGCCACGCCTGCAGACGCCGAGGCCGAGGCGACCGAGAAGCCGGAGGCCGTCGCCGACATCCCACAGACCGCCGCCGAGCAGCCGGCTGATGACACGGCGGAGATCCCTGACGCCGACACTACAGAAAAGAAATCCGAGTAGCGTCGCGACCAATGCCGAAACCGAAGGGCTCTCGTTTGAGAGCCCTTTTTTCGTGAGGCGACGTCTCGCCGGTGATTGGATCCGACTGTTATATTGGGCCGATCATGTCCACCCCACGGAAGCTCCTGGAAGATCTGCACCGCCGCCAAGCGCAGGCCGAGCAGGGCGGCGGGGAAGCGCGCATCGCCAAGCAGCATGAAAAAGGAAAACTCACGGCGCGCGAGCGCCTCGATCTCCTCCTCGATGAGGGCAGCTTCGTCGAGCTGGATCGCTTTGTGACCCATCGGGCCACCGACTTCGGTTTGGCGGACGAACAGTATCTGGGCGACGGCGTCGTGACTGGATATGGCCGCATCGATGACCGCCTCGTCTACGTCTTCTCTCAGGACTTCACCGTCTTCGGCGGGTCGCTCTCTGAGACCCACGCGGAGAAGATCTGCAAGGTGATGGACCTGGCCGTCCGAAACGGCGCTCCTGTCATCGGGCTCAACGACTCAGGCGGGGCCCGCATTCAGGAGGGTGTCGTCTCGTTGGGCGGCTACGCCGACATTTTCCTCCGGAATACCCTGGCCTCCGGAGTCGTCCCCCAAATCTCGGCCATTCTCGGCCCCTGCGCCGGCGGGGCCGTCTACAGTCCGGCGATCACCGACTTCGTCCACATGGTCCGTGGGGTGAGTTACATGTTTGTGACCGGGCCGAACGTCGTCAAAACGGTGACGCACGAAGAGGTCGGCTTCGACGATCTGGGAGGAGCCGACGTCCATGGCGGGACGTCCGGTGTGGCGCACTTCGTGTCCGACACCGAGCCCGAGTGCCTCGCGTCGATGCGCGAGCTGATGAGCTATCTGCCGAGCAACAACCTGGACGACCCGCCGGTTGTGGCGAGCCAGGATCCCGTCGACCGCCGGGAAGAGAAACTGCTCGACCTGATCCCCGATAATCCCACCGTCCCCTACGACATGCACGTGGCGATTCAGGCGGTGGTGGACGATGGACGCTTCCTCGAAGTGCACCGGGACTATGCTGCCAATCTGTTGGTCGGATTCGCACGGCTCGGCGGCCGATCCATCGGTGTGATCGCCAATCAGCCGGCCAACCTGGCTGGCGTGCTCGACATCAACGCCTCGCTCAAGGGAGCGCGATTCATCCGCTTTTGCGACGCCTTCAACATTCCATTAGTGACCTTCGAGGATGTGCCCGGGTTCTTGCCGGGCGTGGCGCAGGAGCACGGCGGGATCATCAAGCACGGGGCGAAGTTGCTCTACGCCTACTGCGAAGCGACGGTGCCCAAGCTCACCGTGATTACCCGGAAGGCCTATGGCGGGGCCTACGATGTGATGAGCTCAAAGCACATTCGCGGCGACATCAACCTTGCCTGGCCGACCGCGGAGATCGCTGTCATGGGTCCAAAGGGCGCCGTCGAGATCCTGTTCAAGGAGGAAATCTCCGGATCCCCCAACCCCGAGGCCGAAACCGACCGCCTGATCGAGGAGTACAAGGGCCGGTTCGCCAATCCGTTCAAGGCCGCCGCACGGGGGTTCGTGGACGACGTCATCGACCCCCGCGACACCCGGCCCCGGCTGGTCGATGCGCTCCGCACCTTGGCCACCAAGCGGGACCGGAACCCCCCCAGGAAGCATGGCAACATCCCCCTGTGAATGTCCCGAGCGGTGGGACGTCCCTCTAGCCAAGAGACGCCAAAAGGCCCATTTTTCCAGACTGAACCAGTTTTCGAGGCCGATCGCTGGTGATCCCTTCTGGTAGCAAACCTCCTAAGTCGTTCTTTCACAAGGCACTAGCCGCGTGCTCCGGGGCTCTGGTGCTGGGGGCCGGTGCCGTCCAGGCCCAGGGCGCGGTGGACCCGAACATCGTCCCGCGGGCAGCCACCCTGGCCCGCGAAGGGCTCCGTACCGACGCCACCGAGTTGCTCGGACGCTACCTGGCTACCGCCCCCGGGGACGGGCGCGCCTGGTTCCATCTCGGACGACTGTACCTGCTGGGCGAGCGGGACTGGCACGCCAATGGGCATACCGGGGATCCATCGGGCCTCCTGTACCTGGACCTCTCCGCGCTGGCTCTCGATCAGGCGCTCGAGCTCCATGTGGACTCCAGCATCGTGTTTCGGGGTCTCGTCGAAATGGAGCGCGCGCTCATTCGGGTCGAAGGCGGGGGCTGGGAGGCGGCCAGGCAACCCGGAGCGACAGGGTTTGCCATTCCCAACTACCTGGTCGAGCTCGGGGTCAACCTGCTTGGGTCGTGCCCAGCCAACGGGGTGCTGACCACCGGGAACGATATCGAGACGCTCGCCGTCTGGTACGCCTCGCTAGAGGTGGGCTACCGCAAGGACGTCTTGCCGCTCGTTCCCAAGTTGTACGCGACCGACTCGCTCTACCGCGGCCAAATCGCCGCCGCGTTCGGCGTCGACCCGGCCTGGCCCGTTCAGCGGGCGCTGGCCAAGGTCGCCGAGCAGCGTCCGATTTGTCTGACGCCCTTCGCCGATCGCGCGGCGGTTCCGCTGCCGGAATGGAAGCCGATTCGGTTGGTGATCGTTGGTGGGGCCGGTGCGGTCCCGACCGATGACGTGCTCACCGTCACGAGCCTGCTGCGCGACGTGAAAGAACACGGCACGGTCTGGACCCGCGGAGCGGTCGCCATCTATGGACAAGCGGCACGAGAAAACGTCCTCTTGTGCCGCGGCATCTTGGCCGTGCTAGGAGAGCCGTTCCCGCCTGCATGCGGCCAATAAGCCGCATCCTCATCGCCAATCGCGGCGAAATCGCACGACGCATCATTCGGGCATGCCACGAGGAAGGACTCGAGGCGGTCGCCGTCTTTTCCGAGGTCGATCGCACCGGTCCCCACGTCCGCGCGGCCGACCTGGCCGTGGGCATTGGAGCCTCGCCGCCCTCCGAGAGCTACCTGCGCATCGACCGCCTGATCGACGCCGCCCGAGAGACGGGGGCCCAGGCGGTCCACCCGGGGTACGGTTTCTTGGCCGAACGGGCCGACTTTGCCCAGGCGGTCGAGGAGGCGGGTCTCCACTTCGTTGGACCACCGTCGACCGCGATCCGGGCCATGGGGGACAAGACCGAAGCCCGCCGCCGGATGGCGGAGGCCGGTGTCCCAGTGGTTCCGGGGAGCGGCGTGCTCCACGACGCCGACGCGGCGCGTGGGGCGGCCGACAGGCTGGGGTACCCGGTGATGGTGAAGGCCACCGCGGGCGGTGGAGGGAAGGGGATGCGAGTCGTCGGCCGGGCGAGCGACCTGCCCGGGGCGCTCGAGGGCGCCCGCTCGGAGGCACGCAAGGCCTTCGGCGATGACGCGGTTTATCTCGAGAAATTCATCGAGCGCCCACGCCACGTCGAAATGCAGGTCCTTGCGGATGCGGACACCACCGTGCATTTGGGCGAACGAGAGTGCTCGATCCAACGGCGACACCAGAAACTGGTCGAAGAGTCGCCGTCGGTCGCCGTGACCCCAGATCTCAGAGAGCGGATGGGGGCAGCCGCCATCGCGGCGGCGCGGGCGGTGGGCTACGTCGGAGCGGGAACCTGTGAGTTTCTCCTGGCGGAGGACGGCGCGTTCTACTTTCTCGAAATGAATACCCGAATCCAGGTCGAGCACCCGGTCACGGAAATGGTGCTGGGCGTGGATCTCGTCCGCGAGCAGCTGCGGATCGTGCAGGGACTCCCCATGACACCCATCGCGCAACCGGTCACCCCGCGCGGCTGGTCCATCGAATGCCGCATCACCAGTGAGGATCCCGCCCAGGGATTCCTCCCGTCCACCGGGCGCGTGACCTACCTGCGGCCGCCCAGTGGCCCGGGCGTACGCTGGGACGGCGGGGTGGAAACCGGCGACGAGGTGACGCTCCACTACGATTCGCTTCTCGCGAAGCTCATCGTGTGGGCTCCCGATCGGGCCCAGGCCGTGGGGCGGATGCTCCGGGCGCTCAACGAGCTGGTCGTGATCGGGGTCGCCACCAACCAGGGCTTCCACCGCCGGCTCATGACGGACGAGGAATTCCGGGCCGGTGCGTTCGACATCCAGTTCCTCGACCGGCGGCCGGACTTGCTCACCCCGCCACACGACCCTGGGCTCATGACCGACATCGCCATCGCCGCAGCCCTGGCTGAGGACGACGCCAGGCGGGCGCGCCGGCCCGCGGTGAGCGCTGACGGACACCCCCGCGCCTCGGCGTGGACCCGGACGGGCCGGCGCGAGGGGCTCCGGTGACCGCGGTTCCCGACCTCGAGCCTCCCAGAGTGAACGCCCATCCGGTCGAGATCCTGCGGCTGGCGGCCGGCGGCGACG
>JBFGLJ010000131.1:0-8222 GCA_041576235.1 Gemmatimonadales bacterium | reverse complement strand
CTTTGATTGGCACGCTCGGCGTCCACACCAACTCCCCGTCCATCCTCGCGGGGTCTCGATCGACGTCCAACCAATCCAGCATGGAGGGAAAGAGGTCGACGCTTCGAATGGCCCGAGCGGGAACAGGGTGACTGCTCCAGAGCGGGATCTGCATGTGTGCCCGATGCATGCTCCCGTGCCCGGACTTGTGTTCCGGGATTTCCCACCGGCTCCGAAAGTCGTAGCCCTCCCGGGCGACGACGACGAGGTCGCCGGTGCGGGGCGAGGAGAGCTGATCGAGAATCTGGCGCGGAGCATCGGGAAAGGCGGCATGCCCCGTGTGTTCCACCCACTCCCGGCTGGTCCAGGTGCGCTCGGCGCCGAGGTCGAGCGGATCGCCGCTGACCGGCCGGTAGCGGATCCCACCATCGAGGGGCTCGACCAGGGCCTCGCCGGCGGCGGAGACGACCGCGGCGCTCCCCGTCCCCTTGCCGCTGGCACCGAAGACGAACGCGACCGCCGGCACCTCAACCAATCGGGCAATCACGTCAGCTCCGGCACCGAACGTTTCCGGCCGGCGCAGCCGCTCGAGCGGCCATCGTTGTGGCCGCGGCTCGGTGGGACGGGCGTACACCATCGCCGACGCGTTCCCGGCCACCATGACCGCGACTCTTGGTTTTCGGGTCCAGACAACCGGATGCGACATGGTGGGAATGCGCTGGCCCCGGAACCACTGGGCCAAGTCGAGATGGGTGTGGACGGGTGTGGCACCGTGATCGCTGACGACGAGAATCAGGCTGTCCTCGAGTTCTCCCCTGGCGTCGAGCCGTTGGCGCAGGCGACCCACGACGTCGTCGACACGCTCCAAGGCCCGGAGCACCCGCGGCCCATCCGGCGTGCTTTGATGGGTATAGCCATCCACCGCGGGAAACTGCGCGAAGAAGAACCGCCACGGGCCGTCGACCGCGCGCAGCAGGTGTTTGGCCACGCAGTTGTCCGACGGCTGGTGCCACAGAGCGTAGTGGGCGAGCGATCCCCACAGTTTCCGCGCCCGACGGGTGGGATCTCGTTCGGCGGGCAGTCCTCGGCTCACCATCGTGAAGAACGCGACGCTCTCGGGCACCAACTCGAAGATGGTGCGCACCTCCGGATCGATGTCCTTGTCCAACATCCCCGCCTGGTAGCCGCAGTAGCTCCGCACCGCCTTCCTCTCCCGCCACCAGCGTCCGGCATAGGTGTGGCGATCGAGCCAGCGGATCGAGGGAACGTTGCACGTGCCCGGAAGGCAGCCGGTGAGAAAGGGCAGATATGACACGCTGGTGGTCGAGGGGAAGGCGGTGACCGCCCGGGTTCGTCCTCCCCCGCTTTGCACCATGCACTCGAGTTCCGGGAGACGGCCGGCGTCGAGCGCGGCCTCGGCGACATCGGGCCGGAGGCCGTCGACGAGGAGCAGGAAGCAGCGGCGGCGCGCAGCCGTCACGCCGGCTCGCCTTCGGGCGTCTTCTGGCGATTCACCGCCTGTCCGGTTCGCAGCATGGCCAGCACGACGACGAGGCTGGCCAGGACCAGCCAACTGGCGGGGATCGCGACGGCCCAGCCGACCAAGGCCAGGCCCAGGTAGCGGCCGCTTCGGCCCAGGGCCACGGCGCCTTGGTACTTCCACATGGGGTACCCGGCCAAGGTGGCGATGATGCGCATCGGATAGTGGGGCACGAGGGGCAGGATGCACGTGGCGACCAACGAGACGAATGGGGCCTTGCGGTAGAGGTCGAGGGTCCATTGGGTGGCCCGGTGTTCACGGAAGTGGCGGGCCCCATCGCGGACCAAGATTCGACTCAGGATCTCCATGTTCCAGACTTCGATCAGCATGGTCGCGAGGGTTCCCACGACCACGACCAGCCACACCGGGTAGAACTCGCCCAGATAGATGACCGCGGCGTCGTAGGGCACCATGGCGAGGGAGTTGCCGAGGAAGGTGAAGGGAATGAAGCCCCAGAGGCGGGAGTGCTCGGGCGCGAGGGTGGCCACGATCGCGCAGGACGCGCACACGGCGGCGAGGATGACCGGAACGACCCATACGGCGCGCGTTGGGGCACGCAGGTGGGCAGGCGCGGTGGGGATGGCCATCAGGCGAATGTCATGCTCATGCTCCGATGTCTTCTTGCCAGATGTCGGGATGCTGCACAATAAACTCGGCCATCATCCTCGTACACGCTTCGTCCTGCCGGACCTCCACCCGAATTCCGCGATCACGCAGCAGCTGCTCTTCGCCGAGGAACGTTCGATTGTCTCCAATGATCACGCAGGGAATGCCGTAGAGGAGAATAGCTCCGCTGCACATGGCGCACGGCGAGAGCGTGGTATAGAGGGTGCTGGCCCGGTAGACCGCCGCGGGCTGGCGCCCCGCCCGTTCCAGAGCGTCCATCTCCGCGTGCAGGATGGCGCTCCCCGCTTGCACCCGCCGATTGTGACCGCTGCCGATGATGGTCCCGTTGTGAACCAACACCGCTCCGATGGGGATCCCCCCTTCCGCCAGCCCCCGCTCGGCCTCCGCGATGGCGGCCGCGAGGAACGGGTCGGTGGGCGGGGCTGCGCTCACCCGGCCTGCTTGCTGATGATCCCCCATCGATTCATCTTGGCCCCATGCGGTTCCCCTCGATCAAGCTACTCGTCTCCGCGGCTTCCGCCACCTGGGCGCGCTTCCCCCTGGTTCTCCTGTCGGCGGTGGCGGCCACACTGGCTGCGATGCTGGCGCTCGAGGAGGTTCTCAAGGCCGAGGCCGCCCGCTACATGACGACGGCGCTGCTCGGCATCCCGCTCTTCACGGCGCTGGCTCTGCTCGCCGAACGGAAGGCATGGCCGCGAGGCTACCGCCTGGGAACCTCAGGCCTCGGCCTGGCAGTACTGGCCGGGTTCTTTTCCCTCTGGTCCGGCTGGTCCGAAATCGAAGGGTTCACCCGTTTTGCCCAGTTCGCCGCGGCGTTCCACCTTTTCGTGGCGTTTCTGCCGTATGTACGCGTCAACGAGCCCAACGGTTTCTGGCAATACAACCGGGTGCTCTTCCTGCGGTTTCTCATCGCCACCCTGTTTGCCGGCGTGCTCTATGCCGGACTCGCCATCGCACTCCTCGCGCTGGACCAGTTGTTCGGCGTCTCGATTCCCGACGAGGCCTACGGCCACCTCTGGTTTCTGCTCGCCGGCGTCTTTCATCCCTGGTTCTTTTTGAGCGGCCTTCCCCGCCGCCTGGCCGACCTGGAAGGCTGGCGGGAATACCCCGTCGTCATCAAGATCTTCGCGCAGTTCATCCTGATGCCGATCGTCATCATCTACCTCGCCATTCTGACGGCATACCTCGGCAAGGTCCTCCTGACCCAAGATTGGCCCAGCGGCTGGATCGGCTACCTCGTCTCGAGCGTCGCCGGCGTCGGCATCCTCTCCCTCCTCCTGCTCGCGCCGGCGCGCGAGCACGCCGAGAACGCTTGGGTCACCACGTATGCCCGGTGGTTCTACGTCGCCCTGTTCCCGTCGATCGTCATGCTCTTGATGGCGATCTGGAAGCGGGTCAGCCAATACGGGTTCACCGAACAGCGGTATTTCTTGACCCTGCTCGCCGCCTGGCTCCTAGGGATCGCGGTGTACTACGCCGTCCGACAGTCCAAGGACATCAAGCTCATTCCAGCCTCGCTGTGCGCCGTGCTCGTGCTGTCCGCCTTCGGCCCGTGGTCGGCCTACCGGGTCTCGGAGCGCAGTCAGACCAACCGCCTCGCCGGGCACCTGCGCAACGCCGGCGTCCTGGTCGACGGCCGTCTGGTCCCGGCGGCCACGGAGGCGAGTTTCGAGGACCGGAAGGAAATCAGCGGGAGCCTCGCGTACCTCATCGAGGTGCACGGAACGCGGTCGATCGAGCCCTGGTTCGATGGTGAATTGGCAGCCATCGATACCGCGAGTCCGGTCACGGTGAGGAGCCGGGTGATGGCGATGAGCCGCACCAGAGTGATCATGAACCACTTCGGCATGGCGTACGTGAGCCCCAGCGAGGCCCGAGCCCCGGATTTCTTCACGTTGGTTCCCGAGCAGCGGTCCGCGCTCACCGCGGTCACGGGATTCGACTGGCACGCCGACATCGGCCGGCTCCCGTCGAACCCACTGCCCATCGGCGGGGACACCCTCCGATTCGAGCTCAACGAGGGCAAGGATGCGTTGCGCCTGCTGGATCAGGGCGGCCCGATTCTCACGCTTCCGTTGGGCCGCATGGTCGATAGCGCGCGGGCGCATCTGCGCGCCCATCCGGGCCCGCCAAACACGGTTCCCGCCGATCTGCTCCAACTCGGTGGCCAGACGGACCGGCTCGAGGTGCGAGTGGTGATCAAGCACCTGAGCGGGCGAGACAGCGACGATGGCCTGGAGATCAACTCGATCAACGCCGAGGTTTTGCTCGACGTCAAGTGAGGGCGGGAGAGGCCTCGAGTTCCTCGAAACGTGCGGTGAAGTGACGCAGATAGGGAGGCGAGTTGGTCATGGTGAGGCCGGGGAGATTATGCCGCCCAGCGAACACCTCCCCGGCCACCTCGACCACGTAGTCGATGTGGCTCTGCGTGTAGACCCGCCGCGGGATCGCCAGCCGCACCAGCTCCATCGGCGGCGCCGCGGTGCCGGTCCCGAACATCACGCTCCCGATCTCCACGGCCCGAATGCCCCCTTCCCGATAGAGCGCGCACACGAGCGCCTGGCCGGGATACTGCTCGGGCGGAATGTGGGGACAGAGCACCCCGGCGTCGATGTAGATGGCGTGTCCGCCCGGCGGCTCGACGATGCGGTAGCCGAGTTCCACCAGCTTCTCGCCTAAGTACTGGGTAGACCGGATGCGGTAGGCCAGGTAGTCCTCGTGCAAGACTTCTTCGAAGCCCTGCGCCATGGCTTCGAGGTCCCGGCCCGCCACTCCGCCGTAGGTCACGAAGCCCTCGGTCAGGATCAAGAGGGCCCCCGCCCGCTCCGCGAGTTCGCTGTCCCGCAGTAGCAAGACGCCACCGATGTTGACCAGCCCATCCTTCTTGGCGCTGATGGTCGCGCCGTCGGCCAGGTCGAACATGTCCCGCGCGATATCTGTCACCGATCGGTCCCGGTGTCCGGGCTCGCGGAGCTTGATGAAATAGGCGTTCTCGGCGAAGCGACACGCATCCAGGAAAAGGGGGATCCCGTGCCCGTCACACACGGCCCGCACCGCCCGCAGGTTGGCCAGGCTCACCGGTTGGCCGCCGCCGGAGTTGTTGGTGACGGTCACCATGCAGACGGGAATGCGGGCCGGGCCGACCCGATCGATGAGGGCGCGGAGTTTGTCGACATCCATGTTGCCCTTGAACGGGTGCGGCGTCGCGGCCTGCTTCCCCTCTTCGATGACGAGGTCGACGGCCTCCGCGCCCGAGTGTTCGACATTGGCCCTGGTCGTATCGAAGTGGTTGTTGTTGGGCACGACCTTGCCAGCGCCCCCGACCAGCTCGAAGAGAATGCGCTCGGATGCCCGACCCTGATGGGTGGGCAGGATATGGGGGAACCCTGTGAGGTCCTCGAGCCGCCGGCGAAACCGATAGAAGCTCTCGGCGCCCGCATAGGATTCGTCTCCCTGCATCATGGCCGCCCACTGAAGGCTGCTCATGGCGCCCGTCCCGCTGTCGGTCAAGAGATCGATCAGGACATCCTGCGCATGCAGGTTGAAGACGTTGAAATGCGCCTCTCGGAGCGCCTTCTCCCGCTCGTCACGGGTGGTCAGGCGGATCGGCTCGACCACCTTGATGCGAAACGGCTCGATGATCGTGGTCATGGCAACCACCGAGCCACCGAGGCACGCAACGATCCCATCAGGCGCCGGCGCTGCTGCCGGCAAAGGGGCTGCCGTGCGGTTGGGTCGGGAGATCGGCCTTCACGAACCGCCACAGGGGACAGTCCTCGCGGGCCACATGCATGGGGCAACGCCCATCCTCCAACCGGCAGTCACCCGTGCAAAAATCTTCAGCGGACCGCGCAATGTGTTTACTGGAGCGTGGCGCTAAGAGCGCCAAGCCCTCGAGCCGGCCGACGATGAACAGCCCAATCACCACCAGCCCAAGAACGACGAGCAACGCGTAGAGCATCCGTACCTCCGGTAGGCCATCGCCCTATACTCGACCGCGCCCGATGAAGGGAGCCTGAAGGCTGTCTGAAGCAGGGGTGGGAGAGTGGGTAGGTGGGTCGCGGGTGCAGAGGGCCGCTATCGACTGGAGATCCGATATCGCCCGAAGCGTTGCTGCTCTGTGGGGAAGGTGCGTGCTAAGTACTCGTCGAGCCGGGTAGCGCCGATCTCCCGGCTCCGGTTGGGCTCGCTCAGCTGCTCAGATCCACTGTACCGGACGATGTACCGGACCCGATGCCGCTCGAGGTCCTGAATGATGGTGCGCTGCACCGAGTCGGTTGTGGTGAGTCCGGGGTCGAAGGCGTGATAGCGGGTGGGAATCGGCCGCTCGAGGAGGAAATAGAAGCTGACGTCGTTCCACAACACGCGATCGTGCCGGGTATTCCCCACAAATACCGGTTCCTCGGGTCCGGTGCGGCGTTGCACGTATGCCACCGCCTTGGCCTGATCGGGGTCGAGACGCACGCCGCGGGCTCGGGGTGGGTGCACGCCAACGGACGTGTCGGGACGAGTCGACAGAAGTGACGCCGTCTGCAGCAGAACCGCGCCGACCGGCGCGACGAGCAGCAGGTAGAGGCCCACCGCACCGAGCACAGTCTTGAGTCTCACCGGCCACCGCCGTGGAACCAGCCGTCGCCAGAGCCCCGGCAGCAGCACGAGCGCCATCACGAACGACGGGGCCGCGTGGACCCCGTCCGAGCGCCCGCGAACCTGATTCAGCAGCAGCACCCCAAACACCAGGAGCAGAAACCGAAGGGCCGCGCGGTCGGTGTCATGTCGCTCCCGAATGGCCCGGACGATCTCGAAGGCAACGAGCGGAAACACCAGGAGCGGAAGGAGAAACGGCAACTCGGTTGCGAAGGCCAACAAGACTTCGACCACGCTGTGCTGGCCACCGACCAACGCGACCGGGTAGCGGAGCACGTTGGGATAGGGGAGCCAGCGGTATTCGCCGATGAGCTCGGCCGGCCAGAGGAGGAGCGAGGCCACCAACTCGCCCGGACTCAAATGAGAGAGATAGAACAGCGCCGGCACCACGATCACGGCCAGCACCCCGCCGGCGAACGCCAGCACCACGACGCCGAATGCGCGGACCGGACCCGGCCCACCCGCCGGGCCCGGCCAGACCAGGACGAACCCGAGAAAGAGCACCTGGGCCAGGATGACCATGGGCCCGATGTCCTGCCGGAGAAGCGTGGCCGCGCCGGCCAGCGCGCCCGCGACCATCATCCATTGGAGCGCTGATACGTGCGACGTGCCCCCGCCCCCGCCCCCGCCCCCGCCGGAGACCCATCGATCGGCTGCCCGCATGCTGCACAACCCGGACAGGAGACCGAGCAGCAATCCCGAGGTCGCCGCGTAGCCGAAGATCCCGAAGAAGCCGGTCCAGGCCGTGAGGACCACACTCACGGCGACCGCGAACCGGAGGGGGGCCTCGTCCAGCTTCCGAAGCAAGACGAAACACACGGCGACCAGCGCCGCCCGCGTAAGGACCGATAGCAGGCGGTTGAGCAGGACCGACGGACCGAAGACCGCGAACAAGCCGGCGAGGAGATGGACGTGGCCCGGCATGTAGACGGCGTAGAAGTCCTTGAGTGGAACCTCGCCGCCCGCCGTACGCAGCGCGCCGACCAGCACGATGCCCTCGTCGTACAATTCGAGCGGCCGCAACAGGCCGAGCGCGATCCAGCCGAGTGCGGCGAGAAACACCACGAGCGAGAGCCGGCGCGTCGACCGCAATGGCGTAGGCTCCGCACTCAAACGTCGACACTCCGTGTGAGGAAGAGCGATGGAAGCGTGGGGACGGTGTTCTTCCTAGGGCGCGCCGGAGGGTGCAGAACCCGACTCCTGCCCTGGTCCATCTCCGACCTCGATCGGCATGTCCACCACCGTCGTGCCCCAGTGGAGCCTGAGCACGGCCGATGACCGTCCGACGACGGGAAAGTAGAAGGCCAGGGCCTCCATGTGGTCTCGGGTTCCCGGTCGAATGCCAACGCGGAGCACGTCCCGTCCTACCGGGTAGGGTTCGTGCCAGACGTCCGTGGCCCTGCTCAGGATGACCGTCCACGCGTTCGAG
>JBFGLJ010000130.1:0-8226 GCA_041576235.1 Gemmatimonadales bacterium | reverse complement strand
GTCACCGGCGCTCTCGCACACCGAGGCCCTGCTCGGGGTGTGCCGGGCCATCCTCGAGAAGAACGGCGTTGCCACGGAGATGCTGCGGCCGGTCGATTACCAGGTGCCTTACGGGGTCTATCCCGACATGACCGAGCACGGGTGGGAGCGGGACGACTGGCCGGAGATCCAGGCCAAGGTGACGGCGGCCGATATCCTGATCCTGGGGTCGCCGATCTGGCTCGGCGAGAAGTCCTCGGTGTGCACAAAGGTCATCGAGCGGCTGTACGGGTATTCGGGCACGCTCAACGAGCACGGGCAGTACGCCTACTACGGCCGTGTCGGCGGCTGCATCATCACGGGGAACGAGGACGGGGTGAAGCACTGCTCCATGAACATTCTCTACTCCCTGCAGCACCTGGGGTATACCATCCCGCCCCAGGCAGACGCGGGATGGATCGGCGAAGCGGGACCCGGACCCTCCTATGCCGACCCGGGTTCCGGCGGACCCGAGAACGACTTCACCCAGCGGAACACGACGTTCATGACCTGGAACCTCCTCCACCTGGCTCGGATGCTGAAGGACGCCGGCGGGATCCCGGCCCACGGCAACCAGCGTTCCCAGTGGGAGGCTGGCTGCCGGTTCGATCATCCGAATCCGCTGTATCGGTAGGGAGTCCTAAGTCTCGAGTCATGCAACGTGGGGCATTCGCGTACTTGGATCGGGCCTCTGAGAGCGAACCCGGCAGTCTCGCGAACATCAACGCCGATCCTACGGCCGACCCTCTCCGATCGGATCCTCGCTTCGACAAGCTCCTGAAGAAGATAGGACGCAAGTAGGATTCGCGACTTCTCGGCGGTCGGGTCGCGCTCCCCGTTAGCTGCCAGCCCCGACCAACGCCCGCGCCAGCGGGATCACCTGCTTGAACGCCGTGTAGGCCACCACCGCGAGCGCCACGGGAATCACCAGCCGCAACAGCCAGAGCCAGGTCTTCCGGAGCCCGGGGTAGGGAAAGCCGCGGCCCAGCTCTTCATCGGCTCCCGATGACCAGATCCATCCGGTCAGGATCGCGATCAACAGACCCCCAAGGGCTAGGAAGGCCTCGCCCAAGAGCTTGTCGATGAATCCCATCCACTCGAGGCTCAGGGCCGAGGGGATCCCCACCAGCAGAATGGCGCCGCCGGCCACCAGCGCCGCGCGCTCGCGTGTCCAGCCCCAGGCGTCGATCACTCCGGCTACGACCACCTCGAGCAGGGAAATCGCCGACGTCAGGGCGGCGATGTAGAGCGCCACGAAGAAGATGGTGCCGACGAGCTGGCCGCCTGGGGCCATGGCGTTGAAGGCGCTGGGCAGCGCGATGAACAGGGCTCCGATGGCGCTCGAGCTGACGCTGTCCTGGAGCCCGAAGTGGAAGACGATGGGAAACACCACCAGGCCGCCGATCAAGGCCACGGCGGTATCCGAAAGGGCGATGATCCCTGCCTGTTTGGGCAGGCTCACGTCCCGACGCTCGATGTAGGACGCATAGGTGATCATGGCCCCGAGCCCGAGCGAGAGGGAAAAGAACGCCTGGGCCGTGGCGCTGGCGATGAGGTCGAGATCGAGGAGGGCGGCAAAGTCGGTGCGGAGGTAGAAGCTGTAGCCGGCGCCGGCGCCGGACAGAGTCGCCGCCCATACTGCCAATCCGATGAGCAGCGCAAACAGGATTGGCATCAGGATGGTGGCCGCCCGCTCGATCCCGCGGCGGATGCCGCCGAGGACGATCCAGATGGTGAGCATCATGCCCACGCCATGCCACAGAATGGCCGGCATGCCGGTGCTCATCTGCCCGAAATACGCCCCGGTGTCCTCCGGGACCGCGCCGCGAATCGAATCCCAGAGCAGCCGCCCGGTCCACCCCATGATCACCGAGTAATAGGAGAAAATGAGGAAGGCCAGCACCACGAACATGCTGCCGACGATGCGCCAGCGGCGGCCGCCGACCCGCTCGAGCGCGCGAATGGGGCTGAGGCCGGTGCCGCGCCCGATGGTGAGTTCGGCCGTCAGCACCGGCAGGCCGATGGCCAGCACCAGCACCAGGTAGAGGAGCACGAATGCCGCCCCTCCGCCGCTCGAGGCGGTGTAGGAGAACCGCCAGAGGTTGCCCAGCCCGACGGCCCCACCCACCGAGGCGATGATGAAGCCGGCGGAGGACTTCCACGTGCCGCGCCCCGGGGCCGGGGCGGGCGCGGATGGCGGCGCCGTCATCGCCGCCTCAATCCGCGTCGAGCGCTTGGTCGATCACGTGGGCGAGGTGAGCGCGGTGAGCGCGGGTTTCCTCATTGACCCCGGTCCGGCGGGCGGCGATCCGTTCGACCTCCTTCAACTGATGGAGCGCCATCGACTGGGCCAGGTAGTCGTACTTCTTCTTGCCCTCCGTGGACAGCACGGCGGCGAGCCGGTTGGTGTACTCGAGCTGCGCGTTCTGGCGGAAGGTGTTCACGTTGCCGCGCCGATCGGCGGCGAAGATCGCATCGGTCAACTCGCCCATCATCTCAGCCAGGGTGTACTCATTGCCATAGAGCCGGGTGTCGCTCAGCCGGGCCAGCACCACTGGATGAAGCAGGTGATCGAGCACCAGCTTCTGGAAGAACAGGGCCCGCGCGTGGATCTTGGGGTCCTCGGTGGTGCCGAAGTGGCCGAACCCGCGGCGCTGCAACTGGAGGTGGTTGTAGACCCCCTCGGGGGCGTCGAACGCGTCGGGCGCGAAGAGATACGTACGGAGTGCTCGCATGGCGCGGCGTTGTTCCGCTGCCGGTACCGGGGCGAAAGGCTGGGTCGCGCCAGGCTGTCCTACCACCGCCCGGTCCAGATAGACCCCGCCGATGTAGCGGGACATGACCACGGCCGCGTTGCCGTGCTGGCCGGTCAGGATGAGATAGCCGGTACGGAGCTCGTGGTACGACGTGCCGGGGCTGGCGTATTTCTCCCGCAGGTCGGCCATCACATCGCGGACGATCTGGACCCGGTCCTCCATGTACCCGATCGCGTCGCTCGACATGTCGTTGATCATGACCCGCGGATCGATGGCGCGGCCCGCCGCGCGCATGTCGTCGGCGTCATTGCCGAACGCCAGGGCGGGCTCGGTGGACCGGGCCAGGATGGCCTCGAGGCGCCGCTGTTCCGCGGCCGGGTCGGTGAGGGCCTCGGAGTAGCCGTACTCGACGGCCCAGAGATCGTAGGGGCCGGGCGTCGTGGTGTAGTACTCGCCCTGGGTCTCGCCGCGCTTGGCCAGGTTGATGTTCTCATAGTCCATCACGGAGCCGATCAGGCCCTGCTGTGAGGTGATGGCGGTGTTGTGCATCGCCTCGGGCGCCAGCATCTGACTGGCCCGCATGTTGTGACTGAGCCCCAGGGTGTGCCCAACCTCGTGCAGCACCAGAGAGATCAAGCCCTGGTTCACCACGGCCTTCATCTCGACTTCGTCCGCGCCGAAGGCCTTGAGCGCCTGGAGTCCGAATAGGGTGGACAGGTGGAGTTCATGCCCGGCCGAGCAGGTAAAGACGTCGTCGAGGAGGGGCTCGCGCTCGAGGCTCAGGCCCGCCGTCTCATAGAGTCTCTCGTAGCGCACCCGGTTGGTCACGTAGATCCACTCCAGCATGATGTCGGCGCCCAGCACCTGACCCGTCCGTGGATTCACGAAGTTCGGGCCGTAGCCGCCGAAGGGCGGGACCGGCGAGGACGTCCAGCGCAGCACATTGTAGCGGATGTCCCCGGCATCCCAGTCGGCATCGTCCGGCTGCACCTTCACCTGGATCGCGTTCTGGAACCCCGCCTTCTCGAAGGCGCGGTTCCAGCGGAGCACCCCTTCGCGGATGGCGTCTCGGAACTCCACCGGTGTGGTGTTCTCGATCCACCAGACGATGGGCTCCACCGGTTCGGAGAGGGCCGCACCGGGGATCTTCTTCTCGAGATGCCAGCGGTCGATCAGATCGCGATACGGCGTGGCGCTGGTAGAGGTGAGATCGGTCACCTGCGTGGTGAAGTAGCCCACCCGCGCGTCGTCGAAGCGGGGGTGGTACTCGTTCTCCGGCATCTCGATGAAGCTGTGCTGCACCGCGATGCTCACGTATCGCGGATCGGTGACGGCTTGGCTCCCGCGGACCATCGGGGCCGTATTCTCGTAGACGTATTCCACCACGACATCGGTGTTGAGCGGATAGCTCTTGATGCTCACCACCTTGGTCTTGTCCTTGCTCAAATTCCCTAGGGTAAACCGCGTTCCGGGCTTCACGTTGGGATTGGGCGACGGTTTGATCTGGGCCAGGGCCTCCTTGAGAAACAGATCATCGGCCTTGATGAGATAGACGCTCGCGGCACTGTCCTGGGCCACGATCTTCTCCACCGCCAGGACCGCCGGGCTGATGTTCGCGTCCGCGGCACGGTGAAGGGCGTTGTTCCGGTCGAAGTAGTAGGACGTGTTGACCGTCACGAATTCGATCTTGTCGAAGGTCTTTCGGATCGTGAAGACGTTGTTCCGGCGGAACGCGCCGCGAAAGGTCCTCGCCTCGAGCACCCCGTTCACCGTGTGCATGAAGTAGATGAACTCCTTGCCCACCTGGTCCTTGGCGATCGCCAGCTGGGTGGATCCGTCGGTGGTGTCCTGGTACACGGTGAACAGGCCCTCGATCTTCCTGCTCGACTCGGTGGCCTCGGCGATGGTCTTGGTGCCGTTCTTCTTGGCCGTGTCCGCTCCGGCCGCCGCCTGTTTGGGCGAGGGAGCTTGGGACGCAGAGGGGCGGGCGCAGCCGGCAACCACGGGGGCCGAGCCGATGAGGAACGCGGTCAGGATCCGATGGGTCAACATCTGGTCCATCCTCAAGATGTGGTGTGGGGAACTGAGCGAGCGATGGGTATTCTGGCCTTCGGGGGCCGGGCCCGCAAGCGGCGGGCGGACTCCCTGCCACAGGCGCTCCCTAGAGAATCTACGCCAACCCCCAGCCATCGGTTTCCACCGAGTCGGCTCGCTCGTTACCTTTGGGGACCGCCGCGCCGAGCGGCCGCAAGCGCCCGTAGCTCAGCTGGATAGAGCATCTGCCTTCTAAGCAGAGGGTCGCAGGTTCGAGTCCTGCCGGGCGCGCTCCCCCCGCCAAGGTGCGGCCTCGCCCAGGCGACCTGCCCTTGGGAAATCCCTCGCTCACAGCATTCTGCAGGACCCCTGCGAAAGCACACGGTTCCGAGCCACACCCTCAACCGACATTCTGGCAGTGTCTTAGGGGGTCTACCTCAACCAGTGTCGGATATTCCAGTGGCTCCCTTGAGATTGGTACGCCCGTTGCCACAGACCTGGGGGCCGACCCCTCGACAGCCTCGCCGAGACCCCTGGAGACCCATGGCAGAGCCCGCCTATCGCGCACAGGAGCAGCCCCCGAATAGCGCTGGGGCCGGTCTCACACCGGCCCCCCATGCCAGCGGATCGGCGGCGCACCACGTGCAGGAGGGAAGGCGATACGACGCTACGGGTCTGACGGAGGAGGCGATTCGTTCCTACCAAGCGGCCATCCTGGCCGCCGACCGCGAAGGGAACCGGGTCCGCATCAACGAGGCTCTGCGCTGTCTCGCCCTCGCCTATCACCGCCGCCGAGCCTCCACGCTGTGGGATGGCCAGAAGGCGGTCTTCACGCCCGTCGAATCGGCCGACCTCTCCACCTACGGCCATTGCGCACGGGTGTCGAGTTATAGCAGTGACATCGCCGAGCTCCTCGGCGTCAACGGTGACGAATTGCTGACCATTCGGGTCGGAGCCTACTTGCACGATGTAGGCAAGGTACGTGTTCCCCATGAGATCCTCGACAAGCCGGGTAGGCTATCCGCGGCGGAGATGGCCATCGTCCAGCAGCACCCCGAGTGGGGCGTCGAGATGCTGAACGGCATTGGGTGCCCCTGGGACATCGTCCCAATGATTCGCTGGCATCACGAAAAACACGACGGCTCGGGGTACCCGGATGGCCTCCGCGGCGACGCGATTCCGATTGCCGCCCAGATCGTGTGCATCGCCGATGTCTACGACGCAATCACGTCGAATCGCTCCTACCGCGCGGCCATGACCCCGCTCGAGGCACAGCGCGAACTGCATGACTTTCGACACTGGTGGCGGACCGACGTGTTCGACGCCTTCATGGCCACGCAGGGGCACTAGCCGGCTTGGCCTCGCGAGAGTCTTCGCCCCAACTATGACCGACCCCGAAGGCCGCCCGCCCACTTCGTCGCCCGTTGCAGGGTCCTCCTCCCCCTCACCCCAAGAGCGGCTCGACCGGGCACAAGGCTACGACGCCGGGGGGCGGATGCTCGATGCCATCGAGGCCTACCGGGACGCCATCGGCGCCGCCGAGCACGCCGGCGATCATCACATCCTCGCCGAGGCGCTCCGCCGGCTTGCCATCGCCCACCACCGCCGCCAGGATCGCGACCGGGCCCGCGTCTGCGGGGAGCGTTGCCGCGAGGTCGCCATGGTGACCGGTGACCGGATGCTGGTCGCCCGCGTCTTGAACACGTTGGCGAGTTTCGACCTCGAGGCCGGCGAACACGCCCGCGCGCACGAGCGCTTCACGGAGGCGCTGGCCATGAGTGTGGGGAGCCCGGCGCTCGCGGGCAGAATCGAGCAGAACCTCGGGATCCTCGCCAACATTCACGGCGACTTGGACACCGCATCGCGACACTATGAGCGCTCGCTCGAGGCCTTCCGCGAGGCCGATGATGCCCATGGGAGTGCCCTCGCCTATCACAACCTGGGCATGATCAGCGCCGACCGGGAACAGTGGGAGGAAACGGAAGGCTACTATCGTGAGAGCCGGGCGATCGCCCGGGGGCTCGGCAACATCCATCTCCAGGCCCTGTGTCTGCTCAACCAGACCGAAGTGGCCATGGCCCGGCAGCGCTACGGGGACGCCCGCCAGTCGGTCGACCAGGCCCTGCGCATCTTCGACCGGCTGGGTGACACGGGGGGCAAGGCCGAAGCCTATCGATTCCTCGGCATGATCTACCGCTCGACCGGGGCCCAGGCCTTGGCCGAAGCGCGGCTCCGCGAAGCCATCGCCCTGGCGACCGATGGCCGGCACCCGCTGGAAGAGGCGGAGGCGGTACGGGAACTCGCGCTCCTCCACCAGGAGCTGGGCCGCAACCAGGAGGCGCTCCAAAACCTGAACGCGGCCCACCGGCTGTTCCGCCGCCTGTCGGCCGCGGCGGACCAGGTCGACGTGACCCGAAAGGTGGCCCGTCTCGAAAACACGTTCCTGGCGGTCATGCGCGATTGGGGACAGGCGATCGAATCGGCCGATGCCTACACCCATGGACACTGTGAACGAGTCGCCGGTTACGGTGTCGCCGTTGCGCGACTGCTCGGCCTCGAAGAGACCGACCAGACCACCATCCGTGTGGGGGCCTACCTCCACGATGTCGGCAAGGTGCGGGTACCCCATGAGATCTTGAACAAGCCCGGCCCGCTCACCCGGGACGAATTCGCGGTCGTCGAACGGCATCCCGTGTGGGGGCTCGAGCTGCTTGCCACCATCGATTTCCCCTGGGACATCAGACCCATCATCCGCTGGCATCACGAGAAACTGGACGGCAGCGGGTACCCGGACGGGCTGTGTGGGGACGAGATCCCGCTCGCCGCCCAGATCATCTGCATCGTCGACGTCTACGACGCCCTGACCACCACGCGGAGCTACAAGTCGGCCCTCTCACCCGACCAGGCACAAGCCATCCTAGAGGACAAGCGGCACTGGTGGTGCCCCAACGTCTTCAGAGCCTTCATGCAGTCGGTATCGGACTGACGGCCGGAGAGTGGTGCCCACAAGGAGCTGGGTCTATTATGGGACATCGTTGCTTCCGGTCACCTCATCCCGACGGGAGGTGGGGATGGAACAGTCCGGCGCCTCCGACAAGTCCCGCGGTGTCGCCCTCGCGCTGGCCATCGTCTTGGGTGTCTTCGGCGGCCACCGGTTCTACACCGGCAAGGTGGGGACCGGCATTCTCATGCTCCTCACGCTGGGCGGGCTCGGCATCTGGTACCTGTACGACGTGATCCTGATCGCCGCCGGCCAGTACCGTGACGCCGATGGTCGCCGGGTGCTTTACTGGGATCCGGACATGCCGGAGGCGCAGCGGCTGGGCGTCCCGGAGGAGGTCCTGGACGAGCTCCACGCCCTCCGGACCGACGTGAACGAACTCCACGAGCGGCTCGACTTCACCGAGCGGCTGCTGGC
>JBFGLJ010000129.1:0-8412 GCA_041576235.1 Gemmatimonadales bacterium | reverse complement strand
GGTTCACCTCGCGGACCGTCCAGCGACCATCCGGCTGACGCTGGTAGACCAGGCGCGTATGCGGGCTCGGCGCCAACTCCAGGTGATCCACCCGGGTGGGCTCGATGATCAGGAGGCAAAACTCGGCCGGCGGCGATGCCTTGGCCGGCGCCGGAATATCGAATGCCGCCCGCTCCGCCCGCGGGGCGCCGGGTTCGGGCCAGGCAAACTGAACCCGGGTCGAGCCGCTCAACTCGTGCCAGACGTGATCTCTCAGGACCAGGCGTTCGGCGCTGGGATCCCCAGCCTCCACCAAGGACGCCGTGCCCCGGAAGCGGAACTGCTCACGGGTCTGCCCGAAATACCAGCAGGCTTCGACGGCCGGGTTGGCCCCGATTTCTTCGATCTTGCGACTGCGAGCGTCTGTCGTGGCGATCAAGCAATCGGGATGCTCGAGAAACCCCCTGAACACCACGGTCCGGTTTGCCGGCCAGCCATCGACTCCGACGCTGGCTAGCTGGAAATACTCCTCGCGGCGCCGCCCCCCCCCCGCCGGCTCTTCCGGCATGGAGGGCCCGCGCGACCGCCGCCCGCCAGGGCGCGTACGATGAGTCCGCCGATCGGGCACCACGGTCGACGTGGTCGGTATCAGCCACTCGCCAGGTCTCGGACTACCCGGCTCAGCCCTTGTACGACCCGGGCCAACCGCTCGTAGTCCACCTTTTCCTTGGAGTCCTCCGGCGTGTGGTAGTGGGGATATCGGAAGGGAGCGGTATCGGTGATCATCACCGCCGGGTAGCCCCGACGCCAGAAGGCCCATTGATCCGACCAGAAGATCCCGGGCAGGTAGCCGGGCGCCGCCGTGCCCTCACATGGAAACGCCGCGTGCTGGCGGAAGGCGCCCACGACCCGCCGCACGAGCCGCCGGGAGCGCATGTTGCCGACCACCGCCAGGAAATCGCCGGTGCTGGGGTAGAAGAAGCTGAATGGAAATGGATATCGTTGACTGTTCTTCTCACTCGAGTAGTAGCCCATGGTCTCGAGCGAAAGCATGGCCACCACATTCTCGGCTCGCGCCTGGCACCGCTTGGCATATCGGACGCTGCCCATTTCCTCGGTGAAACTGAAGGGGGGTTCCTCATTCACGAAGGCCACGAACCGCACCGTCCGCGCTAGCGTATCCTCGCCAAGCAGGCGAGCCAGCTCCAGCAGCGCCGCGACCCCGGACCCGTTGTCATTCGCTCCGGGACACCCCTGGACGGAATCGTAGTGTGCCCCGACAACGATGATCTCGTCGGCCCGCGCGTTCCCCCCGAGCTCGGCCTCGAGATTCTCGACGGGAACGCCCATCGCCTCGAAGCGTTGGCGCGTGGGCGTCAACCCCATGCCCTTCATGGTCTCGTGGATGTGCCTTCCGGCCATGGCGAGTCGGCTCAGGTGCCAAATGTTCCGCTCGCCGATCTCGCCGGCCAACACGCGGACATGGCCGGCGAGCCGATCGCGGATGAGCGCCGCGTCAGGGCCCAGGGTGGGGAGAGACCCCCGATGGGAGCGCCCCGGCATGGCGGTGACGTACCATGCCCCGATGACGAGTGTTAGCAGAAGAGCGGCCGCGATCCACCACACGTGGAGTAACCTAGCAGCCTGACCGGCGGCGATCAAAGCGAGGCCCCGGGCCGTCGAGGACGACCCGGGGCCCCTTTGGAGACGGGGCGTGTGGCAGCGGACTACTTCACGATCCAGGTCCGGCCGCCCTTGAGCAGGGCCGCCAGATCGCCGTTTTGCCGCTTGGCCTTGACCGCGCTGAGCTGGTTGTGCACGGCTCGCTCATAAGGCTCAGCCGGGTCGCAATAGAGCACCCCAATCGCCATTGGGAACGCAGGCGGCTCGAGTTGGGCAAGCAGCGAGGCCAGGACACGGTTCCGCTCGTCGTGCACCAGCACGTCGTCCTCGCCAACCCCATCTTCTCCCAGGGTCACCACCTCGAGCGACAAACTGCGGCGGTCGAGCCTGAGCCCCAGCCTCTTGTCCTCCCCGAACAGGAGAGGCTTCCCGTGCTCGGCAAGCACCTGGTTGTCCGCCGCGATCTTTCGGTCGGTGAACTCCGCGAAGGCGGCGTCGTTGAACACGATGCAATTCTGGAAGATCTCGACGAAAGACGCCCCGTCGTGCGCGTGCGCGCGCTTCAGGACCTCGACCAGCTCCTTCTGCTGCGTATCGACCGCCCGAGCCACGAACCGCCCGCCGGCCCCCAGCGCGAATGCCGCCGGCGAGACCGGATTATCCACCGAGCCCTGCGGCGTCGACGGCGACCGCTGGCCCCGCGGCGACGTCGGCGAGTACTGCCCCTTGGTGAGGCCATAGATCTCATTGTTGAACAGCACGATCTGGACGTTCACGTTGCGCCGCAGCACGTGGAGCATGTGGTTGCCACCAATGCTCAACCCGTCACCGTCCCCCGTCATGACCCAGACGTCGAGATCGGGATTGGCCAGTTTGACGCCGGTCGCGATGGCGGGTGCCCGGCCGTGAATGGTATGGAACCCGAACGTATCGGCGTAGTACGGAAACCGGGCGGCGCAGCCGATGCCCGACACGAAGACGGTGTTCTCGCGCGAAGCCCCGATCTCCGCCAACGTCTTCTGGATGGCCTTGAGGATGGCGTAGTCGCCGCACCCAGGACACCAGCGGACCTCCTGGTCGGTAGCGAAGTCCTTCGGCGTGAGCGGAACCGGCGGCGTGGTCGTGGTCATGGGGACCCCCCTTCGGACGCCCGCGCGCGGATCGCTTCGAGGAGCTCACGGATCTTGAACGGTTTGCCCTCCACCTTGTTGAGGCCCTCGGCGGGCACAAGGAAGGTGCTCCGGAGCACCTGGACGAGCTGGCCGGCGTTCATCTCGGGGACCAGGACCCGGTCGAACTGGCCGAGGAGCGCCCCCAGGTTCTCGGGGAAGGGGTGGAGATAGCGCACGTGTATCTGGGAGACATCGATCCCCTCCCGGCGCGCCTGGTTCACAGCTTGATAGACCGGGCCAAAGGTCGACCCCCACCCGACCAGCGCGAGGTGCCCGCGCTCCGGTCCCTGCTCCACCCGCTGGGCCGGGATGTCACGCGCGATGTTGGCAATCCGCTTGGTCCTGACGTCGGTCATGCGTTGATGGTTGGCGGGATCGTACGAGATGTGCCCGCTGTCGTACGCCTTTTCGAGCCCGCCGACTCGGTGCTCCAGGCCGGGTGTCCCGGGGATGGCCCACCACCGGGCCAAAGTCTCCTCGTGCCGGACGAAGGGATGAAAGCCTTCGGGGTCGGTGCGGAAGCGAACCGGAAACCGCGGCAAATCCACCACGTTGGGCACCCGCCACGGCTCCGCGGCGTTGGCCAGATAGCCGTCGGTCAAGAGCATCACCGGGGTCATGTACTTGGTCGCCAGCCGCACGGCCTCGATCGCGACGTCGAAGCAGTCGGTCGGGGTCGACGCCGCGATGACGGGGACCGGCGCGTCGCCGTTGCGGCCGTACATGGCCTGCAACAGATCCGACTGTTCGGTCTTGGTGGGCATCCCGGTCGAGGGACCAGCCCGTTGGGAGTTCACCACGATCAACGGCAGCTCGACGCTCACCGCAAGACCCAGTGCCTCGCCCTTGAGGGCGATGCCCGGACCCGAACTCGAGGTCACCCCCAGGGCGCCGGCGTACGAGGCGCCGATCGCCGAACAGATGGCGGCGATCTCGTCTTCCGCTTGAAAGGTGATGACGCCCAGCTCCTTGAGCTTGGCCAGCGAATGGAGCAAGGGAGACGCCGGGGTGATGGGATAGGAGCCCAACATGATGGCGAGCCCGGCCGATTGGGCGCCGGCCACCAGGCCGAGCGCCAGGGCATCAGTGCCCGTCACGGTGCGGTAGACGCCGGGGGCCAACTCGGCGGGGTCGACGACCCGGCTCTGGACGAATGCCGGCATTTCCGCCGTCTCGCCGAAGGCGTGCCCGGCGTTGAGCGCGGCGATATTGGCCTTCGCGATCTCGGGCCGGTTGGCGAACTTCTTCTCGAGCCATGCCGTCGTGGCCTTCCGGTCGCGACCGTAGATCCAGAGCATCAATCCCAGGGTCCACATGTTTCGCGAGCGAAGGGCTTCCTTCTGGGAGAGCCCGAATTCCTTGACCGCTTCCAGCGTCAGCCGTGCGATGTCGAGCTTGAGCACCTGGTAGGGCGCCAGGGTATCATCGTCGAGCGGGTTGCCGTCGAATCCGGCCTTGGCCAGGTTGCGATCGGTGAACGCCGCCGTGTCCACCACCACCAGCCCTCCCGTGCCGAGGTCCTTGATGTTGACCTTGAGGGCCGCCGGGTTCATGGCGATGAGCACATTCAGTTCGTCACCGGCCGTCTTGATATCGGTGGCGCCGAAGTGGATCTGGAACGCGGAGACCCCGAAGGTGGTCCCCGCCGGCGCCCGGATCTCGGCCGGATAGTCGGGGAAGGTGATCAGGTCGTTTCCGACCAGCGCGGTCTCCAGGGTGAACTGGGTTCCGGTCAGCTGCATCCCGTCGCCCGAGTCCCCGGCAAACCGGATGACCACCTCCTCGCTCAGCACCCGGTCGGGGGCCGCGGCGGAGGTGGGGACGGGAGTGTTCGGTGGTGCGGTCATGGGTTCGTCCTGACGTCGTGTCGATATCCAAATCTATCGCTAGGGATTCCCGCATCAAAACGGCCGCCCCGCCCGTTCGGGCGACGCGGCCGCTGTCCCTTTGGGATCGGCTGGCCTACATGGGCTCCGCGGGCGGCGACGTGAACGCCGCGTGGCCGTAGATACTGTCCTTGTGCTCGCTGCACCGCTTCTGGAACTCACTGAACAGGGTAGGATGGGCCTGCTGCACCCGGGCGACGAAGTCGTCCCAAAAGGCGAAGAAGGCATCGCGATTGGCGACGACGTAGTAGTACACCACGTTCCACTCGTCGCCCCACCTGTGGGTCATGAGCCCGTAGTTGAAGATCTTCCCTTCGTTGACCATTCCCTGGACGATCGGGACCACGGCGGAATCCGTCAGCTGGGTGATGTAGCCCACTTCGGACAAGTCGCACTTGTTGTAGGAGATGACGATGGTGCCGGGCCCGTCCTGGGCAGCCACGACCGCCGGGACCGCGAAGCCGTATGCCAGGACGAGCGCGAGAAGCCGCTTCATAGAGTCCTCCGCTGGAGAAAAAGGCCGCGGAGAACATGCAGCGTCACCCGTCGACCCGCAAGCAGCAATTGGAGGCGGTCCCCTCGGGGTCCTATATTCGAGCGTCATGGGCATCCGCCGCGACGACCCGCCGTCCCCCTCCTTCAGCCGCCGCCGCTTCCTCGGCGCCTCGGCCGTCGGTGTCGGCGCCGCCGCAGGCTTCTCGGGGTGCGCTCCGACCGACGAACGGCCGGGGACGGCCGCGGATGCGCCCCGGGTCAATTGGCGACTGGCGTCGAGCTTCCCACGCGGACTCGACGCCATCTTCGGAACGTCGGAGGTCCTGGCCCAGACCCTGGACGGCCTGACCGGCGGCCGGTTTCGCATTCGGGTCCACCCCGCAGGCGAGATCGTCCCGGCGCTCCAGGTGATGGACGCCGTGCAACAGGGCACCGTTCAGGTGTCCCACACCGCGAGCTACTACTACGTGGGCAAGCGCCCGGTGCTGGCGTTCGACGTGGGCGTGCCCTTCGGATTCACCTCGCGCCAGCAGACGGCCTGGCTGGAGCAAGGTGGCGGGCTCGAGCTGTTACAGGCCGTGTACGCCGACTTCAACATCATCCAATTCCCGGCCGGCAACACCGGTACCCAGATGGGCGGGTGGTTCAAGCGCCCCATCGGCTCGGTCGGCGACCTCCGCGGCCTCAAGATGCGGATCCCCGGCCTAGGCGGCGCGGTGATGGACAGGCTCGGCGTCACGGTCCAGGTGCTGGCCGGCGGGGACATCTACCCCGCCCTCGAACGCGGCGCCATCGATGCCACCGAATGGGTGGGTCCCTACGACGACGAGAAGCTCGGCTTCCACAAGGCGGCCAGGTATTACTACTACCCCGGCTGGTGGGAGCCGGGTCCGTCCATGTCGTTTCAGATCAACCGGGACGCATGGAATGCCCTCCCCCCGGCCTATCAACATGCCTTCAGGGTGTCCGCCACGGTCGCCGCGCAGTACACCCAAACCAAGTACGACGCCGAGAATCCGAAGGCGGTGGAGCGCCTGGTCGCCGAGGGGGTCCAACTCCGGCCCTTCCCCAACGACATCATGGAGGCCGCCCAGCGGATCGCGTTCGAGATCATGGAAGAAAACGCCGCCGCCGACGCGACCTATCGCAAGATCCTCGATCACTGGAAGGCGTTCCGGACGGCGTCGAACCAATGGTTCGGGACCTGCGAACAGGCCTACGCGGCGTTCGCCTTTCGGGGGGTGGGCTGAGGGGAGACGTGAGACGGGTGTCTCGAGTCTTCAGTCTCCAGTCATGAGTCTTCAGGCCTTAAGGGCCAGGCGGCAAGCCCACCCTGCTGGACTGACGACTGACGACTGACGAATGATGACTCACGACTCCTGACTCAAGACTGGACTATATCACCAACCCCGGAAACGCCACGATCAGCCCCAACCCAATCAGTTGGATCACGATGAACGGCACCACCGCGCGATACAGCTGCTCGGTCTTGACCTCGGGCGGGGCCACCCCGCGCAGGTAGAACAACGCGAAGCCGAACGGCGGCGTCAGGAACGAGGTCTGGAGGTTCATGCCGATCATGACACCGAACCACACCAGGTCGATGCCCAGGAGGCGAGCGGCCGGAACCAGGAGGGGGATGATGATGAAGGCGATCTCGAAGAAATCGAGGAAGAACCCCAGCAGGAAGATCACCGCGTTGGCGACGACCAAGAGCCCGATCTTGCCGCCGGGCAGACCGGTCAGGAGGCCCTCGATCCACACGTCGCCGTAGAGCCCGCGAAAGACCAACGCAAACGCGGTCGAGCCGATCAGAAGGAACACCACCATGGTGGTGAGCCTGGTGGTGTGGTCCGCGGCCTGATAGAGCACCTTCCAACTCAGCCGCCGGTGGGCCATCGCAAGTCCCATGGCCCCCACGGCCCCAAGGGCGCCGGCCTCGGTGGGCGTGGCCACCCCGGCGAAGATGCTGCCCAAGACCAGGAGAATGAGCACCAGGGGCGGAAGCATCACCAGCGCGACCTGCCGGGCGAGCTGTCGCCCAGAGACGTCGCGGACCGCCGCCGGCAGCGCCGGGGCGGCGGACGGCTTCATGACCGCCACGCCGATGGCGTAGAGGGCGTAGAGCCCGGCCAGAATCAAGCCGGGAACCAGGCCGCCGAGGAAGAGGTCGCCGACCGAGATCCCCATCTGGTCGGCCAGCACCACCAGCACCACGCTCGGCGGGATGATCTGGCCGAGGGTGCCGGAGGCGAGGATCACGCCGCTGGCCAATTCGGTGGAATACCCGTAGCGGAGCATGACCGGCAGCGAAATGACCCCCATCGCCACCACCGAGGCCCCGACCACACCCGTGGCCGCCGCCAAGAGCGCGCCCACGAACACGACGGCCAAGGCAAGCCCGCCGCGCAGGGGCCCAAACAGCTTGCCGATGGTCGTGAGCAGATCCTCGGCGAGTCGCGCCCGCTCCAGCACCGTCCCCATGAAGATGAAGAACGGAACAGCGAGGAGAACGAAATTCGACATGATGCCGAAGATCCGCTCGGGCATGGCAAACAAGAGAGACCAGTCGAAGAGGCCAAGCTGGACGCCCAGGGCCGCGAAGATGAGCGCCGTTCCCCCGAGCGCGAAGGCGACCGGGTAGCCGGAGAAAATGAGCGCCAGGGCCGCCACGAACATGAGCGGCCCGAGGATCCCGCCGCTCACACCATCCCCTCGGGTGGGGGCGGGGGGGGCCGCGGGGGTTGGGAGGCCCCCGCTGGGTCGGCCGCGGCGCCCTTGAGCCGGGCGATCTCTTTGACCAGTTCGGAGACGCCCTGCAACACCAACAGGGCGAAGCACGCGAGGATCACAGCCTTCAAGGGGTAACGGGGGAGGCCACCGGGGTCAGGCGAGACCTCGCGAATCGACCAGGCGTTCCTGACCGATGGCCATGAGACCCACAAGACGAAGAGGGAAAACGGGATCAGAAAGAGGACCGTGCCCAGGATGTTGACCCAGGCCCTGCCCCTCGCGGAGAGGCGATTGGAGAGGACGTCGACCCGGACATGGCCGTTCCGCCTGAGCGTATACCCGGCTCCCAAGAGGAACAGGAGACTGAACAGGTACCACTGAAGCTCGAGATAGAAGTTGGAGCTCAGGCTGGTTCCGAGAAACCGGCCCAGGTAGCGGGCCACCGCATTGAAGGCCCCGACCAGCACCATGACCACCACCAACCAGGAAATGACCTTCCCCAGCCAGTCCGAGGCGGCGTCGAT
>JBFGLJ010000128.1:0-8412 GCA_041576235.1 Gemmatimonadales bacterium | reverse complement strand
GGACCTGCGCAAGGTGATCGAGATGCCGGCGGCGAAGCGCGTCCTGTACTTCAATCCCTCCTCCCTAGTGGAGAAGCTGATCGACGAGGTGGCCACGACTCCTGGGGCGCTCCCGCTCCTCTCCTTTGCGTTGAGCCAGATGTACCGCGACTACCTGGAGCGGCCGGATGAAGACCGGGCGATCACCGAGGAGCATTACGCAAGGATGGGCGGCGTGGTGGGCGCCCTGCGGAAGCGCGCTGACGAGGTCTACAGCGGGTTGGGCGATCAGACACGCCCGTCCGACACGCCACCCTCTAACGCCACCGTGGTGCCTTCTCCGCTGCAACGCACCGCGAAGCACCTCATGTTGCGCATGGTCGTACGAGAGGGCGGTCACATGGCGGGCCGCCGCGTGGCCGATGCGGAACTCGACTTTCCGGATGAAGAAGAGAACGCACGATGCGAAACGGTGGTGGAGCGCCTGGGGAAGGAAGGGCTGCTGGTACGAGGAAGTGAGCACGGCGAGCCGTTCGTGGAACCGGCGCACGACGCGCTCGTCCGCGAATGGGAGCAACTGCAAACTTGGGTGCGCGAGGAGGACGAGGCTGCCATTTCGACGGCACCGGCGGGTCGCCGCTCGCGGGGCGTCTTGGCCAGGTCGAGCGACAAGCCCTACACGCTCGAGCAGCGGCAACGCCTCGCCCGCGCCGCAGGCGAATGGGAAGATGCGGACAAGAAGACGCGGGCCGGGCTGGTGTGGAGTGACCGGGTGCGGAGCACGCAGCTCGCGTCCTTGGTGACGCCGCGCGCCTCGTGGGTCAACAAGCGGGAGCTCGCATTCGCCGAGCGCAGCATCCACCGCCGCCGGCGGACCGTTGCGTTGCGGAACACCGCCTGGCTTGTCATTGGCCTCCTCACGGGCACCTCGATCGCCTATGGGGTCAGGGCCACGGTTCTGGCAGCGCTCGCAACCTCGCGGCAACTGGCCGCCGAGATGAGCAACGCGCTGGTCAATGGCGAACTGGATCACGCGGCACTCCTGGCGGTGGAGGCATCCGCCTTGCCGGCCCCGGACATACGCTCACCTCTTCTCACCTGGCAGCTGACCACCCCGAAGTTGCTCGGTTACCTGCGCGATACGGTTCCGGTCACCGCCGTCGCGTTGAGCCCCGACGGCAACACGATCGCCGCGGCGCACGCTCCCGGACCTGGCCGGGCGGTGGCGGGCCCGGATCCTTGGCGCGTCAAGGCGAGCAAAAAGCTCAAGTCCTTGTGGCTCGGCGTCACAGGTCGGTGGGGCGATCGTAGTTCCCAGATACCTCCGCCAGAACCCTGCAAAGACCGCACGGTCAGCACGGTCGTCCTGTGGGGAGCTGCGAGCAGGACGGTTAGCGACACTCTCTGCGGGCACGGCGGCCGCGTCGTGAGCCTCGCCTACGGCGGCCCCAACTCCACTCCGACCCTCGCCGTGGCAACCGATAGTGGGCCGGTGCACGTGTTCGATGTAAACAAGCTTGGGTCCCAAGCGACGCTGCGCGATACGCTGCCCGGAGACACCGCCCAGGTCACGGCCCTCGCCTTCGGCGCCGGCGGGGGACTCCTTGCCTTGGCGAGGGCCAACCGGGTAATCCTGTGGGACCTCCAGGGGCAACACCGCCTTAGGGGGCGACGGGACCGCAGGCAGACTGAACCCCAGCAGGCACACCCGGGCAAGGAGACCGAGGCCATCGCCCGCGAAGACCCGCTGAAGGCTCCGTCCCGGAGCATGGTCATCGACAGCCTAATCGAGGGCAAGAGCCGGGTCCGGAGCATCACGTTCACCCCCACGATCGACCCGAATATTCAGACCCTCGCCTCGGTAACCGATAGCGGGATAACGATGTGGCGCATCACCCACCGTTTCCGAGTTGTGGGGAAAGACGAGACCCTCTGGAGCATCGCTGACAGCAGCTCGCGGTGGCAGAAGATTTACCAGCGGAGCCGATCCGAAGAGTTCACTCAACCGCACTGGATCTATCCCGGCGACACCCTGGATATGGGCTTCGCGACGCGGAAACTCAGGTCTCTTCCCATGAGCAACGTAGCCAGCATCGCGTTCAGCCCGGACCGAGGAACGTTCGCAGTGGCGAGGAGGGACACCATGGTCATCCTGTGGAACGTGGCGACCGGGCAGCCGCGCGATACCCTGGGCGGACACACGGGCGGGGCCACCAGCGTGGCATTCCGGCCTAATGCCAAGGACGGGTCGATGATCCTGGCCGCGGCAACGGCCGACGGCACGGTTATCCTGTGGGACGTCACCCAGAAGGGGAACCCGCAACGCGGCAGCGGGCCGCTGCACGGACATTCGGACGCCGTCACGAGCCTCGCATTCGGCCCGGACGGCCAGACCCTCCTCTCCGCCAGCGAGGACGGCAAGGTCATCGTTTGGGATGTCACCCGTAGGATCAAGTTCACCTCCGACACTCCGGCGATCGCAGCTAGCTGGGTCCGATGGAAGCTCGGACCCCGGCCGGGCGGGGCCTACAGCGTCGTGCGCAGCTCCGCCGACAGCAACACCATGGCTGCGGCATACATGGACGGCAACGCCATCCTGTGGAATGTTGCGCAGCAAGGTGATTCGCTCGTGCCAATTGACTCGCTCGGCACGCTGTCGGGCGGCGGCGTCACGAGCGTCGCATTCAGCCCGCGCGATTCCACCTCCGTCGCCTCGGCCCACGCGGACGGCAAGATCGTTCTGTGGGCCGTCACGGACTCCGGACCGAAGCAGATGGACATGCTCCTGCGCAAGGGCAGCGGTGCCGCCACGAGCGTCGCGTTCAGCCCCGACAGCAACACCATCGCCTCGGCGTACGAGGACGGCACGATCGTCAGGTGGAATGTCATTTCCGGACGCAGGCTCGGCAGCTCCCGCGGACACACCGACAGTGTCTGGAGCCTTGCCTTTAGTCCCGATGCCCGGACGCTTGCCTCGGCCGGCGCCGACAGCGCGGTCATGCTCTGGGACGTCGAGAACATGCGCCGCCGTGGCCAGCCCCTGCGCGGGCACTTCCGGAGCCTGGCGTTCAGCCCCGACCCCGGCTCCACGACACTGGCCGCCGCAGACGACTCCGGCAGCGTCACAGTCTTGGACTTCCAGGTGGATTCCATGAAACGTGCTGCCTGCGACGCCGCGGGCCGCAACCTTTCCCAGCCCGAATGGGATGCGTCCTTCCGCAAGCGCTATGAGCGCGCTTGCAGCGACTACCCGGGCTTATCCCCCGTGAGCGGCGAAGGGTGGCGGGAGCGGGGTGTGAATGCGGGCGTGAGGCGGCTGGCAAACGAGCCTGGGCTGCTGAATTTCCTCGGGACCACCTGGATGTGGATATGGTTCCCGATCCTGCTTCCCTGGGCTTGGCTCTGGTGGAAAGGCAGGCCGCTGCGCCGCTCGTCCCGGATGACGGCCTGATCGTCGAGGGTGGCGCCGTCACCGGCGCGGGCGAAGCGCGGGGCCGGCGTGCCACCCTACGACGTCGTGACTACCTTCAGGTCACTCGTCCCCCCTAAACGCACGTCGTACAAACGGCCCCGAATAGGCACGCCGACTGAATGGGGGCAATGCGCCGCTTCTTTGCGGCTCTAGAGCTATCTTGTTGAGGCTTTTCCCGACTAGTTTGGATTTCCTCTATGGAGAGGCTTAGCCTCAGTGGCGAATCCGCTCAAGCGCCTCAGCCAAGCCGTCGCTAGCCGTTACGAAATCGAGCGTGAGCTCGGTCGGGGCGGCATGGCTATTGTCTACCTGGCGCGCGATCTGCGGCACGACCGTCAGGTCGCCCTCAAGGTCCTCCTTCCCGAGCTGGCCTCGGTGGTTGGCTCAGAGCGCTTCGCGCGCGAAATCAAGATCACCGCCCAACTCGAGCACCCCCACATCCTCCACCTGCTTGATTCCGGTGAGGCCGACGGACTCCCCTACTTCGTCATGACCTATGCTGAGGGCGAGACCCTTTCCGAGCGCCTAGAACGGGAACAACAGTTGCCGGTAGAGGACGCCGTCCGGATCGCCTCCGAAGTGGCTGATGCCCTCGTGTACGCGCACAGCTTGGGCGTCATCCACCGCGACATCAAGCCGTCGAACATCATGTTAGTCGGCGAGCACGTCCTCGTCGCCGACTTCGGTATTGCCAAGGCAGTGAATGTCGCCGGTGGTGAGAAGCTGACCCAGACCGGCCTGGCTATCGGCACGCCGGCCTACATGAGTCCGGAGCAGGCAACGGGCAGCGAAAAAGTCGATGGCCGGAGCGATCTCTACAGCCTCGGGTGTGTCCTCTACGAAATGCTGGTTGGGGAACCTCCGTTCACCGGGCCGACGCCCCAGGCCATCCTCGCCAGGCACTCACTCGACCCCGCGCCTAGCCTGCGCACCGTCCGAGCAACGGTGCCAGAGACCCTCGAACGCGTCGTCGCGAAGGCCATGGCCAAGGTGCCGGCCGATCGATACGCCACCGCGGGGCAGTTTCGTGATGCGTTGACCCACCTGGACACGGCCCGGGTCGGACGGCCCTGGAGCCGCATGACGAAGAGCGTGCGGCTCGCGGGGATAGCGGCGGTCGTCGCGATCGCCGCTGCGGTTCTCCTCGGTCGATTTGTCATCTCGCAACCGAATAACCTGGATCCCAATCGAATCATGGTGTACCCACTGGTGATGGCCGGCCAGTTCCAGGGTAATCCCACGATAGGCGAAGACGTCGCGACCATGATCGGGCACGCGCTCGACGGCACGGGCCCGCTCCGCTGGATTGACGGGTGGACCCAGCTCGGTGAAGCTCAACGCTCCGATATTCGCACCCTGTCTCCCGATGCGGCGCGGACGACCGCGGTTCGGGAGCGCTGTGGCCTCTATCTCACCGGCCGGGTAGTCGCCCGTGGCGACTCGGCCGACGTCTTCCTCGATCTTCGAGACGTCCAGGCCGACAGCCTCGTGAGCAGAGCCAGCGTGTCCGGCCTGGCGAGCGAGGCCTGGCGCTTGGGAGTTCAAGCAGTGAACGGGCTGCTGCCGACCCTCATCCCTGCAGGAACACCGAGTCTTGCAGCAGGGTGGGAAGACCGCAATCCTGCGGCCGTAGCGAATTTTCTCCTGGGTGAGTCCAACTTCCGCCGCGCCCGTCTCGATGAAGCGCTCAGTTTTTACAGAGACGCCGTGGCGAGCGATTCGCTTTTCTCGATGGCGGCGGTGCGTGGGGCCCAGGCCGCCACCTGGAACCACCGCCCCGATCAGGCGGCGAGGCTCATTGAAGTTGCTTTGGCGAATGAGAGAACCCTCGCCCCGAGGCAACGCCATTTTGCCAGAGGCGTCGACGCCTATGTCCGCGGCCTGGCTGACAGCGCAGTCCGCGAACTCCGGAGGGCGCTCGATCTGGACCGCGAGATGTCTGTGGCCTGGATGCAGCTGGGCGAGGTGTACACCCACCTGCTGCCGCGGGCGCATCGACCCGATTCTCTTGCGGCCGATGCGTTCGCCGAGGCGAATCGCCTGGATCCCTCAGCAGTAAACGTGCTGTTCCACCTGCTGGAGATCGCCCTTCGTGAAGGCGATCTCGATCGTGCCCGACCGATGCGAGAAAAGTTCCTGGCAGCGGGTCCAGACTCGAACATCGTTCGTGATGCGGAGATGATGTTCGCCTGCGTCTCGGAGGGAGTCGAAGAAGTCAACTGGAGTCGGGCCGGCTCTGAGTACCCGTCGTTAGCGCTCTACGTGGCCAAGTCGCTGGGGGCAGGCGGGGCACAACCGGACTGCGCCAAGGCCGGCTATCGGGCAATCCTGAGCCATGATACCGCCCGGGGGGACGTGGGCGACGGCCGCCGCTGGAGCGCGGTCATTGGTCTCCAGAGCCTGCTTTTGGCCCAGGGTCGGACTGCGGAAGCGACTGCGCTGCTGGATTCCGTCATCGCCTCGGGCTTCGGTGGCACGTCGCTCTACTTGCTCGACGGAGCGGCTGGTGCGGATGTGCGGGAGCGGGCTCGAGCGGTGGCTGCGCATGACCGCGAGGTGTATGGGGAGACCTACAGCCGGTTGCCTTTCATTAGAAGGCTATGGCTGTTGGGCCTGTGGGAGGCTTCCGAGGGACATACGGCTACTGTGGAGGCCATCGCTCGGGATCTTGAGGGAAGATCATCAGCGAGCGGTGATCGGTTGACCCGTCTCTTAGCGGACGCGATGGGGGCTCACCTGGCGCTGTCGCGCGGGGATACTGCTGGGGCCATTGCTCGCCTCGAACGACTGGCTCCCAATGCGCCACATGGCGCCGGCATTCCGTGGAGTGAGGTGGAGCCATTGGGTCCGGAGCGGATGCTGCTGGCGGAGCTGCTCTTTTCTCGAGGGCGCTTTCAGGAGGCGCTGGAGGTGGCCTCGCTATTCGACTCGCCGCTCCCTTTGGTGTATCCTCTCTACTTGGCCGCCAGCCTCGAGCTCCGGGCGGCTGCTGCACAGGCCCTAGGCGATCCGCGGGCGGCGGCTAACTTGAGGGCACGGCTCGAGACTCTTCGTAGTGGGAGCTGAACCGCCGAATGATCATTCTTGCGATCAAGGAGGTACTCATGGGTGACGAACAATGGATCAAGGCCTCATTAGGCGGTGGCCGCGGTGATGATCCACCGCCGCCGCCACCGGGCGGAGGTCGCGGTGACGATCCGCCACCAGGTGGGCCGGGTGGTGGCCGCGGCGATGATCCGCCGCCGCCGCCGCCGGGTGGAGGTCGCGGCGACGACCCACCACCCGGTGGCCCAGGTGGAGGTCGCGGCTAGCCCCGCACATGGACTGGGGTGCCCGGCCGGTTTGGCCGCTGGCCGGGCACCCTATGCCATGGGGGGTGGGCGGCTCCCCTAACTCCTCGTCCGCATTCAGCTGCACCCAAACTTCCAGAGCAGGAAAGGTCGCCTACGCGCGCCCGCTTCGAAGTCGGTCTAGGCTGTGAGCACACCCAACTTTCTCGTGACGACGACGGCCGCGGCGGTGTGCCGGGTCCCACGCGTGGACCTCCGTGGCCGATCACGACCCAACCTTGCGGCATCCTGCCCCAATCCCTAACCTGGCCCATCGACAATCCTCCCCTGGCTGATCCGGGGAGTCCCGTCTTCGGTCCGACGCCGATCCCCCCCTCGTCGACGCCCCTCCGATTCCGAGACCCCCCAGGCCGTGGGGGAAGTACCCTCGCCCCTCGCCCTCGCCCCCGCCCCCGGAGGGTCCCATGGAACGGACACCTCGTCTCGGTCGAGCCGCTCGATCCCTTCTCCTCGCCCTGGTCCTGAGCGCCGCCGTCTCGCTCACCCTCGCCGCCCAGGCCACCCAGGAGAAGGAAGCCCGCGGGTTCGTGGGCTCCATGGCGGCGCTGGTCTACGGGACCGCCTGGCCCACCGCCACCTACGAGAGCTGGCAGATCACCCAGGTCGAGCGGCTGGAGGACGGCCTTGCCTTGCTGGTGAGACTCTCAGGGCAAAGCAACTTTGGCGGAGAGCTTTGGCTCGAGATGGTATTCGAATGGCGAAAAGGGCACTTCTACGACCTCCGGGTCCACCGGCACAACGCCATTCTCGTGGCTCCGTTCAAGACGTCCCAGACCATCGCCGCGCTGGCGGCCGACATGGCCCAAGAGTTCGCCAGTAGTGCCAACCGGGAGCCGCCGCCGCCCCCGCCGGCGGCGCCGCCCTTCCGCCAAGTCCTGTTCGTGAGCCGGTGCGACCACCCCATCGATCTCTGGCTCCGCTTGCGCGGGGTGGACGAGGAATGGGTCACCCGAGGCGTGTGGCGCCTCACGCCCAACGACACCACGTTCCTGGCCAGTGGGGGCGAGCGGCTGGAGCTGACCAGTTCGGTTGTCTACAGCTACGCCGAGATCCCTAACCGCAACTACGCCTGGCCGGGTGAGCGGGAGGTCGTCTACGAGGGCCGGACGCTGCCCATGCGGACCGATACCCTGCCGACGAATGCGCGGGGGAGCTACCAGCTGCGCTTGACCTGTGACAATCTCACCCAGCCTGCGGCGACGGCTCCGCCTCCGGAACAACCGCCGGAACGGAAGACGCCACCGGCCGCCGAACTGGTCGTCACCACCGGCAACGACGCCGAGCAGCGCATCGTGCTCCGGCGTCCGGGTAGGTCGGTGCGGCTCGACCATTCCTTCTCGGCCGAGACGGAGATCCGCAATCTTACCTTGCGGTCGGTGGGCGCCACGGATGTGGTGGTCTTCGATACCGAGGACGAGGACTGGACCGTACGATACTGGTGGCATCTCACCGAGGATGAGCTGTTCTATTCTGCGCTCGGCACCGACGGGAAGCGGCGTGACTCGTCCAATTTCGCCGCCCCGGCGGGATCCGTCGGCGACTGGATGCGACGGACCTTTCTCCTGCCCTGGCTCAAGCGGCCCTAGCCCACACGCGGGGGCGGGGGAGGGG
>JBFGLJ010000127.1:0-8556 GCA_041576235.1 Gemmatimonadales bacterium | reverse complement strand
GGTTCCTTGCTCTTTACCGCCTCGGCGGGCTGTTCCGCCTTGGTGGGCTTGTCGGCCTGGTCGGCCTTGGCTGGCTTGTCGGCCTTGGCTGGCTTGTCGGCCTTGGCTGGCTTGTCGGCCTTGGCTGGCTTGTCGGCCTGGTCGGCCTTGGGCGGCTTGTCGGCCTTGGGCGGCTTGGCCTCAGGCGTGTCAGATCCAGGCGTCACGCTTGCCGGTGCCGGGGTCGCGTCGCTGGTCGTTGGCTCTTTGGCTTCGTCAGTCATTTAGAATCTCAATCCTCCGGCGCGAGCGCCTTCCGCAACCGCGCGAATGCGGCCGTGGTACTGGTATCCGCCGCGGTCGAAGACCACGGTGGTGACGCCGGCGGCCTTGGCCTTCACCGCCAGGGAGGCGCCCACGGCCTTGGCCTTGGCGATCTTGCCCGGTCCATCGGGCGAGACGCCGTCGCTCCGGTCGGCCACGCCGAGCAGGGTGACCCCTCGATCGTCGTCCACCAACTGGGCATAGATGTGCTTGAGGGAACGAAACACCACCAGCCGCGGCCGTTCGGCGGTCCCGTGGAGTTTCTTGCGAACGCGGAGGCGGCGCCGGTAGCGGCGCTCCTGCCGTGTCTTGGGTGCGTGAATCCGTCGCATGGGTTACTTCGCTCCGGTCTTTCCGGCCTTGCGGCGGACGTGTTCTCCGCGATACCGGATGCCCTTGCCTTTGTAGGGCTCGGGCGGCCGGATGCTGCGGATCTCCGCCGCGACCTGGCCCACGAGTTCCTTGTCAACGCCGCTAATGGTCATCACCGTGCCGCCGTCAACCGCGATCTTGATTCCATCGGGCGCATTGTAGCGCACCGGATGGGAGTAGCCCACGATCACTTGGGCGCCGTAGGGTTTGGCCTCGGCTCGGTAGCCCACCCCCTGGATCTCCAGCACTTTGCTGAATCCTTCGGTGACCCCCTCGACCATGTTGTGGACGAGGGCGCGGGTGAGACCGTGCAGGGCCTTGTGCCGGGTTTCCTCGGACGGGCGGGCGACCGTGATCGCCTGATCGGCGAAGGTCACCTGCATTTCGCTGGGCAGCGTCCGGGCGAGCGTTCCCTTGGGTCCCTTGATCGACAGATGGGAGCCCTTGAGCTCGACGGTGACGCCGGTAGGGATCGGGACGGGGCGTTTGCCGACTCGCGACATGGCGTCCTCCCTACCAGATGTAGGCGACCAATTCGCCGCCCAGCCGTGCCGTGCGCGCTTCCCGGTCGCTCATGAGGCCCTTGGGCGTCGAGACGATGGCCATTCCGAGGCCGTTCTTGACGCGCGGGATCTCGCGGCACTTGACGTATCGCCGGAGGCCCGGGGAAGAGACGCGGCGGAGTTCCCGGATAACCGGCAGCTCGTTGTGGTACTTGAGGTACAGCCGGAGGACGCCACGGCCGCCGTCATCCAGCACTTTGAAGTCGGCGATGTAGTGGTTGTCCCGGAGCAGCCGTGCCAACTCCGTTTTTAACTTCGAGGTCGGCATGTCCACCCGTTGATGCCCAGCTGAGCAAGCATTCCGGATGCGGGTGAGCATGTCCGCGACGGGGTCTGTCATGGTCATTCGATTCCTGCCCCCTTACCAGCTAGCCTTCCGCACGCCCGGGATTTCTCCCATGAGGGCGAGTTCGCGGAAGCAGATGCGACACAGACCGAACTTGCGGAGAAAGGCGCGAACCCGGCCACACCGCGCGCAGCGGTTGACCGCACGCACCTTGTACTTCGGCGTGCGTTTGGCTCGCTCGATCCAACAGGTCTTCGCCATGAGTCTCCTTCTCGGTGTCTCGTCGATCGCCCGAATTAGGCGACGCGCAGTGGTGTCTCGCCCCGGAATGGCCAGCCGAACTCCCGGAGGAGGGCCATGGCCATGTCGTCCCGGTGGGCGGTCGTGACGATGGTGATATCCATCCCGTGGATCTTCTCCACCCGGTCAAAATCGACTTCGGGGAAGATCATCTGTTCCTTGACCCCGATGCTGTAGTTGCCGCGCCCATCGAAGCTCTTGTTCGAGAGGCCGCGAAAGTCACGGACCCGCGGGACAGCCAGCGTAATAAACCGGTCCAGGAATTCGTACATCCGAGCGCCCCGGAGGGTGACCCGGGCGCCGACCGGCATACCGGCCCTCAGGCTGAAGTTCGAGATGGCCTTCTTGGCCCGCGTGACCACCGGCTTCTGCCCAGAAATCCGCTCGAGCTCTTCGACCGCCGCGTCCAGTTGCTTGGGGTTCTTGTGCGCCTCGCCGAGCCCAACATTGAGCACGATCTTCACCAGCCGCGGCACTTCCATGGGATTTCCCAAGCCGAATTCCTTGGCCAGTTTCTCGCACACGACCGTGTCGTAATGGACCCGGAGCCGGGGCGTGCCTTCCCGGGCCTTGGGAGCGCTGTCGCGTCCCGCGCCGGCGTCCTTGTCCTTGCCCTTGCCCTTGGCCTTCTTGTCGGTCTTGGTCGTCATGGCTTACCGATTCCTCGGGATCGAGTCGCCTGACTTGGTGGCGATACGCTCGATGGTCCCGTCCTTGTCCTTGCGCCGGCGCACCCGCGTCGGCTCATTGGTCTTGGGGTCGATCAACATCGCGTTCGAGTGATGGATCGGCGCCGGCATCTCGATGATGCCGCCTTCCGCCGTGGCGGTCGGCTTGCGGTGCCGCTTGACGATGTTGACCCCCTCCACGGTGATCCGGCCCGACTTGGGCAGGACGTGAAGCACACGCCCGCGTTTCCCCTTGTCTTCCCCGGCGATGATCTGAACCGTATCGCCCTTGGTGATCCGGATCTTCATCCGCGGCACGGGTTGATCCCGCTTCCGCTTGGCCTTGCGATAGACGAGTCGCCTCACTTACAGCACCTCCGGCGCGAGGGAGACGATCTTCATGTACCGCTTGTCCCGGAGTTCCCGGGCCACCGGACCGAAGATGCGCGTCGCCCGCGGTTCTCCCTGATCGGTGATGAGCACGGCAGCGTTGTCATCGAACCGGATGTACGATCCGTCCTGCCGCCGAGTCTCCTTGGCGGTACGCACGATGACCGCTTTGGCGATTTCCCCCCGCTTCACCTGTCCGGTGGGAATGGCATCCTTGATGGTCACGACGACCTTGTCGCCGACGCCCGCGTAGCGGCGCTTGCTGCCGCCCAAGACCCGGATCACCAGCGCCTTTCGGGCGCCGGAGTTGTCCGCGATCTTGAGCACGCTCTCTTGCTGAACCATGGGGCCGCTCCGCTCCTACTTGGCTTTGGCGACGATGTCGACGACTCGCCACCGCACCGTTTTCGCCACCGGCCGGGTCTCCATCACCCGGACGGTATCGCCCAACTTGGCCCCTTTGTCGTTGCGGGCCTTGATCGTAGTCGTCCGGGTCACCTGCTTCCCGTACACGGGGTGGGCGAAGCGTCGCACCAGCGCAACCGTGACCGTCTTGGTCATCTTGTCGCTGGTGACGACGCCGGTGCGCACCTTGCGCCGTCCGCGCACGGCCGGGCTCTGCGTGGCGTCACTCATCGGTCGATCCTTCCACCTGGTCGGCCCGCTCCCGGAGTACCGTCTTGATCCGGGCGATAGTGCGCCGGAGTGTCCGGAATTGGAGTGGGTTGTCGATCTGTTCCGTCGCCGAGCGGAACCGGAGGCGAAACCGCTCCTCCACCAGCTCGGTCATCTTCTGTTCCAGCTCTTCGTTCGAGAGCTCTCGCAGCTCATTGGCACGCATACCGTCAGCTCTCCTCACGCTGCACGAAGCGCGTCTTGACGGGGAGCTTGGCCGCGGCCAACCGGAGCGCGTCGCGCGCCAATTGCTCGGTCACGCCCTCGACCTCGAACATCACCCGCCCCGGCTTCACCACCGCCACCCATCCCTCGGGGTTGCCCTTTCCCTTCCCCATCCGGGTCTCGGCTGGCTTCTTGGTGATCGGCTTGTCGGGGAAGATGCGGATCCAGACCTTGCCGCCGCGCTTCATCGCCCGGGTCATGGCCACCCGGGCCGCCTCGATCTGGCGGTTCGAGATCCAGCCGGGGTCGAGCGTCATGAGCCCGTACTCGCCGAACGCCACGGTATTCCCGCGGCGCGCGATGCCCTTGGTGCGCCCCTTGAAGGTCTTGCGAAACTTGACTCGCTTCGGTGCCAGCATCGTCCTCAGGCCCCCGTACTGTAGGTCCGGCCGTGGAGATCTTCGACGATCTCACCCTTGAAGACCCATACCTTGACGCCAACCGTGCCGTAGGTCGTCTTCGCGGTCGAGGTGGCGTAATCGATATCGGCGCGGAGGGTGTGGAGCGGCACCCGGCCCTCGTGGTAGCCTTCCGTGCGAGCGATCTCCGCCCCACCCAACCGTCCCGAACAGCGCACCTTGATCCCCTGCCCGCCCATCCGGAGCGCCGCCTGGACGGCACGCTTCATGGCGCGCCGGAAGGAGATCCGCATGCCGATCTGATGCGCGATATTGTCGGCGACCAGCTTGGCCGAGAGTTCGGGCCGCTTGATTTCCTCGACGTTGATGGCGGCCTCCTTGCCCGTGAGCTGCGCCAACTCGTCGCGGAGCTTGTCCACTTCGGCTCCGCGCTTCCCGATCACGACCCCCGGCCGGCCGGTATGAACGGTGACGGTGACCTTGCCCGGCTTGCGCTCGATGTGGATTTCCGCGATGGCCGCATGGCCGAGTCGGGTCCACAGGTACTTGCGGATCAACTCGTCCTCCCTCAGGAGGGCGGGCATGTCCTTCCCCGCGTACCAGCGCGACCGCCACGGCTTGACGATGCCCAGCCGAATGCCGACCGGATGCGTCTTCTGCCCCATCAGCCTGTCTCCTTGCTCGCCACGCGGATCGTCACATGACTGCTCCGCTTGCGGATTGGGGTCGCCCGGCCTTGGGCCGCGGGCTTCCACCGATTGAGCGTCTGGCCCATATCGATCGCCGCGGTGTCGACCACCAACACATCGACATCGAACGGCTCGTTATCGCGGATGGCTTTTTGTTCGGCATTCGCCACCGCCGAGCGCAGCGTCTTCTCGATCTGCCGCGCCGCGAGCTTCTTGCTGAACTTGAGAATGGCGTAGGCCTCGTTCACGTTCTTGCCGCGAATCAAGTCGGCCACCAGCCTCATCTTTCGGGGAGATTGCCGCACCTCCCGCTGAATCGCATGTCCCGCCGCCATCACACCGGCTTCGCTTTCTTGTCCGCGGCCAGCTTGCCGCTGTGCCCACGGAACAACCGGGTCGGCGCAAACTCACCCAGCTTGTGGCCGACCATGTTCTCCGTCACGTAGACCGGGATGAACTTGTTCCCGTTGTGCACCGCGAAGGTGTGCCCCACGAATTCGGGGAGAATGGTGCTCGCGCGGCTCCAGGTCTTGATGACCCGTTTGTCGTTCTGGCGCGCCATCATCTCCACCTTCTTGCGGAGCGACTCGTGCACATAGGGACCCTTCTTTACGCTTCTCGACATAGCTGTTTACCACCCGTGCCGGGTCATTGCGTCGCCTTCTTTCGCTTGCGGCCGCGCACGATCATCTAGGTGCTGGCCTTCTTCCGCTTCCGGGTCTTCCGTCCCTCGGGCCGGCCCCACGGGTTCGTGGGCGGTCGCCCGCCGGAGGCCTTCCCCTCACCGCCCCCGAGCGGGTGGTCGACCGGATTCATCGCCACCCCGCGCACCTTGGGCCGCCGACCCAACCAGCGGGTCTTGCCGGCCTTCCCGATCGTCATCAGCTCGTGTTCCGCGTTACCCACCTCGCCGATCGTGGCCATACAGCGCTCATGCACCCGTCGCACCTCGCTGGATCGGAGCCGGAGCGTCACATAGGGCCCCTCCTTGGCGACCACTTGCACCCCCGCGCCCGCCGACCGGGCCATCTGTCCGCCCTTGCCGATCTTGAGTTCCACATTGTGCACCGTGGTGCCGAGCGGAATCTCGCCCAACGGCATGGCGTTGCCGAGCCGGATGTCGGATCCCGGACCGGAGACCACCGTGGAGCCCTGCTCCAACCCCTTCGGGTGGAGGATGTAGCGCTTCTCCCCGTCGGCGTAGACCAAGAGGGCGATCCGGGCGCTCCGGTTCGGATCGTATTCGATCTCGGCCACGCGGGCGGGCACGCCGAATTTGTCGCGCCTGAAATCGATCCGCCGATACTGCCGCTTGTGCCCGCCGCCCCGGTGCCGGGTGGTGATGTGCCCCCGGCTGTTGCGACCACCCGTCCGCTTGAGCGGCTCGAGCAACGACTTCTCCGGCGTCGACCGGGTGATCTCATCGAACCCCGACACCGAGCGGAATCGAGTGCCCGGCGTCATCGGGCGGAATTTCCGAATGCCCATTCTCAGCCCTCGAACACGGCGATCTCGTCGCCTTCCTTGAGCGTCACCACCGCCTTCTTCCACCGGGGCTTGACCCCGCGTGTGTAGGCGCGCACCACCGACTTCCGCCGCATCTGCATGGTCCGGACATCGGTCACGGTGACATCGAACAGTTGCTCCAGCGCCTGGCGGATCTGCTGCTTGTTGGCCTCCGGGTGCACCTCGAAGACATACTCGCGCCGGGTCTGATAGCCGGCCGAGCTCTTCTCGGTGACCAGAGGGCGCACGATCGTCTCATGCAACGCGGGCATTAGCGACTTCCCTTCTTCTTCGTCCCGCGAGTGGCCTTCTTCTTGGTGGTCTTCTTCTTGGTGGTCTTCTTCTTGGCCGCCTTCTTGGGTGCCGCCGCCTTGGCCTTGGCCTTGGTCCGCGACCGAGCGGCCGGGGCCGCCTTCTTGGTGGTCTTCTTGGCCGGCGCCGCCCGCTTGCGCGGGGGCGCGGCGACCGGGGCGGGGGCTGTCACCTGGCCTCCTTCGGGCAGGGCCTCCTGCTCCACCACCACCACGTCCGACCAGAGAATCTGATAGGCGGTGGCCTCGTCATACGGCATCACCTCCACCGTCTGGACGTTCCGGCCGCTCAGGTACACCGGCCGGTTGACGCCGTTGGTGAGCGCCAAGACCTTCCGGCCCGCCACGCCCCACTTCTCGAGCAGCGCCACGAAGTCGGCCGTGCGCGGGGCCTCAAATGCCCACCCCTCGACCACCATGAGGGCGCCCTCGGCGGCGCGCGCGTTGAGGGCGGAGCGCCGGGCCAGCCGGCGCACCTTGCGGGGTATGGCCGTGGTGTAGTCCCGCGGCGAGGGCCCGAAGACCACGCCGCCGCCGCGCCATTGCGGGGCGCGGATCGTCCCCTGGCGAGCCCGGCCGGTGCCTTTCTGACGCCATGGCTTCTCACTCCCGCCCGTCACATTGGCCCGGTTCTTGGTCTGATGGGTGCCCTGACGCTGGTTGTTGCGATACGCGCGCACCGCCTGGTACAGCACGGCCTCGTTGACCGCGCCGTCGAAATAGGCCGCCGGAAGGGCGAACGCCTTGCGGCGCTTCTCACCGGTGGCGGAGTAAAGTGGCGCCTCAATCATGGCGGCTCTTTCCTCCCTGCTTGGCAATGGTCACGATCCCGTTGCGCGACCCGGGAACCGCGCCGCGGACGAACAGCAGATTGCGCTCGGTGTCGACCCGCATCACCGTGAGGCCCAGCTCGGTGTGCCGGGCCGCGCCGTGATGCCCGGGCATCTTCTTGCCCTTGAGCACCCGCGACGGGTTGGTGCCGGGCCCGATGGAGCCTGGCTTCCGGTGCCGGGTGTTGCCGTGGCTCGCCGGGCCCCCGCCGAAGCCGTAGCGGTGCACCACGCCTTGGAACCCGCGGCCCTTGGTGGTGCCGGTGACCTTCACGCGGTCGCCTTCGGCGAACACGTCGACGGTCAGCTTGGCTCCGATCTCGGGCGGGTCACCGGTGGCCAGCGGGAATTCGCGCAGCACCCGGGGCGCCGTTTCGAGGCCGGCCGCCTTGACGTGGCCCAGCTCTGCCTTGGTCGTCCGTTTGGGGCGCTGCTGGCCGAAGCCCAGCTGCACCCGGTCCGGATGCACCTGGATGACCGGGCATGGTCCGGCTTCGATCACCGTCACCGGGGTGACGGTGCCGTCGTCGGCGAAGATGCGGGTCATGCCGAGTTTTCGGCCGATCAATCCTGTCGTCATCGCTATCCGACCTTGATTTCCACGTCCACACCGGCTGGTAAGTCCAGCTTGGTGAGGGCGTCCATCGTCTGCGGCCGAGAATCATGGATATCGAGCAACCGCTTGTGGGTTCGCAGCTCGAATTGCTCCCGGCTCTTCTTATCGATGTGCGGGCTGCGGAGCACCGTCCACCGCTCGATCTTCATCGGGAGCGGGATGGGGCCCGAAATCTGGGCGCCGGTCTTTTCCGCCGTGCGCACGATGTCCGCTGCGGCCTGGTCCAGCACCACGTGGTCGAACGCCTTGAGACGAATTCGGATTTTGCCAGCCATGGCTCGTTGCCTCTCCCTACTTCAAGATCTTGGTGACCACGCCGGCGCCGACGGTCCGGCCGCCTTCGCGGATCGCGAACCGCAGCCCCTCGTCCATCGCGATCGGCGTGATCAACTCGATCGTCATCTGCACATTGTCCCCCGGCATCACCATCTCCACCCCCGCCGCCAGCTCCACCGACCCCGTC
>JBFGLJ010000126.1:0-8559 GCA_041576235.1 Gemmatimonadales bacterium | reverse complement strand
GTGGGTGCGAGCGCAGGGGGTCGAAGAGGAACGAGCCCTTGATGCCAAACACCCCGCCTGCTCGCTCCTCATACGCGCGCTCCAGGCAATCCATCGCTCGATCGTGCTGTCCGAGGCCCGTGTGGACATACGCCATGTGGTAGGGCGAGACGTATCGCTGCTGCGACAGCTCCTCCAGTTGCCGCAGTGACTCCTGCGCCTCTGCGGTCCGACCCGCCAGCCCAAGGGCTTGCCCGAGTTGTGCTAGGTACATTGTGCTGCCGGGCGAGAGAGACACCGCCCGTTCAAGCTCGGCGACCCCCCGGTCCTCCATCCCATTCAGGAGATAGGCCCACCCCAGGGTCGCATGCGCCATCGCAAAGTGAGGATCCACCTGGGTGACCCGCGTCGCGGCTCGTAAGGCGTCGTCGTACCGGCCGGCCCGCAAGTAGGTAGTCGCCGCGTCGATACGATAGGCCAGCGGGTCGAGCTCGTGGGCCCGACGCTGCACTTCGATGGCTTCGTCGTAGCGCTCGAGCGCGGCCAACATGCGCCCGTAGGCATCGTAGGTGTGTCCGCTGTTCGGATTCAACTCGATCGCCCGCTTGAATTCCAGCTCCGCGCCGGCCCAGTCGTAGTCACAGACGTACTTGAGGGTCCCGAGCACCGCGTGCGCCTCGGCGAGCCCCGGATCGAGCTCGAGCGCCCGCGTCACCGCCGTCTTGGCTCGTTGCCACGCTGCCTCAGGAGGGTGCCCGCCCACCACTCCTTGCGCCATCTCGGTGTAGGCGAACGCGATGGCGGCGTACGCCAACGCGTACTCCGGGTCTCGCGCCACCGCCTGCTCGAAATGCTTGATACCCTGTTCCACGCCTTCCTGGGTATAGCGGTTCAGGCAGTGTCTCCCCTGCAGGTAGAGCTGGTAGGCCTGGACGTCGTCCGTGGGTTCCTGGTGAATCCGCTTGCTCTCGTCGGGAGAAAGCTCCGCCTGGAGCGCGGCCGCAATCTGTAACGCCACGTCCGTCTGGATAGCGAAGATGTCGTTCAGTTCGCGGTCGTACGTCTCGGCCCAGAGGTGCTGGTCTGTCGCGACGTCGATGAGCTGCGCCACGATCCGTACCCGGCTTCCGGCGCGCCGGACACTGCCTTCGAGCAGCGCTGCCACTTCCAGTGCCGCTCCAATCTCCTTGAGACTCTGCTCCCGCCCCTTGAAGGCCATCACCGATGTGCGGGAAATGACCTTGAGGGCGCGGACCTTCGACAGCTGGGCGATCACGTCCTCGGTGATCCCGTCGGCGAAGAACTCGTTCTCCGGGTCCGTGCTCAGGTTGAGGAACGGGAGGACAGCGACGGATGGAGACCCACCGCCCGCACCGCCCGGGCGGGTCAGCGCTTGGGCAAACGCCCCCGCCGAGGCGAATCGGTCGGCCGGTACCTGGGCGAGCGCCGTCGTCAAAGCCTGCTCCACGAGTGGCGGCACCGTCGGCCTGAGCCGGCGCACCCGGGGCACCGGCTCGGTGAATTGCTTGGCCATCACCACTTGCGGCGTGGCGCCGGTGTACGGCGCCTCGCCCGCGAGCAACTCGTAAAGCACGCAGCCAAGACTGTACACGTCGCTGCGAGAATCCAGCGAGCGCTGGCCGGCCGCCTGCTCTGGGCTCATGTACTCCGACGTGCCCACCGTCAAGCCGGTGCGTGTAAGCCGCTCGCTCGGTGCTGCGTCGACGACCATCGCGATGCCAAAGTCGGCGACCATCGCCTTGCCTTCGTGGATCAATATGTTCGCCGGCTTGATGTCGCGATGGACAACCCCGTGCTGATGCGCGTAGTCGAGCGCATCCGCCACGTCGCGCGTGATCTGAATGGCGTGGTCGATCGGGAGCTGCTTCTCACGATTGAGCCGGTCGCGAAGCGATTCGCCCGTAATGTAGGGCATGACGTAGAAGAGGAGCCCGTCGGCTTCACCCGAGTCGTAGAGCGGCAGGATATGGGGGTGATTGAGCGCTGCGGCGATCCGGATTTCGCCGATGAACCGGTCGGGACCGAGCAGAGAGCCTAGCTCGGGCCGGAGAACCTTGATCGCCACCTTGCGGCGATGCTTCACATCGTCCGCCAGGTAAACGGTCGCCATCCCGCCCTGGCCGAGTTCACTCTCGACGGCATACCGGTCCGCGAGTGCGGTACCAAGGCGCTCCAGCTCACTGAGACCGCTCATCGGCCCGTCACGCTGTATATCGCGTCTTCAGGACCTCGAGGTGGTGCCGTGCGTGTCCTGCAATGACGTAGGCAAGAGCGCGGACGGTGATCGGCTGGTCACTCGCAGTTCCCCACCGCTGCCAGGCTGCGGGCGGGAAGTTACGCAACAGTGCAATCGTCGCCCGCCTGACATCGCCCCATTCCGCAGCCATATCGGCCAAGGGACGATCTCCGGCTCGCAGCTCTGTCACGTATGATTGATCGTCGAAGCTTGGCAGGGAAGTGGTGTCGCCCCGACCGATCCGGAGTGCCCGGTAGGCGAACACCCGCTCGGTATCGGACAAATGCCCGACCACCTCCTTAATGCTCCACTTCCGGGGTGCGTACCGGTAGTCGCCCCGGACTTCGGGCATACTCTCGAGCCACGTCACGACTTCGTCGAGTTGACTGGCCAACACAGCCTCGATGTGTTCGGTCTCCGCAATGCGGGCGACGTAACCGCTAAAGGACGCGGCGTACTCGTCGGTTTCGGGTCGCAGGGTTCTGGTCACGTCCATCCAAACTCGCTTCAAGTGATTCTGCCTCAACGTACGAATCTCACCTCAGCCCGCAATCGAGGGAAGGCGCAGCGGAAGCGGGATGCGGAACGACCCCTTGGCACAACGGTGTCGACACAGCGCCTGATACACGCGTTGCCCGAACCATCCGGTCGACGAATCGGACTCCACGCTGCCCGGACTTCCGGGTTGTGCGCTCTAGCTGGCCGGCCCCACGGCCCGAACATCGATGGTGGCCTCGGCGTCGGCCACGATGGGCTTCTCGAGCAACTCGATCCGGACAGGAAAGCCAAGATCCGGATCATAGCTGACCACGATGTCACGATAGAACTCACTGGCGGCCGCGTGGCGGATCTCCTCGAATAAGTCCTCGATCGTCCACCACACCTGGTGCTGATCGGGTGGCAGCACGGTCCCGTCCGCTACCCGCTCTGCCCGCGCGACCGCGCCTGACCGAACGGTCACCCTGGTCCACTGCGTCATTTCGAACGGACAGAAGCAGACCCGCCGGGTCTCGAACACGTAATCGGCGAAAGGCCGTGCTGCCCAGTGGTCTTCGGCCGCCGCGAGGGCCGCAATGTCTTGGGGACCCAGCAGGGCCCCACCGGTGTCGCGCTCGCCGCAGCCGGCGGCCAGGAGCGCGAGGGGGAATACGATCATGCGTATGTTCATACAGCCTCCTACCGGTATCCAAATCTAGCGCGGAGACGCACGACTGGCAGGCCTTCCCTTTCTGGCCCCGTCCCCCACTCCCGTGGGGCGGTCACCTCGTAGCCCCCTCGGGCGTCGAAGGCGTATGTGCTCGTCTCAAGGACTTCCCCATTCCCTCCTGCGACGGATGGTCACATTGCCTCACCGATGGTTTGCCGCTGTGGATCTCGCCGCCGGCATGGGCTACGACCGGCGGAAAAAGCCCGTCAATGCCCCACGAAGATCTTGTTCACGATCTTCCAGCCGTCATCGAACCGATAGAGTCCGAAATAATCCGTATAGATGTGCCGCCGATCCTCGAAAATCTCCATCTTCGCGATGGCCGCGTTGCCGGTCAGATCGACCAGATCGAACTGGTAGTCGACCGACTTGGGATTCGTGGCCCCGTCCAGCTGCAGACGCTCGAGCCACATCGCCAGGGGAGCCTGGATCAACTGGCCGTCGTCGTAGACGTGCATGATGAAGTCGGGATGGAACCCGCTCGTGACCGCGGTTATGTCACGATTCACATGCAGGCCATGGACATAGGCGTCGATCAGCACCTGCCGCACCGCGGCCTCCTCGCCCCCTTCTTGGGCCATGAGCGGGTACGCACCAAGCGAGAGTCCGAGGAGAACCAGCACCAGTCTCATGGCGCCCTCCGGTTGAATGGAAAGAAAGGCTGCCGCAGCCACATACGACCGGGGCCGACACCGGGTTTCGTTTGACGGGGCTCCCGCTTGACACCGTGCCAGGACGCGGTATATCCGCTCTATTCAACCCCCGGCCGCCGCACCGCCGAATGGGCGCGGGACCTCACCTCGCACTCCACGAAGGAGCCATCATGGGCCGGCTGATTGGTGGGATCGTCCTGGGATACGTGGTGATGGTGGCGTTTGTTCTTGCCACCTTCTCCCTCATGTACATGATCCTGGGTGCCAAAGGAACCTTTCAGCCCGGGTCATGGGCTCCGTCCGCTATCTGGGCCATCATGAGCGTCCTGCTCGGGCTCGTCGGCGCCATCCTTGGCGGCGCCGCGTGTGCCGCGGTGGCTCGCCAAAAGAACGCCGCCAAGATCTTGGCCGTGATCGTGCTGGTCCTGGGCTTCGCCTTTGTCATCCCGATGGTCACCGGATCGGGGGAGACGCCGACCGGGCCACGGCCCGACGAGGTGGCCATGACAGAGGCCATGCAGAACGCCCAACAACCGCTCTGGACTGCCCTGATCAATCCAGTTGTCGGAGCACTCGGCGTCTTGATCGGCGGTGGGATGCTGGCCAAGCGGGAAGAGCCTCAAGAGGCGTAGAGAAGCAGGAAGGAGGAGGTAGGACCTCGTGCCCTACCCCCTCCCCGCCTTCAGCTCACCCCTTACTGATTCCAGCCGATGTGCTCCTTGAAGTCGCCGACGATCACGTCGATCCACAGCGAGAACGTGTCGTCGAAGTTGGCCCGGGTCACCCCGTTGTCCAGGTTCACGTCGTAGGTGAGAATGGGGTCGCCGTCGCGATCGATGTGAGCCGAGCCGAACAGCTTGCCGCGGTTCCAATCATTGATCGTCTTCAGGGAGACGCCCTCTTTGTTGTATCCGCTCCAGAGTTGGATCGATTGGCAGTTTCTTCCGTCCTGACACCCGTAGAACCAAATGACATAGGCGTGGCCCTTGGCTCGCCCCTTGATCTTGGGCTTGCCACGGCTGTCGGTCTCGAGGGTGGCGCTGCCCCACCCCCGCGCCACCTGGAGCACGGACTGGGGGTTGGCGGCATCGACGAGCGTCTGAGCGTAGGCGGGGGTCGGGGTCGCGGTGGACACAACAGCCGCGGCAGCGGCGGCACCGAGCGCGGCGGTCGTCAGGACCTTGAGCATGGGTTCCCTCCCGGCTCTCGAGCGATGAAGGCACGGCGAAGGGGCTATGGTGGGCCGCGGGGAGCCGTTTGGCAAGTGAGAGGGGAGACGGGACACGCGAGACATGAGACGCCGGTCGTCGGTCGAGAGGCGGTGCTACCCGCTCAGCAGCATTTGGATGATCCAGGTGACCCGCTCGCGGAAGGCCCGTTTCTTGGCAGTGGCGGCCAGGTCACCGCCACGTTCCTCCAGCCAACGCCGCACGCTGGCCTCATTGCGTTTCCCATAGATGCCTTGGGCCAGGCGCCGGGCGACGTCTTCGGGACGCTGTTTGTCCAGCTGCTGCCAAAGCGGGTCGTTGCTCATCATAAGAATGTAGCAGCGAGAACGAGCGGAGTGCGCGGGGCGCAAGGAGGAAGAGCCGATGGATGAGGCCACCGGCGTGGCTCTTCAGTCTCCGGTCTTCAGTCGTTGGTCCGCGGTCTTCGGACGTCGGTCCGCCCCCTACCTCACATCTCCTGCTCCGCTTTCCCGCACCGCCTTTCGCACGAAGCCGCGGGCCGTGGTGTACTGCCGAGTGGTGTTGATCGAGATCCAGCGGGCGATGGGGTAGTTGCCGGCCCACGGAAAGACGCCGACCTCAAGCAGTTGGGCGTCATCGAGGGCATCGATGAGGCGTAAAACCCTCTTGGAGCCTCGCTTGAGCCTGTTGCGAATGGTCGTGTACGGGAGTCCCCGAGCCTTCCTGACGATGTCGGCGTTGAGCCTGGGTGTCTCCGACCAGCCGAACCCCCGGGCCGGGGTGACAGGCTTCGAGCCGCGGCGCCCGGCCTCGACCCACTGGGCCACGTGCTCGGTCCACCAGAGCCGGACCGCCAGGAGGTCCTTGACGGTCCAGTCATCGACCGCGTGCAGCTTGGCCACGCCGGGGCCGGCGCGATCGAGTTCGGTCTCGAGCTTGGCGAAGGTCGAGGTGACCGAGTCGACCAAGTCTTCGCGTGACGTCGGGATAGGCATAGAACCGGGCTCCTCGGGAATATGCTTCGGTGGACCCTGGCTACTGTGCCACCCTACCCAACCCGCCGTGAATCGTAGATGAAGTTGATCTGAAATCCGACGGCGAGCTCCACCCCCTCCCGGCCAGCCGGTGCTATCGGCGCTCCGGGTTCCATTATTTTGGATCCGAGGGCACCACGACACGGAGGAGCAGCTTGTGGCCACGACGCGCACCATCGGCATCCTGACAGGCGGCGGCGATGTGCCCGGGCTCAACCCGGCCATCCGCGCCCTCACCATCCGGGCCCTACGCGAAGGCTACCGGGTCATCGGCATCCGGCGAGGCTGGGGCGGGTTGGTGGACCTCATCCCCGATCGCGAGGCGGACAACCAGGCCAACATCCAACTCCTGACCGAAGACGTGGTGAACCGCGCCGGCCGGACCGGCGGCACCTTCATCCACACCTCGCGCACCCGGCCGAGCCATTTGCCCATAGCTCTGGTCCCTCCACACCTCGCCGCCACCTACACGGAGCCGGTGAACGACGTGACCCCGGCGATCCTGGCCAATCTCGAGTTTTTGGGGATCGATTACCTGGTGCCCATCGGCGGGGACGACACCCTGAGCTACGCCCAGCGCCTGCACCAGGAGGGCGTCAGGGTCGTCGGGATCCCCAAGACGATGGACAACGACGTGCCGGGCACCGACTATTGCATCGGCTTCAGCACCTGTGTCACCCGGACCATCGAGATGACCCATAGCCTCCGGACCACCGCCGGCTCGCACGAGCGCTTTCTGGTGATCGAGGTGTTCGGGCGCTACGCCGGCTACACGGCGCTCCTCCCCACCATGGCGGGCGCCGCCGACCGCTGCGTCATCCCCGAGCACCCGTTCGAGCTAGACCGACTGTGCGAGCTCCTCCTCTACGACCGCCGGCGCCACCCGTCCAAGTACGCTGTGGTGCTGGTGTCCGAGGGCGCCGCCATGGTCGACGAACAGGCCATGTCGTTCGAGGGCCACGAGCCGGACCAGTACGGCCACCGCAAGCTCGGCGGCATCGGCGACAAGGTGGCCACCCGGCTCAAGGAGGTCTCGCCCCGGTTCAACGACGGCCGCCGGGTCAACATCGTGAACCAACGGCTGGGATACCTCGTGCGCTGCGGCGACCCGGACGCGGTGGATTCCATTGTGCCCATGGCGTTCGGCAACCTCGCGCTGGACCTGGTGCTCGCCGGGACCTCGGGCCGGCTGGTGAGCCTCCGGAACGGCGTCTACGACAGCGTGCCGATCGACGTTGTGACCGGCCGCAAGAAGGTCATCGACGTGGCCAAGTACTACAATACGGCCCGGCTCCGCCCCCGCTATGAGACCTTCCGCGGGCAGCCGCTGTTCATCATGACGAGCGAGTGAGACGTCAGTCGCCAGTGCGCGCTGTTTGGTCGTCGGTCTAAGTGTCTGAGTGCCCCTCCGACTCACGTCTCACGTCTCGAGACCGACGTCACATCCCCCCGGCCGTCTCCCTCCCCTTGAACTCTATCAAGATGGCTTGGCCGGCCGTGGCTGCGATATTGCGGGGCGAGTGCACCTGGGCATCCGCGCAGGCCAGTTGCCCGTGGGTGGTGGGCAGCTCGGTGCTGACCCCGTCGGCATCGGTCATCTGCCAGTTGCCGTCTCCCAAGGCCACGAAACAGTAGGCCGGGTGGTTGTGGAGCACGGAGGTCTCGCCGGGGCCGTAGTTCACCCGGACCACCCGAACCGCGTCGGTCTCGTACTCGACTGCATAGCGGGCCGGATCGGCCGTGACGGCGTCGGGCTGATCGCTGGTCCAGGCGCCCGGCATGCCGCCCTTCATCTCGACCAACACCACTTCGGCGGCGGCGGTGCCGGTGTTTTCGGGCATGTGCACGCCCTCCTCCACACAGACGAGCTCGCCCATCGGCGTCGCGAGGTCCATGGCCTCGCCGTGGGTGTCGTGCATGCGCCAGGAGGCGTCGTTGAGGGCAACCGCGCAATGGAAGGGATGACGATGCATGACCGATTGCTCGCCCGGGCCGTAGTTGACCCGCAGGAGCCGGACCGCGTCGTTCTCGAACTCGGTCGTGTAGCGGTCCGGATCGGCGGTCACAGCATCGGAGTAGCTGGCCTCCTGTGCCCCGCCACACCCCAAGACCCCGAGAGCGAGTGCGACGGAAAGCCCGTGGATGGAACGCATGATGGCCTCCTTCTGTGTAGCCGGAACCGGGGGTAGCTAGACCCTATGATGCGGGCCGGTCCGGCGGGGGGCAAGGTACTTGGGGT
>JBFGLJ010000125.1:0-8572 GCA_041576235.1 Gemmatimonadales bacterium | reverse complement strand
GGGGAGAGGGGAGAGGGGAGGGCACATCGTGAGACTCAGGCAGTGGACCCGAAATAGTGCCGGCCGATGCGCCCCAGGAGCCGATGGAGTCGCGATGGCCGAACGCCGGCCTTCCGATTAGCCTCGGCCACCCGGAAGATGATCCGCCACTGTTCAAACAGGATTCGATAGGCGCCCCACAGGCTGTTCTTCGGGTCGTAGATGTTGGTCGCCTCCGACGTCACCCCGTTGAGCTCGATGATGGTGAGGTTCGTCCCTTGCTCGAAGTCCTCGGGAGACGGGACCCGGACATCGTAGCGTCCTACCAAGAATCCCTCATAGCCCTTGCTCACCCGGTCCACCACCTCTTCCAGCGCGGGGGTCACCCGGTGGGTACCGTCGTAGAACCGGGCCCCCTGGCAGTGATTGCCCAGGTCGCCGAGGCTCACCGCCTCACCGGGTGCGGGAACGTCGTCGAGGCGATGCTCATGGCGGCGGAGGAAGACCCGGGCCTGGCACACCGCTTGGTCGTCCATGAGGATCAGCTCTTCCAGGCTGTGTTTACCGTCGCCCATCACTGACTGGAGCTTCTTTTCAGTGATCGCCCAGATGCGCCCGCGGGCCTCGTGCGGCATCCGGTAATAGAACACCCCGAATTCGTCCCCTCGGATGTATTCCTGAAGGAGCAGATCGCGGGTCGCGCGGCGTACGTGCTGGCGGAGTTCTGCTTCATGGTGCGCGAGGTGCACACCCCGTCCTCGTTCTCCGACATCGGGCTTGATCAGCACCGGAAACGCGAGTTCGTGCTCGCTCATGAACGCACGCGCCACGGCCATCCGGGCGTCGGGCGCGTCGGCGGCGGAGAGCAAGGTGGTCTTGGGCAAGAGGTCCGTGGCGTGAACGAGCCCCCGATGAATGGCGTACTTGGACTCGCCCACCACCCCGCCATCGGGCAGGGCGGGGTTGGCGGCGGTAAACAGGGTGAGGGATCGGTGCTTGATCCCTAGCCACAGCACATAGGCCACGGCCGGCAGGTAGAAGATCCAGGGGGGCCAGAACTCCCACCGGGTGAGCCGGCGCCAGGTCCCGAGCAGACGCCGCCGGCCCCGGAACGTGAAGAGCCTGATCCCGATGCGGAGAACGACGTAGAGGCCGATGGCGAAGCCAAGGATCCAGGGCCAGGTCGGACCAGCGAGGGGCTCGACGAATCGATCGATTTCGAAGCCGAAGACGGCGGCCACCCCGACGACGATGGGCACCCACAGGACCACCGCCAACAAGAGCCAGCCGGCAAACGACAGGAATCGCATCCGCAGCATGCCCGCGGCGATGTACGTGGCCACCCGCGTCCCGGGGGTGAACCGGCTCAAGAAGATCAGCGCCGCACCCCGCCGGTCGAACCAGTGGCCCGTGCGTTCGACTGTCCTGGGGGTGATCAGCCACTTGAGGGGGGCCCGCCCAAGTGCGGGGCGGCCCAGGAAGCGCCCGCCTATGTAGATCAGGACGTCCGTCGTAAAGATCCCGATGATCACGGCCAAGGTTCCGGGGACGAAGCCGATGCTCCCCCGTGCTACCAGGAGCCCGGTGGCGATCCCGGTCAAGTCCTCACTCACGAGGGTCGCGGCGGCGATGAGCGCCAAAACCACGAACAGCGAGAACCCCTGCGTGCCGGGCACGCTCGCCGGGTCGAAGGGCTGGGCTGCCCGCCTCACGCGCTCAACGGTGGCCTGGGCCCGAGTTCGGGCCTCTCCCCGCTCCACCTCCGCGATGAACGCCCCAACGGGGGCCGCGAGCCGTGCGGGCTCACGGAAGGCCAAGAAGTGATCGCCGCTCAGCATGACCAAGCGCGATTGCGGGACGATCCGATGGTGCTCGCGTGCCGCCGTCGCCGGGACCAGCGCGTCCCGTTCCCCGTGCACGATGAGCATGGGCTTGTCGAAGCGCTCCAGAAGCCCCCGCAGCCGGCGCTGATCGGTATCGTAGAAGTTCCGAGCATAGGGAATGTTCAATCCCATGGCGTCGAGTCGCCCGAAATGCGGAACCCCTTCTTGGACGAGACAGATGAGGCCGAGTTGAAGGGCGTGAATGGCGTGATTGAGTCGGTAGTCGCCGAGCAACTCGAGTTCCTGGACCCCGATGGACGACAGCATGGTCAGCGATAGAATCCGCTCCGGTGCAAGCCGGAAGAGCTCGAGTCCCACGCCACCGCCCATGCTGAAGCCAACCACGTGGACTGCGTCGACGCCGAGAGAGTCCAAGAACTGCCGGAGATACGAGGCGTGGGCCCGAATCGAGTAGTCTGGAATCCAGTAGGTCGACCCGCCGAACCCCGGAAGATCGGGTATCAAGACCGCCGCATGGCGAGCCAAGAGCCTCCCCAAGTGCAACACGGAACGGCCGTAGCCGGGACTGCCATGGACCAACAGCACCACCGGGGCTGGAGTGTCGACCGCGGCCCCGGGCGCGGGGGGAACCTCGCGGTATGCCAGCCGCACCGAGCCCTGACCGGTGCGCTCGCCGTCTATTTCCTGGAGTTCGACGTTCAGGAGATCCGGCCTCGGCTCGGCATCCACCGGCCACACGAGGCGCACCACATGCGAGGCGGCGAGGAGTACCAGGTAGATGCCAACCAGCCAGCGGCCCCAGAAGAACAGGCGAGAGGCGGGAGAGGGAGAACGACCTTGTGCGAAGCCCGGTTCCGCTTCGGCCGGAGGATTCACAGAGGGGCTACGGCGCAGAAGCAGCGGCGACCCTGGTCAGGGTCACGGGTTCGTTGGCCGGGGTACTGCACGGTGGGCCGGGCGTGTACTGGAACCGAATCGTGTCCGGGCCGACTTCCACCCGGCTCAGGCTCACGGTGCGGGCGTCCTCTCGATGCATGCATACCGATAGGCCCGAGGGCGACGGGATGTGACTGGCGTGAAGCCGGTCGAGGACGGCCGGCATGAGCCGGTTTCCCTCTTGCGCGAGCGCTGCGGCCAACGTGGTATGGCGCGCCTGGGCGACGGTCATTTGGTCCACAGCCGAGCTGGTCAAAATGATGCCCGGGTCGCTCTCGGTCCATGAGGTGAGTTCGGCTCCGTTCCAGGCCAATAGGTGTGCCGGCGCCCCCACGGCGAACGCGGCGACGGTAAACGGCTCATACACCTCGAGTTCGGCGCCCTTGAGGGTCGCCGAGAGTACGTTCGTATTCCGGCTCCCAAGCAGGCTGGGAACAAGCCTGCCACGGCTCACCCGCGCACGCGCCTGAGCCACGGTGGCCCCGGGTCCGTCGTGGTACCGGTTGGCCAGGCAGACGGTCACGCCCAGCGCGTTGGCGCCAATCCAGGTGCCTCCGGCCTCGCCGTCCTGCGGGGCGATGAACGCCACGCCGTGCTGGGATCCGCGCTCGGGCGCGATCCCGCGCGCGCGAGTGACCCGCTCATCGCGGTTGAACCACACCGTGTATCCGTGGCGCGACGGCAGCCAACTCAAGGTGCACACTATGCGGTGAGCTGCCGATAGGCGAGGGTGGATGGCGCTACCCCAAAGGCCTCGGGGAGCCGCACGTCGAACGTGCGGGCCAGGTGGCTGATCAGCGCGTAGTGATGAACGGTGTGGCTCACCAGGAACGCGAGTTCGCGCCTGGCCGTCGTCGATGTCCATTCGGGCGCGCATGCCGGATCGCTGGAGGTGCTGGCGTTCACCGTCACCGGGGCATCCAGGCGACCGGGTGCGAGCGCCTCCAACTGGGAGACCAAGGCCTCGGCCCGACTCCTGGCGGTTGCCACGGACGACTCCACGGCGTGGTCGCGTTCGCGGGCATCGTAATCGATCTTCGCGCCCCCATGTGCCACCCCCGCCAGAAACGCCTGGTAGTGATCGAGTACGTGCCGAAAATGCATTCCAATCGTGGATTCCCCATCGGCAGGACGCATGGCGTACCGTTCGCCCCCTATCAGCTCCAGCGCGGCGATGCCTTGGCGCAAGAGCTGGACGTTGACATGAATAGGTCCTTCGGGCCCCGCCATGGCGACTCCTTACGGTACGCTTGGGACGAACTGATACGAAACGGCGTGATGCAGCCTACGCGCGAGAGACTTTCGATCCCAATCTACGATCGGATCGTCTCCGAAGTCGATCCGTGCCCTGAACCCCGGCAACCGGCACAACGCCATGAGATGGGGAAGGAAACGCATGTCCCCCCACCAGCACACGGCCTCGCTGGCCGGTGGTCCCAATGCCGTTGTGTGGTACGACAGGCTCGCATAATGGACGGGAACCCCGGCTCGCGCGGCCGGTTCCAAGAGGGCGGGCTTGAATCGCTGGACCATGCTGCCCTCGGTACTCGTCCCTTCCGCAAACAGGATCACCGTCTCGCCGCGGGCCAGGGCCTTGTCGATCTGGGCCGTCGCCAGGAGCGTGTCCCGGCGCCGTCCCCGGTCCAAGAAGATGGTCCCCATCAGCCGGGCCAGCGAGCCCCAGATGGGCCAACGCCGGACCTCCTTCTTTGCCACAAAGATGCCGGGCACTTGGCTCGCCAGGAGAACGATGTCGACATACGACAAATGGTTGGTGACCAAGAGATGCGATGCAGTGTGAGAGGTCGGCGGCGAGCGATGGGTCTCGATGGCCATCCCCAATACCCATGCCACTCCGCGGGCCCAGCGGCGAAACCACGCTCGCCTCCAGCGCTCCCTGGGCCCCGGCGCGACCAGTAACACGAGCCCTCCCGACCCCCAGAGGATGAAGCACAGCCCCGTCCAACAGGCGAGTTCCACCAGCCGGGCGAGCATCCGGCTCGCCCCGCGGCGGCGCTCCGGCGCGTCTGGACGATCAACCGAAGAAGGTGCGGAAGACACGGGGATCGAGTGCCTGAATATCGAGACAGACCAAGAAGTCGATGGTTCGGAAGCGCCGGTCGATGGCCGGCGGGCCACAAATCTTGGCGCCCAGGTTGAGATAACTCTGGAACAACGCAGGCACGTGCACATCGGGGCGGCGCGTCTGGCGCAATCGGTCCGGTGCGCACTCGAAGCCGGGCAATGGGTCGATGCGCCAGGTCTCCGCACCGTGGCCCGCGGCGAGCAGGGCCTGATAGACGCGATGGCCGAGGTCCTGGTCTTGGGAGTTGAGCGAGCAGCAACCAAACAAATAGCGCTTGCCATTCCAGGTTAGGTATTGCGCGAGCCCGCGCCACATGAGTTGCAGCACCCGACCGTTTCGGTGGTCGCGAGCAACGCAGGCTCGCCCGATTTCCACGCCCTCATGGACGACCTCCGGTGGCAATCCCGAGAGATCGAACTCACCGCCGGAGTAGAAGCCGCCAAGGATCTGAGCCATTTCCCCGGTTTGCATGCGGTAAGTGCCGACGATTTCCGCGGTCGAAAGAACCGTAATGGCCAAGTGATGGAAGCGTGCGTCGAGTTCGTCCTCGTCACGGCCGGTGTGGTACGATTCTTCGAGACCCTCTGCCAGTTCGAGATTGAAGACTTCGAATCGGAGCCTGAGAATCTGATCGAGTTCTTGAGGAGACTGGGCGAAATGGAGTCGATACACCCCGCTTCGATGGTCACCCGTGGGGAGGCGCTCCCGCGCGGTGGGATACCCGGCGATCGCAACGGCGGAGGCCGTGCGCGGGCCGGTGACGGCCGCGGCGTTGGAGGGGGGATGTCCTGGACCGCTGGGCATTAGAGCGGGCGGTAGCCGGAACGGTCCGCAAATAGCATGAGCTGACCGAGCCGTCGCTCGAGCCGGCCGGTGACTTCCACCGGCTCAGCAACGAGATCGAGGAGGGCCGCCCCCGCCGGCCGGCCATCACTGGTGGCCAGGAGCACATAGGCGGCGACGCCGAGCGAATCTCGGACTACGAGCATTGGCGGAATGCCCCCGCTCAAACAGCGCACCGCGCACGCCCGGTGCGGGGTCCAGCTCCCCGGGTTCATGACCCCGAGGAAACACTTTGCATCGACGATCTCGCCCTTGAGGGTCACCCGGCCGAGCCGTTCGGCCGAATCGGCGTTGGCGGACATGCCGGCCTCTGGGCGGCGAGCGAGGGATCCAGGGACCACCTCGATCATGGTCTGGTCGTCTCGATAGACTAGCGACCCTTCCAGCGTCGCCATGTAGTCGACCAGGGGATCCACCATCGCGTCGGCGCCATGCTTGCCCGGGGCCACGAGGTGATACCGGGAAACCGGACCGACGCCGTGCCCGGCTGTTCCAGGCCGTGCGACCACGAGCGACGGATACGGCGCCATGGTCACACGGCCTTCGAAGGTGCGCTGGTTTCCGAACTCGAACGTGGCGGCATCAAAGGGTCGCTGGGCGGTTGAGGCAACGACCGCGCTGCCGAGCCCCACGATCAACAGTCCGAGGACGCTGCGGCGCACGAATCGGGCGATCCCCCCCGGTGCCCGGGCTAGGTAGCCAACGTAGAATTCGTCAGGCTGTGGTGGGGGAGTAGTCATTGGCTTCCAAACGTTATAGGGGGCACGGCAGTTCCAGGCGGATTCGGCCGAGGATCGACATGCACCCTGCCGTCGACGATGCGCGCGTTGAACGTCGGAATGCGCTCTGTGAACGGCGGGGGGGATTGCCCTGAATCGGGGTAGTATTGATAGCCATGCCACGGACAGGTAATACAACCGTCAATGATCTTGCCCTCGCCGAGCGGACCGTTCTGATGCTGGCACACGTTGGAGACACACGAAATCTTACCATCATATCGGAACACCGCCACTCGCTCCCCGGCGATGCAGGCCACGATGGCCCGATCCTCGGGAATGTCGCTCACGGCGCACACGTCCACGTAGCCGTCGGCGGCGTCTGGCAGGTGAAGGCGATCTCCAGAACGCTCCCGGAGTCCCGCGAGGAGATGAAGCCCGACGACCACCAGCGCGCCCACGGTCAGCACGGCGAACAATGCGGGGTGGGTCTCCGCTTGCAGCACCCCGAGCGCGACGTGGGCAAGCAACAGCACATAGGCCAGGTACACCGACATGTGAAGGGCTTTCCATATCGGTGCGGTGAGATTCGCAAGCCAAAAGTCGTGGCTGGTTGCCGCAAGCAGAAACAATACGCCCAGAGCCACGAGTCCGAGAGGTTGAAATGGGAACTGACCGAGGGCGGTATAGGTGCCGTCGCCGGTCAAGACGCTCACAATGGGGTGCAGGTCACCGAGCGCATGAAACTGAACGATGGCCGTGACGCCGTGCGCCAGGGCAAACATGAACGTCGTGACACCGAGGTGTCTCCGATTGTACAGCAACGGGAGAAAGCGCGGGTTCAGCCGCGCGAGGGGTCCGATGACCAACACCACGTGGAGCAGCAGGATGGCGACCAGCCCGAACCCACGAATGAGAAGGGTCTCGATGGTGGCATCGGGGTCACGGAGTTTGGTCACGAGCGCGAACACCGCGAAGGTAGCGACCGCACCAGCCACCACGACGGTGTCGTATGCGCGCTTGTGCTTCGTCCACCCAACCGCCCGGTAGCGCTCACTCATCAGCGCCGCCTTCGCCGGCACGAGGAACGCCAAGTCCCCCGATGAGGCGTCCGCCATTGCCCTGCGCGGGCGTGTAGAAGAGCAGGGCCCCAGGGGTGTCTATGGCGCCGGTGGCGCGTGCCTGTGGCAGGCGTGCCCGGAAGGGCCGCTCACCTCGCATGGTGCCCAACAAGGTGGCATCGGCAGGGAGGACCTCGGTGGGGGTCGTGGCGGTCCAGTACACCAACACGTCGGGAAGCCGCAGTGGACGATCGGGTCGCAGCTCAATTGCGAACGCGCCGTCCGAACCACGGAGCACGCGGACCGACAGGTTGGTCCCGGCGATGGTGGCTCGGGCCTCGGACGCTGGCTCCCAGGCCGCGAGGGCCTGTTCCGAGTCCTGCAGCGCCGGAGGCAGCGGGGCGACGATCGGAGGCGCCCGGCGAATCGACAGGCTGGCGATCAGAATTGCCGGCGCGATCAGCGCCGCGCCCAAGAAGATGAGGCGATGTCGCCTCCGGTGCGCCCGGATCACCGGGAACTCCGGCGTGGTGGGTGATGGGCGGTCCGCTGGTCGGGAGGGCTCGTTCGTCCGCTGAGCAACCGCATGAGCAGCAGGGGCCATAACGCAGCCACTCCGGGCACGATCAGGATCTTGAAGCCCGGGGTCCCGGTCTTTGCGGCTGGGTCGATGCGACCAACGCCCCAGATGACGAACGGGACCGCGAAAGCCGCCCCGAGCACGAGATAGAGCGTGACGGCCCAGACCAACACGCGCGCGACCGGCTCAGTCATCGTGGTGATAGGGCCAGGTGGGCGAGGACAGCCCGCTCACGGCTCATGTGGAGCCGAGGCTGGCCTCGGTTGTGGAAAGGGGAGAATGGGCGGTACAAGATTCGAACTTGTGACCTCTACGATGTCAACGTAGCGCTCTAACCAGCTGAGCTAACCGCCCCGTGCCCCGGAGACGTCGATGGGCGGTCCAGCGGCCGGGCGGTGTGGGGCGCGAGGCCTTCCCGACCGTAGTACCGCCGTACCGCCCTATCGTCAATAGCGGGGGTGGGATTTGAACCCACGACCTCCGGGTTATGAGCCCGGCGAGCTACCAGACTGCTCCACCCCGCGCCG
>JBFGLJ010000124.1:0-8723 GCA_041576235.1 Gemmatimonadales bacterium | reverse complement strand
CGCCGCCGGTGGATGTGGACCTGAGTGGCGTTCTCGAGCTGATCGATGACGAAGGAGACGGCGAAGGCGCAGAGGACGCCCCGCGCGGCCGTGGTATCACCGTGTTGCTGGTGGACGACGAGGACCAGCTCCGTCGGGTGATGAAGGATCTGTTGGAGCGCGAGGGGTTCACCATCGCCGAAGCTGCCGACGGAGTCGAGGCGCTCGATCAGGTCGACCGGGTCGCCCCTGATATCATCGTCCTCGATCTCAACCTGCCCACGCTCGACGGGTACTCGGTCCTCTCGCAGCTTCGCTCTCGTCCCGTGACTCGGCACATTCCCGTCATCGTTCTCACCGCCAAGGGCGATGAGGACAATGAGGTCCGTGTCTTTGAACTCGGCGCCGACGATTTTCTGACCAAGCCCTTCCGGGCCCGGGCCCTCTCTGCCCGCTTGGAATCAGTCATGGCGCGTCGGCGGGTGTGACTATCGCCCCCTCCGGCGGCGAGACCGTTGCGCCGGGGCTCATCTTTGCACTTCCCCTCCTTCCGATGTGCCTTCCTCCACAGGCGTGGTGGCTGTGACCGGGGTGCACGTCTCCTTGGTTGATGTCTATGTCATCCGCGCGAGCGGTCCCGGCATGGACTTCCTGGTGTTGCGCCGAGGGCCCGGCGGACGCTGCCCCGGATCCTGGGAGACGGTGCACGGCCATATCGATCCGGGAGAGCGGCCAGGCGCGGCCGCCCGCAGGGAGTTGGCCGAGGAGACCGGCCTCGTCCCCGAGCGTCTCTATAACCTGAGCAGGGTCGAGTCGTTCTACGATCACAGCCGGGACGAGGTGGCACTCGTTCCGGTGTTCGTGGCCTGGGTCGGCAGCGAGGCAGAGGTTACCTTGAGCGCCGAGCACGATCGCGTGGAATGGCTGTCGCCGGAACGAGCGAAGGGCCGCTTTGCTTGGCCGAGGGAGCGTCGAGCAGTCGGGGACATCGTTGTCCTCTTTGGCGGTGGAGGTGGGGGAGGCGGAGACGCTGGAGCAGTCGATGATGTATTGCGCGTCGAGTAGCGCGCGCGTGGAGTGCCCATCATGATACGAGGAATCCTTATGGCAGGATATGTCCGATGGAGGTGTCCCACGATGCAAACGCTGGGTGGACCGCTTGTACCCGCTGTCCTGATCGCGGCTCTCCCTCTCCTCGGCATCGCATCACCGGCGCCGTGCATTCGCCCGGCGCGGGCCGGTACCCAGATCCAAGGGGAGGTGAAGGTGTGCCCTGGGCGGTACCGGGTGGCCGATTCCGCCGAGCAAGGCGTTCTGATCATCGCCAGCTCGGGCACGCGACTCGACATGACCGGCGTGACTCTCGAGAGCGGCGACTCGGTCGCCAGCGCGTTTGTGGGCGCCGGGATCGTGAGCCGCGGGGTGAACCGGGTCACGATCGTAGGGGGCGGCGTACGGGGCTACCGGTATGGCGTCCGTCTCGAGGGGGGCCAAGGCCATGTGGTTGCCGACATGGACCTCTCTGGCTCGAGGGCCCAAGTGCTCCACTCAACGCCGGACCGGTTCGACGAGGCCGATTGGTTGGACATCTTTAGGCCCGATTCGTTCGAGCAGTACGGCGGTGGGATTCTTCTCAAGAACACCGATGGCGCCACCGTTACTCGGATCATTGCCAAAGGCGCGCAGAACGGGATTGGCCTCGTGCGGGCTCGGAGGAGCTACATTGCCGACAACGAGGTGTCGCACAACTCAGGGTGGGGGATTCATCTCTGGCAGTCGTCCCACAACACCATTGTGCGGAATCAGGCCCATCACAATGCGCGGTGTGAGTCGCGCTCCTATAGCCGCGGCTGTGATGCGGCCGGTATTCTCCTCCGCGAGCGGAGCGACTCCAACGTTGTGGCTGACAATGATTTGACCTATTCCGGAGACGGGTTTTTCCTGAGCGGCCACCGGCCGTTGGTTCAGCCGTCGACTGGGAATCTCGTGTTTCGCAACAACGCCTCGTTCGCCTACCACAACGCGTTCGAGTCTACCTTCAGCCCCGACAACGCCTTCCTGCAGAACAGGGCCGACAGCGCTCGCTACGGTTTCTGGTTGGGCTATTCGACCCGGACCACCGTGCGGGGGAACACGGTCATTGGCTCGCGCGAGGCAGCGATCGCTATCGAGCACGGCAGCGATAACGCCATCGCGGACAACGTCATCATGGGAGGAGCCATCGGGATCCGTCTCTTTGCGCGGAACAAGGACCACGAACCCAGCCGGGGTTATGCGGTGGATGACAATGTCCTGGCCGACGTCGACCGCGCGGTGGTGCTCGAGGCCACCACCCAGACCAAGATCCGAGGCAACGTGTTCGACGAGGTGGGCGACGGTATCACCACCGATGCTGCCGGGCGGGAGACAGAGGTATCCGGTAACGTGTTCCTGCGCGTGCGGGGCTGGTTCATCGCGGCGCCACGGCTGACCGCGGCGGGGAACTACTGGGCCCTCGCCGATGCCAAGGCCATTGCAGCCAAGATCAAAGGCGACGTCAGGATCGATCCCTGGTATCCCGCGTCTGCCGCCGGATTCTGATCACGCGCAACTGAGCGCTATGATGCTGGATCGCTGCGGTCGTGATCGGGGTTCAGCTCCGTCGATCGGGCCGTCGCCGGAGCATTCGGCTTGACGGTGATCGACTTGGCCGGGATCCCGACGTTCACGTGATAGGGCCGGACGTCCTTGGTCGCGACAGCGGCGGCGCCAACCATGGCATTCTCGCGGACCCGGACGCCGGCCAGCACGGTGGCGTGGTAGGTAATGCGCACATCGTCTTCCAGGACGGTCCTCCGATTGATCACTTCTCTCTGGTCGACGATGCTGTGGGTATGGCTGTAGATGTTGGCGTAGTCGGCGATACTCACCCGGTTGCCGAGCTGGATGCCCCCCCGGTCATCGAGCAGGACATGGCGATGAACGACCACGTCATCGCCGACGTCCATGTTGTACCCGAACGAAAACTCGACGCCCTGGAAGCACTTGAAGTTCCGGCCACACCGCTGAAAGATGTGCGGCGCCAACACCCGCCGAAATCTGATTCCCAGATGCACGTTCCCGCCGCCCAGCGGAGAGCGGTCAAAGGCCTGCCAGAGCCACAACAGCGGCTTGACCCGCGCGTACCGCTCGACGTCGACTTCCTGGTAGTACTCGGGCTCGAGGGTGATGTTGTGCGGATCGAGGGCCAACAGGGCGGCCCTCGTCGGCGCGGGCACCGTGGGATCCTGCACCAGGGCGTCGTAATCGCCGAGATGGGGGTAGTAGATCTGCTGGAGAATATCTCGGGTCAGGCGGTACCAGTCGGCGTCGGGCGCCAGCAACCGATCGGAGAGCTCCTCGAGCCACGCCTCGTACACGCTGGTCGGCGCAGCGGGCAACGAGACATCCCGGAGCGGCAGGTAGGCCATGTCTACTTCTGCTTTTCCTCGGCGGCCTGGGCCGCCGCTGTGACCCGGGCCCGCTCACGCTCGATCCGGGTCAGGTTGCTGCGCCAAGCCGAAGTGCTCAAGAGGCCGTACGAAAAGGTCATCGGCTCATACACCGAGAGTTCTTCCTCGAACACCAGGATCCCCGTTGCTTGCTCACGGGTGCGGAGCTGCCCCGAGCTGAAGTTGGCGGAGTAGGGAACCACCCCGATCGGCCGGTACTGGCGACTGCGGACTTCGACTCCGGCCAGATAGGCGTCGAAGAGTACATCGGGCTTGAGACTGAAGAACGTGACGAGCACCAGCCCAGCAGCCGGCACCCGAAGCGAGTCCACCGCTGCCCGCTTCGACGCCACCAGATCCCGCAGCGACCGGTAGGCATCCGGAGCCAACAGTCGCAAGACCCGCTCATCGAGCGGCAGGAAGCGGACCTCGAGTTCCTCGGTTCGGAGGTTCACCGCCAAGTTGTTCTGATTCAGCGTGCCATACCCCGCCGGCGGGAGATCGCCACGCACGTCGGGCGAGACGTTTCCCCCGGCATCCGGTGGCGCCGAATCGACTTGGGCCTGGCTCCTGGATGCGCACGATAGGGCCATGGGACCGGCCAAAGCCAGAACCAACAGGTGCACGAGGCGCTTCGTCATGAGGCATCTTCTCCGGCGGCGCGAACGCTTTCCCCCAATTCTGCGATCCCCCACCCCGTTCGGCTGCTCACGGCTTGGACCTGGTCTTCCGCCACTCCTACCAGCCGGGTCATGGCGCTGATCCGCTGCTGACGCTGCGCCCAGGCGAGCTTATCGGCCTTGGTCAACACGACCAGCACGGGGTGGCCGGCACGCTCGAGCAGCGCTTGCATCTCGCGGTCGTCCTTCGAGGGCGGGTGCCTGATGTCCAAGAGCCAGACCACGCCCCGGATGCTGCTCCGCTCTAGAAGATAGCGCCTGATCAGCCGGCGGTAGCCGGCCCGGGCCGATTTGCTGGCCCGCGCCCAGCCGTAGCCAGGGAGATCGACGAGGTAGAACGCCGGGAGGCGATACACGTTGATCAGCGTCGTCTTCCCGGGGGTACCGCTTACCCGGGCCAGCCGGCGCCTGCCCAACAGCGCATTGATCAGGCTGGATTTCCCAACGTTTGATCGGCCCACGACGGCCAGTTCTGGCAGGCGGGGGTCGAGGGAGACCCCCGCATCCGGAAAACTGCCGACGAACGCCACTTCGACGGCCTCGAGCGGCGAGGTCCGGTGTTCCGGTTGGCGGCCCGGCGGCGGGGAGCTGGCGGTCATCGAGAGGCCGTTCCGCCGAGATGGCGGGCAACGAACGGGGGGGACTACGCTTCCCGCTGGCTCAGCGGCGGCTGTTCGGTCAGAATGAGCGGGTCTTTGGCGTCGACGATGGCTTCGCGCGTGATGATGATCTCCCGCACGTCATCGCGGCTGGGGAGATCGAACATGAGATCGGTCATCATCGTTTCCAGGATGGCACGAAGACCGCGGGCTCCGGTCCCGCGCTTCAGCGCCTTCTCGGCGACGGCCTGGAGGGCGGCGGGATCGAACGTGAGTCCGACACTCTCCAACTCGAACAACTTCTTGTACTGCTTGGTGAGCGCGTTGCGTGGCTCGAGCAGGATGCGAACCAAATCCTGTTCGTCCAGCTCATCGAGCGCCACCATCACCGGCATGCGGCCGACCAACTCGGGAATCAGACCGTAGCGGAGCAAGTCGTCCGGCTCCACATCGTGGTAGAGGGCCACTCCGGTGGGCGCATCCTTCGGCAGTTCGCTCGACGCGCCGAACCCAATCTGCTGCCTCCCCGTCCTGGCCTCGATGATCTTCTCGAGCCCATCGAACGCGCCGCCACAAACGAACAGGATGTCCCGCGTGTTGATCTGGATGTACTCCTGCTGCGGGTGCTTGCGTCCGCCCTGCGGCGGGACGGAGGCGATCGTTCCCTCGAGAATCTTGAGGAGCGCCTGCTGCACCCCCTCACCGGATACGTCGCGGGTGATACTGGGATTCTCGGATTTGCGGGCAATCTTGTCCAGCTCGTCGATATAGACGATGCCGCGCTCGCACTCAGCAACGTTGAAATCTCCGGCCTGGAGCAGCCGTACCAAGATGTTCTCCACGTCTTCCCCAACGTACCCCGCCTCGGTGAGCGTGGTAGCGTCGGCGATGGTGAAGGGAACGTCCAGAATGCGCGCCAGCGTTTGGGCCAAGAGGGTCTTGCCGACGCCGGTCGGACCGAGAAGCAGGATGTTGGACTTGTCGAGCTCGACCTCGTCGTCGCGGCTGCGGGCGGCGTTGATCCGCTTGTAGTGATTGTAGACCGCGACCGAGAGCGTCCGCTTCGCGCGCTCCTGGCCGATCACGTACTGATCGAGGACTTCCTTGATCTCGGCAGGGGTCGGGACCTGAGTGATGCTCTCCGCAACCTCGCGCTCTTCGTCCTCGGCGAGGATCTCATTGCAGAGGGTAATACACTCGTTGCAGATATAGACCGACGGGCCGGAAATGAATTTCCGAACCGAATCCTTGGACTTGCCGCAAAACGAGCAGCGCAGGTGCTTGTCGGTAGACATGCCTGGTGTTAGGTGAGAGTTGAGCTACCCGAAAAGGTGCCTTCAGCGCTCGGGACCGTCAAGGGTCGGCGACGCCATCCCAGCGAGCGCCACCTCGCCCTCCTTCCGAGGCTCGAACACCTTATCGATGATGCCGTATTCCTTGGCCTCCTCAGCACTCATGAACCGATCACGGTCCATATCACGCTCGATGGTCTCGAGCGGCTGACCGGTGTGGATCGCGTACAGCTGATTCATCCGGTTCCGGAGGTAGAGAATCTCACGCGCCTGAATCTCGATATCGGCCGCGGTCCCCTGGGCCCCGCCCGATGGCTGGTGGATCATGATTCGTGCCTGCGGCAGGGCGCTCCGCTTCCCGCTCGTGCCCGCCGCTAAGAGGAACGACCCCATCGATGCCGCCATTCCCATGCATATGGTGTTGATCGGCGCCCTCAGGTGTTGCATGGTGTCGTAGATCGCCATGCCGCTGGATACAATGCCGCCCGGCGAGTTGATGTACAGATAGATGTCCTTTTCCGGGTTGTCGGCCTCGAGGAAGAGCAGCTGGGCGATGATGATGTTGGCGACGTCGTCGGTGACGGAAGCACCGAGGAACACGATCCGGTCCATGAGCAGGCGGGAGAAGATGTCGTAGGTTCGCTCGCCACGGCTCGACCGCTCGATGATATACGGCGGATAGAGATTCCCGGACGGGGGCGGGGGCGGGGCATTCCAGTTGGTACGGCTCACGCTTGCACCTCTTCGACGGTTGATTGCTCGAGGAGAAAGGTAAACACCTTCTCTTCGGTTATCGAGCGTTCGAGATCCCGCAGCCGATTGGACTTCTGAAGCGACGCGTAGACCTCGTTCACCGGTTTCTGTTGCGAGGCCGCGATCTCAGCCACCCGGGCATCGATGTCGGCCTCCGTGGCCTCGAGATCGTGCGCCTTGGTCACGGCGTCCAACACCAGCTCCCGCTTCACCTGCACCTCAGCAACCGGCCGGAACTCGCCCGAGAATGCCTCGAACCGCTCCACCGGAATCTCATAGGCCTCCGCGTAGGCGCGAACCAGGCGCCGCACCATCGATGGTGGGGCCTCGACCCGATTGGCCTCGACGATCTCGTGAATGAGCTGGTCGCGCAGCCGGGCGTTTGCCTCCCGCTCGGCCGCCTTGGCCAGGTCCTCATGGATGACGGCCCTCAAGTGGTCGAGGGTCTCGAAATCTCCAGCCTCTCGGGCCAGCGCGTCATCGAGCGGCGGCAGGTCCTGACGCTTCACCTCATGGAGCGTGATCCGCACCCGGCGCGAGGTGCCGCGCCGCTCGGGGTCGGGATCGTCCTCCGGGAAGCCGATCTCGGCGTCCTTGGTCTCCCCGGGGAGGAGCTCCATGATGCGCTCCTCGATCGCCGGAAGCGCCTCGCCCCGTCCCAGCACCAACTGATACGTCTTCGCCTGGCCTTCCTCGCCCGGCCCGTCGAGCGCCGTGACCTCGACGCTGACCAACTGTCCGGGTGCCGGCTTCTCGCCATCTACGGGCAACCACGACGCCTTCTGCTCCTGGAGCATGTGCAGCCGCTCGTTCACCTGTTGCTCGCCGATGGGTGGAACAACCCGCTGGAGCTTGAAACCGCTCGCGTGATCGAGGGTGATGGTGGGCCGAACCTCGACCACCAGCTCGAACTCGACCGGTCCGCCCTCCTCGAACTTGACGTTCCGCACCGTCCGGTCCAGTACAGCGTCGAGCGACTCCACGTCTTGAGCCGTCTTCCAGCCTTCCTGAATCACCTCTTCGAGCACCGACTGCCGGATGGCATCACCAAACCGCCGCTTGATGACCGCCGCCGGCACCTTGCCCTTCCGGAAGCCCGGCAGCTTGGCCCGCTTGGCGTAGTACCGCACCGCCCTCGCCTCGGCCCCCTGCACCTGCTCGGGAGGGACCGTGACCCGGAAGGCCTTGGAGGCCTGGTCTTCGCTGGTCTTCTCGACCGTGATCTCAGTCATGGGGGCTGGAATCTACCGGGACGGCAACCCCGGGGTCAAATGGGAAGCAGCAGCTAAACAGAGGCGGGCGTGGGGGTTAGAAATGCGGTCGTGGGAGGGACCGACCACTGGCGACCGAGACCGGTGAAATAGGGAGTGGGGTGGAATAATGCGAACGGCGGGAGTCGAACCCGCACCCCTTACGGGACAGGATCCTAAATCCTGCGCGTCTGCCAGTTCCGCCACGTTCGCGCCGGCACCGAAATATACCCTTCGAGCCAGCATCCATCCGTCCCGACCTCCTGACCGTTGCTCTTCGGCCTGCCCAACGCGGCGTAGTTTTTGCTATACTTCCGGTCCCTCGTCGCTGCCCCGAGCTGCTCCCTGCGTCGGCGGGCGCCCCTGTCATCGCCGGAGTTTCACCCTGTTCAAGACCTGTCTCTCCCGCCGCCAATTCCTCGCCGCCTCGAGCGCCGTCGCCGCCGGCGCCCTGGTTCCAGCCGTTGACTGGCAAGATCCCGAAGAGGTCGTGGTCTCCCGGCACACCGTTCGGGTGCCGAAGCTCCCCCGGCCGCTCGACGGGGTCAGGATTGGTCACGTCAGCGATCTCCATCTCTACGACGGAATTCACCGGACGGCCCGTCACGCCTTGGCCGCGCTCGAGCGTGAGCGGCCCGACCTCGTGGTCCTGACCGGCGATCAATGGGATTCGCGCCGGGGACGGCAGGCCTTGCCGGAT